>JBDQGY010000027.1:0-25998 GCA_040265175.1 Nannocystaceae bacterium
GTGTGGTGAGCACGGGCGTCGGCGGCATCGGCGGCGGCGGCGGCGGCGGCGGGTCCGGCGGCGGCGGCGGCATCGGCGGCTCGCCGAGCTCTGGCGAGGACGACTCGGGCGGCGGTGGCGGTGGTGGTGCTGGCGGTGCCGGTGGCAACGGCGGTGCGGGCGGCGGCGGCGGCGGCGGTCCGAGCATCGGGGTCTACTGCGACGGGGCCTCCTCGCTCACGCTCCTCGGCGCGCCCTCGTTCTCCATCGGGACCCCCGGGTCCGGGGGGACGAGTGCGGGGAACAACGGCGCGCAGGGCCGTACGGCCTCCACCGACGGCTGCTAGAGCCCTCCAGGATTCCAGAGGGAGGGTATGGCCACGATAGGAGCAACGCACCCGCCGGGCCAACGGTCCGACGGGATGTCGGCCCGTGCAGGTACCAGAGCCCGAGGCCTCTGGTACCGACTGGGCCTCGGCATGGTGGTCATCCTCGACGCGGCGCAGCGGGCCATGGATGCTCATGCCCACTACGCGGAGGCGGGCGTGGTGCCGCGGGGCAGCCTTCCCGTGGAGTTCCCCCAGCTTCACGAGTTGGGCTGGTCGCTGCACCTCGCGACGGGCCACGGGCTGGGGCAGGTGGCGCTGCTCGGGCTCGCCACCGCGGCGGGCGTCATGATCTGTCGGGGTCGGAAGGTCCGTGTGTGGCTCTGGGTGGCGTGGGTGCTCACCTCGTCGGCGCAACTCCGCAATCTCTACGTGGGGGGCGGGTGGGATGCGGCGCGGCGTCTGGCGCTGCTCTGGGCGGCGCTGGCACCCGAGGGCACCTGGCACCTGGCACCGGCCTCGCGCCAACGAGACTGAATCGGCCAACTTGCGGGGGACCTGGCAGCGGCCCGCGGAGCTCTGCGAGCGAATCAGCAAAGCAGGACACCTGCTGCTCGTGGTGACGGTGGTAGGGTTGGCCGGCTACGCCAAGCTGGATCACGAGGCGTGGCAGACCGGGACGGCCGTGGCGCGTATCGGCCTGGACGCTCAGCACGTGACCTGGTTTCGGTCGGAAGCCGACCTGTCTTGGGTGCCTGCGGGGCTCGTGCGGCTGGTGCCTTGGCTTGAGATGGCGGGGGCGTGCGCCCTGGTGTTGACCTTAAAGACGCCCCGGCTGCGGGCCGTGGTGGCGCTGGCGCTGCTGATCATGGTCATGGGCTTTGGCGCATTGCTCTATATCGGTCCCTTCCCGCGGGTGGTGGGGGTGCTGCTCCTTCCCTATCTAGGGGAACTTGCGCCCTGGTTGCGCCGATTGTTCTCGCGTGGGGGTCAGAGGATCGAGGCGCTCGCAGGGTGGGACCTGGAAGAGGGGCGGGCGCCCCAGGGAGCGATGAAACCAGGTCGCCTCGACGGCGTGTGTGCCATATTCGGGGTGCTGCTGCTCGCCTGGCATGTGGACTGGCATGTACGGACGGTGCGTCAGAGCACTCCAGCCCCATCGGTGGTGGCGGCGTTTGGTGAGACGTTCTTTTTGCAGCAGGGATGGCAGATGTTCGCGTCACCCCCCGAGCGCGTGGGTCGTCTTCAGATCACGGGTCTGCTCCGGGATCGCCGCGGTGTCGATCTGCTCGCGGCCGGTGGGCGTCCCCCTGGCGACGACGCCATCTTCGAAGGTGAAGCGTCACCATCCGCGTTTCGAACCCCCGGCGACGCGGCCAACGTGCGCTGGTACGGCATGTTGAGACGACTCGCCTATGGTGCCAATCCGGCCCTGGCCATGCACTACGCCCGATTTTTGTGTAGGGAGTGGAACGCCGCGCATGGCGGAGGGGACGCGCTTGAGACCCTGGAGATGCGATTTTTCTGGCGGCCGACCGTGACCCCGGTAGGGACTCCCGACAACGAGAATGCCGAGGAGCGCGTAGACCATCTATGGAACCACGGGTGCTTTCAATGATCCCGTAGCCGGCGTTTCCTCGCGAGGAACCTCGCTGGAACCGCAGCAGACGAGCGCCCAGATCGCGACAGCGGTGGCGTGAACTTCAAGCCTGGAATTTTGCTGCGGCTGCGAGGTGCCGAAGCCACCGTCAGGTCGCTGCGCGTCGAGCAGGCGCTGGTATGGCGCGGTAAGCTCGTCGCGTGTGACGCCCACCGCACGGGCCATGGCGATCTGTTCCGCGAGAAGATCGGCCTCCAGCGTCGTCACCGGGCTCGAGGCGTCGCGAGGGGCAGCCAGGGCTGCGAGGAGTCGCCGCTGATGAGGTTCGAGCAGGCGCGCGGCCTGCTCCTCGTCGATGCAGGAGCCCACGCGGAGGCGTTGGATGGTCCAGATGGCGTGCGTGGTGAGGTAGCCTCCATCGTCCACGAGCTGCTCTGCAATGAAGGCAGGGACCTCGGCAGGCAACGAGCGAGCCTCACAGGCGACGGCCTCCGCCATCACGCGGTCCATGCCGCGAAAGATGGACCTCTGATCACCTGCGACCGGCAGAGGTGCGCGCTGCCGAACCTTGGAGAGCTCGAACGACGCGGCGGAATCCCAGAGCCCGTGCATCGGGTGGTCATCGTCTCGGTTCGCCAGTTTCAGCGCGCGTTCCCAGGCCGTGGTGAGCCCAGGAAGTGAGTCACACCGGCTCGCCTCGAACAGGGCGACCGCGGTGTCCACTCGAAACTGTTCGTCAGGGAGCCTGGAGAGATAATCCAGCGCGCGCTCCGAAGCGTTGCTCTGGGGGGCGATGGTCGCGGAGACCGTCGCCTCGCGAACGTCTGGTGTTGGCATTGCGGAGGGTGTCGCCCCATTCAACGTCTCGTGCGGGCGAGATGCAGTCGTGGACGCGGGTTCACCCGAACACCCGAGTAGCGCGCCAAGGGCCCACAGCGCACAGGTCTTCCAGGCGGGGATACGTGCGGCCGGGCCGGACGTTCGCCGGGCGTCGGAGTCGTTTTGAACCGGGGAATATGAATGAACTGGCATGCTGAGCACGGTTAGGTTTGCCTTCGATGCGGGCAACGTCACCGCATCATGCTAGCAGCCGTTGCGGCGAAACCTCTCACGGCAAAGATACCAGGCACCATCGAACGCGGCCGACGCAGCGGGGTGGGCCCCGGCGGAGACACGGGAGGGCGGTGAACCTCCCGTAGAACCCACTACTCCTCGATCACGTCCAGAAATAGCTGGGCGAGGGCGAGGTGGCCGGTGCCGGTGGGGTGGATGCAGGTGAGGTCGAAGTAGGCGGGCTCGCCCGGGCCGCGGTAGCACACGGTGTTGGGGTCGTCGCGCCGAAACCCGCGCCCGCAGAACTCCTCGAGCATGAGCACGAGGTCGCTGCCGGTCTCGTAGGCGATGTGGGCGTACTGTTCGTTGGCGTACACCGCCATCTCCATGAGCAGGGCGGGGTCCATCCAGTTCTCGTCGAAGCCCGCGGTGCCTGCGGCGGGGCAGGAGAGCAGGTCAGCGGTGCCGTCGGTGTACTCGTAGATATTGGCGAAGACCACGAAGACCTCGCCTGTGAGGTTGAGCGGATCCTTGAGCCACTCGATGGCCTCGCGCTTGTATTGCACGAACTGCTCCACGTCGGCCCACAGCTCCTCTGGGGGCTTGGGTGAGCCGCCGATGCCGTCCCCGGCGAGGCGGGAGACGTCGTTGCCCCCCATGGTCATGACCACGAGGGTGTTGAGATCACGTTTCTCCGGGGGGAAGCACTTGTCGATCTGGTCGCCACCCATCAAGAAGTCGTCGGTGCGGGCGCCCCACTTGGCGCAGCTGGAGAAGTCTCCCGCGTCCTGCACGATGGAGGTGCCGTTGAAGGGGTCCGCCGTCTTCCACAGCCCCCCAGGAGGCGCGAGCCCGAATTGGGCGGCGAGGGCGTCGGCGACCACGGAGCGGTAGTAGTCCGGGACCTCGGTGGGAGGCGTCCCGACGGTCACCGAGTCCCCCAAGAACACCACCCGCTCGATGTCGAAGATGTCTTGGTTGTTGGTGCCGTGGCAGTGGCTCCCGATCTCGAACACGAGATCGGGATCGCCGTCGTTGAGGGCGGCCTGCTCCAGCGCGTCGTAGTCGGGGCCCGGGGGGATCCCGTTGGCGTAGACCCCCTCGAAGCAGCGGCACGCCACGGTGTCCGCGTCCACGCCATCGCAGTCGATCCCGTCGCCGTCGCCGTCGCCGTCGCCGTCACCGTCACCGTCGCCGGTCGATGAATCGCTGTCACCGGTCGATGAATCGCTGTCACCGGTCGAGGTGTCGCCGTCACCGCCATCGTCGGTCGAGGTGTCGCCGCTGCTTTCCTCGTCGCCGGCTTCGCTCATGGTCCCGGAGGCACCGGTCGCGTCGGCGTCGTCCGCGGCGTCTGTCGTGTCGTAGAGCGCCGTGGTGGAGGCGTCTCCCTCCGACGACCCCTCAAGTCCCTCTGACGCGCACGCGGCCACAATGCTTAAGGAGAGGCACGCGGTCGTCCGCGTGCGGCTGCGTATCCATGCCATGGAACATCCTAGCAAAAGACGGCAGCGCTAGAGGGGCTGGACGGTCGAGGATGCGCGGCTCACACGGCGGGCTGGCAGCGTGGGCACCAAAACAACCGACGACTGGAGAAGTCGGCCTCGGAGATCGTGGCGCCGCACTCTCTGCATGGCTGCTTGACCCTTCGAAACACCGCGTGGCGGTATTCTCCTCGACGCTGCCCGTCCTTTTTGTTGCGCTTCACGCGGCGTGGCTCATCGGTGACGCCTCCCGTGGCGTAGGCTCGGCGCGTGATCTCGACCAACTTTTGCGCGAGTTTGCGCCGGGTGTTTCCATCCAAGGCCCTGGGCTTCGCGCATGGGTGTACGCCTGCGAAGAAGAGAATCTCGGAGCGCAGATAGTTACCAATGCCGGCAGCGAAGGACTGCTCAAGAAGCAGGGTTCCGACCTGGCGCCCTGAAAACGCGGGGTCGCGCAGTCGCTTGGAGAACGTGGTGACGTCGACGTCGTCGTGGAGGGGATCGGGGCCGAGGCGCGAGATGAACGGGTGATCTCTAACGTCTTCGCGACGCAGCACCTCGATGGTTGAGGCCGAGTAGAGCAGCGCGTCGCGGTGGTCCGTTCGCACCGCAAATCGGAGCTGGCGGTTGGTCGCAGGGTCCTGGTCTGGCCGCACCGTGTACCACTTCCCGTAGAGTTGGTTGTGCGAGTACACCGAGAGCCCGTGGTCGAAGTGGGTCACCATGGCCTTGCCAAACGTCTGAACCTCTTCGACTCGCGCGCGTTCCATGGCGCGCGCGTATTTGGAGAGGCCAGGGAGGCCAAAGAAGATCTGGCGTATGGGCCGTCCGACGATGGCAGCTTGGACTTTGTCCGCGGCGCGGCGAATCTCGGGGCCCTCTGGCACGCCGGCAGCCTGACACACCTTTTGCGTCTGGCGAGCGGAGGGGGCTAAATCGAGCGGCCAGCATGCTGGGTGTGCGTACGCAGAGGGGTGACAGCTTGCGACTCGACAGCGCGAGAGTCAGGTATGGCAAGATCTCGGATGTGGTCGGCGGCGCGTCGACCTGGGCGTGCACGATCGCACCGAGAGCTTGCGTCTCCTGCGCATATTGGGGCGCAGATGGAGGCGGTGTCACTCGACGACGAAAATCCGCACACTCGGATTATCAAAATTGGGACTCAAAATTGTGTGGACGTCGTTGCGGTAGATGCGACGGGCGCAGTCCTGAGCGTGGGAACAGCCTTGCGGGTTGCTTGGTGTGGCTCATTTTTGTTCGCCGCTGTTGAGAGGAGGTTGAATGACGGACACATCGACTCAATTCAGATCGATTCAAGGTCTGTGTTCGGTCCGTGCCTCGTCGCGTCTCTCCGCACGGATCTCGCGCGAGGCCTCGAACGTTGTAGGTTCGCCGTGAGGGGAGATGCCTGCCGGTTGCGTTTGTTCCCAGTGCCACGCAGATAGTGGTGTGCGCTCATTGTTACTTACGGGGTTGACGGCTCTTTCGTTCTTCGTTCTCGCCTCCTGTACAAGTGTAGGAGAGTCTGCGACAGGCTTTGGCGAAGACTCGGTGGGCACTGACATTGGTGCGACGAGCGACGATGCTGGCGTCACAAGCTCGGACACCGACACGGGGGAAGAAGATGACAGCACCAGTGGGTCTGACGACGGACAAACGGGTGATGGCCTCCCAGGGGATCCGTGTCTCGACGACAGCGACTGCATGGATTTCTGTTTTTTTCCTGACGGAGAGGCCGTTGGGGAGTGTGTGGAGGCCTGTTTTGGCAATGACTGTCCTGAAGATTTTGTGTGTCAAGAGGTTGAAACCGACAGCGGCCCGGTGGACTTGTGCGTACCCGCGCCCGAGACGTTCTGCAACGCGTGTGAGAGCAGCAATGACTGTGGTGACGACTCCGACTTCTGTGTGCCGCTCTCTGGTGGCAACTACTGCACCGTCTCGTGTGCACGGGACCCCTCCGTCTGTCCCGCGGGATTCACATGTGGCCTCATCGGCAACGTCGACGACGGCATCGTGTTGCAGCAGTGCATCCCAGATAACGGGATCTGCTGCATTGACGGCGACGGCGATGTTTATGGAGAGGGCGAGGGCTGCTTTGGACCCGACTGTGATGACGAGAACGCCACCGTTAATAGTTCGTCTCCGGAGATCTGCGACGGTCTCGACAACGACTGCGACGAGGTCGTCGACAACGACCCCACCGATTGCCTGGCGGCTGGCTGCGAGCTCGGGACCGTCGGATATTTCGACTACGGCGCTGAGATGTGCGCGGAGGACGGGTGCGTACAGTCAGAGACGGTTGAGTGCGGCTACTACACCTGCGCGGGGGGAGGCAGCGTGGGCGATGTGTGCGCCACGGCGTGCAACGGCGAGGATGACACCCTGTGCGTGCCCTTGGCCCACTGCGACGCCTCAGTTTGCGAGGCAGACTATGGCTATGGGGTGGCGTGCGACGAGGTCTCGGACTGCGCGTCGGCCCATTGCCAAAATGGATTTTGCTGCGCGGGAGGGGACTGCTGCCAAAACGACTCTGATTGTCCGGCGAGCGCGTCGGATGTGCCCGTGTGCTCTCAGCCCGCCGCGTGCCAAGGGGTGCGTGGTCAGACCCTTTGCGGCGGGGACTCGGTCTGTTCGAGCAGCGGCACGGTCGACGATGACACCGCTTGCGACACCTCGATCGAAGCCAGCGACTGCGGACCGTATCCGTCGGTTTTCTGCTCCGGTCAGATGGATCAGTCGAACCCGACCTGCGCGACCTCGTGCGTCGACGATGGTGACTGCGACGCGGAGGCCTACTGTGACGCCACTGACAACGAGTGCAAGCCGGACGCGGACGACGGGAGCCCGTGCGGAGGCGCGAACGAGTGCACGAGCGATCACTGTCAAAATGGGTTTTGCTGCTCCGGCGGTGACTGTTGCGCCGTCGCCTCGGACTGCCCGTCTTCATACAGCACGGATCCAGCCTGCGACGACGCGGTGAATTGTCAGGGAACTCGAGATGACGCCACCTGCACGGCCAATGTCTGCGGGACTACGGCAAGCATCGCCGACGACAGCGGGTGTACAAACGCGGTGGAGGCCAACGACTGTGGGCCGTATCCCTCCGCGTCCTGCAGCGGCGGCGAGAACCAAAATAGCCCCACATGCAGTCAAAACTGCTCGAGTGATGGGGACTGCGATCCCGACGCCTATTGCAACGTCAACAACGTCTGTGTGCTCGATGAGCCCAACGGCGACCCGTGCAGCGCGAGCAATCACTGCCAGAGCGGCTACTGCGCCAACGGTTATTGCTGCGATGGTGGAGACTGCTGCGCAGGCGACAGCAACTGCACGTTCCTCGATGAGGCCTCTATTTGTATCGACGCGGCGGGCTGTCAGGGGACCCGAGTCGGCGGTGTGTGTGGAGGCAACTTCGCCTGTGAAACGGCGGATGTTCCCGACGACAGCGGCTGCGACGGCACCGTGGCGAACAACTGCGGTCTATATCCACCAGTGACCTGCTCCGCGGCGACCAACCAGGTGCCCCCGGACTGCGCCATCTCGTGCATCGATGACGGGGACTGCGACCCCGGAGCGAATTGCACCGGAGGAGTCTGTGTGCCCGACGCCGGCGTTGGGGGAGGCTGCGTCGATGCCACCGATTGCGCGGGCGGGCTGTTTTGCGTAGACGGCGTGTGCTGCGGCTCGGTCTGCGACGGAACATGTGAGGCCTGCGATGTGCCGGGAAGCGTCGGGACGTGCACCGACCATGCGGCGGGGACCGATCCCGAGGCTGAGTGCGGCGGGGTCTCTTGTGGCGGCTATTACGACGGGTGGATCGGCGACGTCTGCTATCAAGAGGCGAACGCCTCCGACAGCGCGTGCAGCGGGCTCGGGGCGTGCGAGACTGCTGCGGAGGTCTGTCCGGGGCAATCGGCGGGGACGTCCTCGGTGACGTGCACTGGCTGCACCTCGCCCGCGACCGGCTCGTGCACGGGGACCACGCCGGGCTCGTGTGTCAACGATCCGCTCGACACGGTGGCGAACTGCGGCTCGTGCGGGAACGCTTGCACGAACGCGAATGGAACCACGAGCTGCGTGAACGGCTTTTGTGAGCCCTCCTGCGCGACGGGGTATTCAGACTGTGACGGAGACCCCGACAACGGTTGCGAAACGCCGCTGAACACCAACGACAACTGCCAGGCGTGTGGTGATGTCTGCGACCTTGCCAACACGGCGGAGAGTTGCGCGTCCGGGATTTGCCAGGTGACCACGTGCGACACCGGATACGAAGACTGCGACGGGTCTGATCTCAACGGATGTGAGATCAACACAAACACCTCGGCGGTGAACTGCGGCAGCTGCGGGAACACCTGCAGCAACTCGAATGGGAGCACCTCCTGCAGCGGCGGCGTGTGCGTGCCCAACTGCGCGAGCGGGTATGAGAGTTGCGACGGCGACGTGGACAACGGATGCGAGACGTCGACCAAGACGCTCACCGACTGCGACGGCTGCAACGTGGCCTGCGCGCTGGCCAACGCCACCGAGTCTTGTTCAACAGGGACCTGCGAGGTGATCGAGTGCTCAAGCGGATACTGCGATCAAAACGGGTCGGATGTGGATGGATGCGAAAACGATCTCGACTTGAATCCGAGCTGTTCGAGCTATACCCACCTCGGGACCGTACCCGGGGACGGGAGCGGCTCAAAACAAATCTCCGGGTCGGGAGAGGCCTGGTATCGCGTCTATGTCTCCGAGACCAGCAGCGCGGTGCTCCCGAATGATCTTGAGGTCGATGTGACGCTAGAGGTGCCCACCGGGGAGGACTACGACATCTACGTGCTCCGGGACTCTTGCAGTGGGTCATCGAGTTGGGGGTCGTACGCAGGCCCCGGCACCAACGAATCCGTGCGGACATGTAAGGACGACACCCTGTCCGGCAACAACGGTCACTACATCTACATCAAGGTGATCATGTGGGAGGTCAGAACCTGTGCCTTGTACACCCTGACCGTAACCGGCCTCTCCAGTGGTGATGAGTGCTAATGAACCCGTTTTGCTTCGCAGAGTGAGGCAGCCGTCTCTCTCTACGAACCACAAAGACACGACAATGAACCACCTAACTATTTCGCGAACACAGCTTCTCCGTCACGTTTTCTCTGGTGTTACCTCCGCATTGCTCTTCGTTGCCGGATGTACCTCGGATGCTCCGGCAGACACCGCCGCAGAGACAGAGGGCGCAGAGACAGGGGGCGAAGAGACGGCGACGGACGACGGGAACTCGACGACGGGGGAGGACCTAGGGTGCCCACCGGAGTTGCTTGACTGCGACGGTACCTGCGTGGACGCGCGTTTTGACCCGGCCAACTGTGGAGCGTGCGGGGTTTCGTGCGCCGAAGGAGAGGTCTGCTCTGACGGCATGTGCGCGCTCGGGTGTGGAACGGGTACGACCGAGTGCGGAGGCGTGTGCGTGGACACCTCGGTGGATGCTGAGAATTGCGGCGCGTGCGGGACCATGTGCGCGAGCGACGAGTTCTGTGTGGACGGCACTTGCGCCTTCAAGTGCTCGGGGGGCACTGTGTTTTGTGGCGACGGATGCGTCGACATCGAGAAAGACGCGGAACATTGCGGGGGCTGCAACGTGGCCTGCGGCGCCGGCGAGGTCTGTGACGCGGGTGTGTGCGGGCTGCAATGCCCGGTGGGAACCACCGAGTGCTCAGGGAGCTGTGTCGCGACGAGCGTCGACCCGGAGAATTGTGGCGCGTGTGGCACGGTCTGTGGCGCGGGCGAGGTCTGCAGCTCAGGGACGTGCGCGTCGTCGTGTGGGGCCGGTACGGTCACGTGTAATGACACCTGCGTCGACACCGATGTCGACCCTGCGAATTGCGGCGCGTGCGATACGGTGTGCGGCGCCGGGGAGTACTGCGCTGCGGGTGCCTGCACCTCAAGCTGCGGCGGGACCACCGTGGCCTGCAACGGCGGTTGTGTGGACACCAGCGTGGATCCTGCGAATTGCGGCGCCTGCGGAGACGCGTGCGCCGCCGGCTTGGTCTGTGAGTCGGGGGTCTGCGGACTGCAATGCTCCGCCGGGGCGGTGGACTGCGGCGGGAGCTGTGTCGATCTTCAATACGACCCCACAAACTGTGGCGCGTGCGGGACGATCTGTGCCGCTGGAGAGTTTTGCACTGCAGGCGTGTGCGACACGGACTGCGGCGCCGGCACGCTCGAGTGCAGCGGACAGTGTGTGGACACCCAGACCGACGAGGCCAACTGCGGAGCGTGTGCGGCTGCGTGCGGCGTTGGGGAGTTGTGCGCTGGCGGATCGTGCCAGGTGTCGTGCGGGCCTGGAACGTTGAACTGCGGTGGCACCTGCGTCGATGGTGATGTGGATCCGTCCAACTGTGGCGGCTGCGGTGTCGTCTGTAGCGCAGGGGAGGTCTGCGCCGGTGGGAGTTGCGCACCGAGTTGTCCCCCGGGGGAAGAGCCATGTGCGGGCGGGTGTGTGGATATCAGCAGCGACTCGGCCAACTGTGGGGGGTGCGGCGTCGCATGCCTCGGAGGCGAGGTCTGCACGATGTTTACGTGCCAGCCCGCGTGCGGGAACGGCCAGGTGGACCCCGGGGAGGTCTGCGACAGCTTGGCGATGCCAGCGGAGTGCACGGATTTCGGCTTCTCCATGCCCGGGCCCGTGTTGTGCAGGCCCGACTGTCTTGGCTACGACTGGAACCAGACGATTTGCCCGACATTATGTGGAGACGGGACCGTGGAGCCCGGTGAAGACTGCGACCTCGGCGGTGGCGGCTCCTCAGCGGACTGCGACGCGGACTGCAGCTTCCCGCTGTGTCGAGACGGGGTCTTGAACGTGGACGCGGGGGAAGTCTACGACCAAGCGGACCTCGGCCTTCGAGGGTTCGGGACGCTCGTACCTGCGTCGACGATGATTAGGGGCTTTGGCGCGGACCTGGCGACGGGACACTTTGACGCAGGGCCGACGCTCGATCTCGTCGTGGGTGCTCGGTCGTCGAATGTTGGAGCGATCAATCAATCTGAGGGGACCCTCCATGTGTATCTCAGCGACGGGGTGAAGCTGGCGCCGTCGAGCCAGGGTCCGTTGCCCGGGGAGTACAATACTTCGGGGTTCGGTGACCTGCTTGGCTACTCTGTCGCGGTGGGCGACGTGAATCTCGACGGGTTCGACGACATCGTTGGCGGCGCGACGCGGATGGGGGCGAACGAGGAGGGCGGCGCCAAGGTGTTCTTGTCGAACGGCGACGGGACCTTCAACCCGACACCGACAGTCATCAACAGCGGGGTGCCGGGCTGCTACGCCGGGTACAAGACGATCGTTGCGGACGTCAACGGCGACGACAACCCTGACGTGCTCTTGGGCGCGCCTTTTTATCAGGTCGGCCCAGACTACGATGGCGCGGTCTTCGTGGCCCTTGGCGACGGCGCTGGAGCGTTCGCACCTGCCACCCCGGTGATTGGACCCGCCACGAACGGCACGTTCGGCAGCGCCATCGCCGTTGGAGACCTCAACGGGGACATGATCCCAGATCTCATCTCTGGTGCGGATAGCGCGACGAATCTAGCCATGGAAGCCTTCGCCGGCGCCGTCTACTGGATGCCCGGCGTAGGGGACGGGACCTTTGGACCCGCGCAGCTGATCCAGGAGGGGACCGGAGCTAATGGCAGGTTCGGCCAGGGGATCGAGGTCGCGGATGTGGACGGCGACGGGAGCCTCGACATCCTCGCGGCCTATGGTTCGTACGACGACGCGGTCCCGAACGCCTCCGACGAGGGGGCGATCTGGATCGGCTACGGCGACGGCGTCGGTGGGTTCCCGGCGAGCGACCTGCTGGTGGGTCTGCCTGGTGCCGGTGGATCGAGGCAGATCCTCGTGGAAGACGTGGACCTTAACGGACAGCAAGATGTCATCCGTGGGTCCTTCTCGTTCACGAACGGGGAGTACTACGAGGGGGCGACCCTCATTCACCTTGCCACGGGCGTCCGCTCCTTCGACTCGGCACCGAAGGCGATCGAGACCAACCTGAGCCAGTCCAACCCCGACGGAGGGCTCGTGTCTGGAGACTTTGACCAAGATTCCCTCCCCGAGCTCGTGGTGGGGATCTTCGGGTCCGACGTCCTGACGCAGGAAGGCGGCGAGGTCTATATCTACTCCGCCTGCGAAGGGCTGCCGTTTTAGCCGTGGTCGCCCGTGAGGGCAGGGCGTCATGCCGTCATGGAGAGGGCCGCCGCAGGTCTCTGCATGGGGCGGCCGCCCTGACTCGGGCGGAGAGGCTCGTGCTCCTTCACCGGCGTGCGCGTCCATTCTTGACGTTGGAGGCGACGATCCGCTAGCGTCGCTTGAGGACTGAGGGGAGCCTGGCTCCCCGCGAAGACAGCGTGCGAGTGTCAGACAATCTGGAGCATCGTAGGGAAGGCGACGCGCCGTGGTGGGGCCTCCCGGCTGTGGTGCTCGCGGTGTTCTTGGCGCACGTCACGAGCCTCTCCAATGATTTTCTCGACTACGACGACCGAGCGCTGTTCGTAGAGAATCCGTTGATTCGTAGCGGCGAGGCCTCCAATGTGTGGGCGATATTTTCTCCTGATCGACCGAACTGGAGACCGTTGAGGGATCTGAGTCACTGGCTCGACTATCTTGTGCATGGCCAGTCGCCGTTTTGGAGCCACCTCCATAACTTGGGGCTGTTGGTGATCTGCGTGGTTGTCATGGTCCGGCTGCTGGAGCGGCTCGGCGCGACACCTGCGGTGGCGTTGTGGGCCACCGCGCTCGGCTTTGTACACCCCATGCAGGTCGAGACCATCGCGTGGGTCACGGGACGCAAAGATCTTCTGGCGTGTATCTTTGGAGTCACCGCGCTCGGGTGTCTTCTCCGCATGATGACGGCGGAGCGACCGCTTCGGTGGGGCGTCGCGGGGTTCACCTGTACAGCGCTCGCGATCATGGCGAAGGGTCACCTCGTGGTCATGCCGGCGCTGTTGATTGGCCTCATGTTCGTTCCCCCACGGGGGGGGATCGAGCGTCTAAAGACGAGACGATTTATCCTCACCCTCGTCGCGCTCACGGTCCTCAGCGCCTGCGCTGTGCCGCTGATCTCTCGAGGTCCGGTTGTGCTTCGTGCAGATTTGCTTGAGCACGGCGATCGATTTCGGCTGAGCGTGAGCGACCAGCTTCAGCTCCCGGGACTTTACGTCTCGAAATACGTGTGGCCCGCGAACCTCTCGCCGGTCTACGACCCGCTCCCGTTCGGCGCGATCCATCGGATTTACGTTGGGCTGGGCGTCGGGGTGATGCTCGCTTGGATCACACTCCTCGTGCGCTGGTTTCGGTCGTCCGACCGCCGCTTTGCGCCGCTGTTTTTCTCGCTGATACTGCTGCTGCCGCACCTTCACTTCGTCCGAGGGACGGTGTTTATGGCCAACCGTTACCTGTTTTTGATCGCGCCGCTTTGGTCGTGGATCTTGGTAGAAACGTTGGTGAAATATGTGACGACCTCGAGACTCCTGCCGTTCATTCTCGGGGGGCTCGTCCTCGCGTGGGTTGGGGTGGGGATGCATGAGCACCTGGCGTGGCGCAACTCGGTCACGCTGTGGACGCGGGTGGTGGAGCGCGCGCCAGACAACCCCTTTGGTCACCAGCGACTGGGGCGCACCTGGTATGAGGCGGGGGAGCTCGAGAGGGCGGCGCCTCATTATATGAAGATTGCGGACGACGACCCGACCTCCGAGGGTCGCAACTACAACGCGGCCAAGGTGTTGAGCGAGCTGGGGTGGTATCCCCAGGCGCGTCACTACCTCGTCCGGTGCGTTGAGCACGTACCCGACAGCCGTCAGTGTGCGCAGCGCCTGCTCTGGATCGATCAGCAGCTTGGCGTAGAAGCGACGAACTCCGTGAGACGCTGACGCGGCGCCACCGTGCTTCGGTGAGTCACGGGGTGGCGACGTGCAGGGTCCACAGGGCGTAGCCAAGGTAGAGCACGATGGCGCTGAGCACCGCGCGCAGCGTCCATTGCAACGCCGCGTCGGCAGACAGAAACAAGTCGAAGAAAATGTCGACGCCGAGGCGCGAAGTCGTCGACCTCCTTGACGCGAGTGGAGGTGAAAAGAAACGATGTTCGCGAGCGTCACGGAAAAGCGAGTATTTTACCTCTCCCCTTCGAGGCGGAATCTCGCGTCACACGCGCGAACTCCATGGGGCGGACTCATTCGCGTCTTGGCGAGGACGCGTCGAAAGCCGTGCCAGCAAGGGCCGCGCCGCTCAGTTCGGTTCGTCGACACCGACGGCGGTCATCGCAGCGTCTCTCGACTCCCCGTCAATATCGAGGGGAGGGTCTCCGATTTCAAACAACGCGGCCGTGGTCCAAGACAAGGGGACGGTTGCGGACAGATGAAGGTCGCCACCTTGCACATCGACGAAGCGATTGTTGTCCACCGGTCCCGCGTCGACGTTGGTGCCGCCGAGGAGCGCGGCGCTGTCGACCACCGAGTGGGTGATCGAAACTTGGGAGGGGCAAAGTGGGGAGATCGACTCGACGGTTCGGCCCGACAAAATGCTGTTGCGAAGCTCTCCGGTGACGGAGCCTTCGCAGGTCAACGTGCCGTAGGTTGTTGGGTCCACGGCCTGGTTGTAGACGAGCGAGTTGTAGGCGAACTGCTCAACGCTCACGTTCGCCAAGCGCAGGGCGCCAGACGCGTTCATCGGACCGAAGACGCCGTTGAACGCGAGACTCGCGTTCTCCATCCACAGCTGTCCTTCCGCGACGCTGAGGCCACCGAGGTCATTGTCGACCACGCGGGTGTCCTCGACATGCACGGCGCATCCGTCGGCTTCGACACCGTAGCGCGCGTTGAGGCGCAGCACGCTTGCGTCGGTCACATAGATTGTGCTCGCGCCGGTGCTGCTGAGGTCGTCGCAGGCGATGGCGGAGCGCAAGGTGTTACCGCTCATCTCGATACCTGCGAAATACGCAGTGGCGCTCGATACGGTGGCGGTGGCGGATAACGTGCCGGGTGCGTTCACCACGGGCGGGGTGGCGCCGCGACCGAGGAACGCGAACTCTTCCCCGGGGAGCAGGGTGACCTGCTCTTCGTACACCCCCGCCTGCGAGAGGACGAAGATGGCGCCCGTGGTCGAGAGGCTCGCCTTCGCGTCGCCGAGGGTGCACAGCGCGGTCGTCTCTGTCAGCCCGTCGGCGTTGAGACACTCGGTTGGGGGCTTGCCCCCGTCCACCCATCGCACCTCGTCACTCCCGAAGCACGCGCCGCTCGCGAGTCTGCAGGCCTCGGAGGGGCACTCTGCGTGGCCGACACACGCGCGGCAGCTGTTGGCCTCGCAGATCGGCGTATCGCCCGAGCAATCGGCGGTGGTGACACACTGTACGCAGAGGCCACCGTCACAAATTGGGGTGCTCGGGTCGAGATTGGCGCACGCCCCGTTTGCGTCGAGGGTCCCGTCGCACGCGACGCACTGACCCGACGCGTCGCAAAAGGGCGCGGCGGAATCGAGCGCTTGGCAAGCGGGGCTGACCTCCGCATCGGCCTCCGTACATTCCGGGGGCGTCCCCGTGGTGCTCTCGTCACCGGTGTCGGTGCCGGTGTCGGTGCCGGTGTCGGTGCCGGTGTCGTCGCCTCCGCCGAGATCGCAGTCGTCCGATGGCGGCGCCTCAACACATCCGTTGTTCGCGGCGAGGGGTACACACACGGAGCAGAACGGGGCAGCGCTTTGCGTTGACGCAGCACAAAATTGATCTGGAGATGATTGGTACGCGCAGTGGTCTTGGAGCCCCTCCGCGGGCGAGCACGAGGCTGGAACGGATGCGGTTGTACAGCCATCGCGCTCAAGCGAGCACTGGGAGCAGTGAAAGTCCGCCCCGTACCTCGCCTCGCAGGTACGATCCCCCGCGAGGTTCGCACAGTGCTCGGGTTCGGCGATCGTGCACGCCAGCGGGGTGCCGGCGGCGAGGAGGCACGCGAGGAGGGTGCCGGTGGAACGCCTGGCTGCAAGAGACACGCCCGCTACTATCGGCCACGAGGATCGGGGTTGCAAGTTACGGGCGAACGAGTCCGGCGCCTCCGCTCACGTTTGGACACGCCCGGCTCGATTCTGACCTCGTACCCACGGTGTGCATGCGGTCCAGGAGCAGGAGCGTCACCGATGCACCCTGGATCGCTCAGGATTGGGCTGCTATCGGGGGTGTTCCAGGACGCAGGAACTGCGGCGACCCGCGCGTTCGTCTGTGGGAGAACGCGCGCGATGTCAACGTGTGCGGAGAGGTGAGCAAAATCCGTCAACCGATGCTGATGACGTCCACGAGGCTTTTTTTTGCAGTCTTTAGGGAGCGACGCGGGCTGCGTCGCCCCTGGAGGGCCGGCAACATTTGTTTCGCCGCCGGGCCCGCGCCAGCATGTCCATCTTTGCCCTATGGATGCCATGAATCGACCGCCATACGGTTATGGTGGAGATGTTAATGCGCGTAGAATCTTGTAGAACGAACGGCAGACTTCGAGCTGCCGTCAAGGCCGTAACCCTGGTCGGAGGTCTCTCACTGGTCTCGGGCGGATGCGCACTCGACAAGCTGAGCAATGGCAAAGACTCGATTGGAGACGTGCACTGTTCGGGCGGCCCAGAGAGCCTGGTGGTCGTGAGCCTTAGCTCCGTCGGCGAAGGGTATTTGACAAACGCAGTGGTCGACGACCTCGAGCTTCTCCGGGCCTCGCTTGAAGAGATGGTGCGCGCCGCGGGAGGGGACATTGGCGATCGACTCGAGTGTGAGCCCATCGTTGTGGATGTGACCTATTATATGCCGGCGCACGAAGACTCGGTGACCACGCGGGAGGGGGACGAGGAGTTCCCCGAGATCGAAGAGGATGCTCCTGAGATTTTCGAGGCGGGTGTTGTTCACCCCGATGTCAGCACGTTCACCGCCGTGAATCTTCGCTCCGGCACCATGTTTGACGTGACGATGCCGGAGGTGCTGCGTGGGGCGGCGAGCCGGCACGGACAGCGGATTGGATTGCATCACGGCTCTCGCGATGAAGACCCGGCGTACATGGAGCCGGCGGGAGCGTGGGACACCAGGTCTCAGCCGCCCGCGGCGCCACACGATCTAGAGCGGGCGCCAGGTGTAAACCGAGGGTGGAGCTCCAATCACGACAGCCGGCAGCGAATTGGAGATGTGGACGTGGGGGCCACCATCAACCCGTGGCGGAAGATTTCACATCTGTCCAATGGATGCACCGGCACCATGGTGGGGCCACGGCATCTCCTCACGGCGGCGCATTGCCTCTTTAATTCGGGTACTGGGGTGGTGTCGACTCCCACAATCCGGCCCGGCCGCAACGGGAACTCGTTTTTGTTTGGGGAGTCTGCGTTGGGGGGAGATGTCTCGGAGGATGCGTGGGTGTTCTTGCCAAAGCAATGGCGAACACAGGCGAGTCGCATCGCGCAATATGATATCGCGGTAGTCGTCTTGCCGGATCGACTCGGCGACGCCGCGCACGGAGCTACGACCCTTGGGTGGATGGGATGGTGGTACGAGGGGGCGGCGCAGCCCACGAGCCCCCTGCGATTCAACCGCGGCTATCCGAGCTGCGATGGGAAGACGGGCAACGGCGAGAACCGCACGGATGACCCGGCGGATCCGCATGCGCCGCCCGGAACTACCTCCGAGTTGACCTCCTGCGAGCCGAGGCACCTGTACGGTGACCGGTTCCCCTGCGACTATGGTGAGTACCACGCAAAGACCTCCGAGGGCTGGTATCGCAACGTGAAACACTCCTGCGATGCGAGCGCGGGGCATAGCGGAAGTCCCATCTATTTCTACGGGAACGGTGAGGTGGGTCGCCCGGGATATGCCTACATTTCAGGGATGGATGTCCAATCGTTGTGCGGTGGGTGGGACGGCCAGGTGGCGTGCTCCGACGACACGCTCCTGCAGGATCGGGCGCTGCGTCTTACACCGGAGTACGCCGCCATGATTCACGCGGTGCGGCTGATGTTTCCCTAGTCGGCGAGATCCGAGGCGATGGGGTCTAGCTTCTTCTCCGGAGGGCTCTTCGCGCGAGAGTTCACCAGCTCATACTCCGCCGAGTTTTTGTCGTTCTCCGCCACCATGACCTTGGCCACCCAGCAGCGGCCACCGGTCGACTTTCGTACGAGCTCGTCGGCGTACTCGAAGACATATCTCGCCGTCGCCTCCATGCTTACCGATGGGAGAATGCGCAAATTAACGATCTCTTTCTCGTGCATCTGCTCAAAGAGGGCTCGCTCCGGGTCGTCCGCGTTGATGAGGACCGTGTGATCGAACATGTGTTCGAGCCACAACTTGAGGTCGTCGAGCGCGCTGAAGTCGACGACGAAATTGTTCTCGTTCAGATGGGTACACTCGAACCAGAATTTGAACTCGCGGGAGTAGCCGTGGATGAAGCGGCAGTGTCCGTCGTGTTTATGTTGACGGTGGCAGCACGGAAAGTTCCAAAACCGCTTGGTGGATCGGTAGCGCGCCTCCATAACGGCTGCGACCCTACCACAGCGGCTACTGGAAGACTCGCACCCAATCTATAAGAAATTGCTGCGGAAACTGGGTCGACCCGTTGGGGGATCCAGGCCAATTGCCGCCGACCGCGACGTTGGCGATAAAGTGGAAGGCTTGGTCGAAGGGGGCCGGGTAGCTCGCCGCGGTGGAGTACCAGTCCGTTTGAGTCTGATAGTGCACACCGTCCACGTACCAGCGGATTTCGTTGGTCTCCCACTCGATGGCGAATACGTGGAAGTCATCATTGAAGGTGCTGCCGCTTAACACATAGGAGTGTTCGCCCCAGGCGGTCACACCTGCGGAGCTTGTGTTGTTGGGCCATGGTCCGCCGAAGTGCAGCGTGCCATAGACGGTCTCAGGATCTTGGCCGATGAGCTCGACGATGTCGATCTCTCCGCTCGCAGCCCAGCCCCCGTAGACCCAGTCGGTAGGGAGCATCCAAAAGGCCGGCCACATCCCTTGTCCGCGAGGCAGCTTGCCGCGCATCTCAAACCGACCGTGGGTCCAGTCGCCCTTGTTGAGCGTCCGCAGACGTGCGGAGGTGTAGTCGCGGGTCCCGTCGGGTCCCGTATAGGTCTCCTTGCGCGCCTCGATCACCAAGGATCCATTTTCGATGCGTGCGTTCTCGGGACGGTCGGTATAGTACTGAAGCTCATTGTTGCCGCCACCTTGGCCATTGACCTCGAATTCCCACTTGTTTGGATCGATGGACGGTCCATCAAAGTCATCGCACCAGACCAGGGACATGCCAGGTGCAGGATCGTCGGCGGGGTTGCAAGGCGTGTTTGGGGGGTCGCCGTCGCCGTCACCAGTCACCCCGGTCGACGCAGAGTCGGTGGTCGTCGTCTCGATATTTCCATCGGTCGTCTCACCGTCCGACGAAGTGCAGGCCGTTGGTCCCGCCAGCAACAGAGAAAATCCAAGGAGAGAGGCAACCGCGCGCTGCATGGCCCAGAGTATGCCATTGCGAGTCTCTCATGTAGAGCGCGCCCATGAGAGCGTCCCCCCACGCGGCGTGAGCGTTACGCGGTCGGGGAGGGGGACTGCGAGGGCGCCGGGGCTGGCGTCGCCTGGGCTCGCCGTCTCAATTTGAAAAGCTTATTTTGGTACTTTGTTTGTACGAGGTCCACAAGGACCAGGACGCTGATGGAGAAGTAAAACGTCGTCTTGGACAGCGGCTCGACGTGGTAGCCGAAAAGCTGCAAATTTGCGGCGTGCCCGCCCTCACCGAGCAGCACGACGCCGACGATGATCAAAACGAAGAGACCCAACACCTCAAATTGACGATTTTTCTCTAGGAAGACGGTGACGCCGTCGGCCAACAGGAGCATCAATAGCCCCGAGAAAACGATGGCAATGGCGAGGACCACGAACACCTTGGTGATGGCGATGGCTGACAAAATAGAGTCGAACGAGAACACGAGATTCATGATGACGAGACTCATGGTCACCTGGGCAGCTGTCTTCTTCGCGCCCGGCCGACTCACCTCTTCGGAGAGGTCGCTCGTAGCGAGCATGTGGGTCACTTCTTTGATCGCGGTGTACATGATGAAGCCGCCTCCGAGTAAAAACACGATGACCGAGAAATTGAAAGTACCCTCCACGAATCCTGGGAGCTCCAACGTGAACAGCGTCGTTTGAAACGACTCCAGCAGGTGAAGCATGACAAACAACAGTAGAATCCTGAGTACGATGGCCACCACGATGGCGGCCTTTCGCACACGCTTTTGAGAGGCCGCTGGCGCCTTGCGCGATTCGATCGCGATGTAGAGGAGGTTGTCGAAGCCGAGCACCGCCTGCAAGAAGACGAGAAGCAGAAGATTCGTGATGTTTTCCGGGTTGAGAAGGTCGGACATGGTGCGCTCCGGGGGAGGGGCGTTCGCGCCCCTGTCTTGATGGTGCCTCAGCCGCGCGGAGAATGCACCTCCTCACGCGATCGGGATTTTTAGCGCTCGCGCGGCGATGAAGGCGGTCGAAGAGACGTGCTCTCCGTTGGCCGTGACGCGGGCCTGGTCGACGGCGATGTCGCTGGATGCGTACATGGTCGCCTACGGTCTTCTGCGCACTCCACGAAGGTCCTATTTTTTGCACGGAAGTCGCGACGATGACTCTGGTTGGTAGAGTCCGCCCCGTGAACGACCCTGCGAACGAATGGACGGACGAGAGGTTGGATGCGCTACGTCTCCAGGGGGATCCGGAGGCCGACGAGGTGATCCAAAAGATCTTTGCGCGTGACGAGGTGGGCGCCGTGACGGAGCTATTGACCCATCTTTTGGATAACAATGACCCGATCCCAGAGGCGCTTCCCGACGATGTAGAGGAGTACTTTCGGACCACGGGTCAGGTGAGCCCCGCTGAGGTCGCGCAGGCACGGATCGGAGAGAACTTCTTCGCCACCCACGGACCCGAGATTATGCTGACTTTGTGCTGCAGCTCGCTGCCGTTCGACTACGCGAACAAGCGCGCGGTGGGGGTGCTCTACCAGACGGGCTTCCTCAACAAGAGGCCGAATCGACGGGTGGCCCAGACCGCCCAGATGATTCTTGATGTGATGGCTCCCGGGGGGTTGACCTCCGACGGTTTTGGGATTCGCTCGGCGCAGAAGGTGCGGTTAATGCACGCGGCGATCCGCCACCTGATCCTCACGAATAAGGACAGGGCATGGGACGTAGACAAGCTCGGGATTCCAATCAATCAAGCGGATTTGCTCTACACGTTGATGAGCTTCAGCCAGGTCGTGCTTGACGGGCTCAGACGTATGAAACTCGACGTCACTCGCCGTGAGGGCGAGGCCTATCTCGCATCCTGGAGGATTGTGGGGCGGATCATGGGGATCGAACCATCGGTGATCCCGAAGAGCCTTGAGGAGGCGGCGGCGCTCACGCGGCGCATGGCGAAGCGTGAGCACGGTGCGAGTCATGAGGGAGCTGTGATGATCGAGGCGCTGGCTGGGCTGGTCGGTGACGTGTTGGGGCGGCCGCTCGCGATGTTTCGTTGGAGTCTCATCCGCTTCTTTGTGAGCCCCTCGGTGTGTCGCATGCTCGGGGTCCCGCGACATCCGGTGCGGGATCGAATCGCTCACTCCATCACCGGCTTGGCGCTGTTGCTTGACCACGCGGTAGACCGGCCGGGGCCCATGCGACGGTGGTTCCGTTCGTTCTCGGTCCGGATGATTCAGTTCTTTATTGAGCAAGAACTCGGTCCCACGTCACGGACTTTCCGGATCCCAGAGCAGCTTCACCGCGACTGGGCGGTGCCCGGTGAGACTCGCCCAGATTTCGTGACCTTCACCTGCCCGATGGAGGCAGAGTGATGGCGGGACGCGTAAGGCGATGGTTGACGGGCTCCAGGCGCGGGCTTGCGCTGACGCTCTTCTCCATGATGCTCGCGAGCCTCTCGGGGTGCGAGAAAATGTTGGTGATTCCCGACACGTCAGTCCCGTGGAACGAGGCGTTGGCAGAGGTGTTTGGTGTGACCGTCGACCAAATTAGCCTCGAAGAGAAGCACACGCGTCTCATGGCGCACGTCCGTGAGGGGTGGCATCATCCGGCGCGAAATCCCTACTTTTTGATAGGGGTGCTAGGTTGCGCCTTGTGGACGGTGGCCTACGGGTTCTTCATTCACCGTGGGATCCGTGACCGCGCACATTCGCTGCCCATGTTGGCGATCTGCCTCAATTTTACGTGGGAGGCGATGGCGGTGGCGGTGCTTCCTAATCCCGTCCTCGCGTGGACGATCCTCGAGTGGTCATGGCTGATCATCGACATCGGCCTGCTCGCTATTTTGTGGAAATACGGCGCCGCGAATATGACGATTCCCGAGCTCCGTCGGCATTTTTATCCCAGCTTGTTGGCGCTGGTGGTGGCGTGCCTGGTCCTCCAATTGTCGTTTGTGGTGATGTTCGGGGACATGCTCGGATTCATCGTAGCGTTCGTCATCAATCTGGTGATGAGTGTTCTGTTTGTTTTTATGTACTTTGAACGGCGGGATGATCTTCGGGGACTCTCGTACCCTGGGGCGTGGCTCAAAATGCTTGGAACCGCCTGCACCTCGGTCCAGTGCGCTGTTCTGCTGCCGATTTTACGACCGGACATCCCCTCTTGGTATTTCATGTATGCGCTCTATGTGGGGATTTTCCTGTTTGACGCGCTTTATGTAGGGCTATTATGGAGGGCGAGGCGAGACAGCGCGCCAGCGGCGCGTTGAGGAGCCATCGAGTCAAGAAGAGTTCCAAGAGGTATGAAGCGACCGCAGGACCAAGGCCCACCGGAAGAGGGAGGAACGACTCACACGGAAGACCTCAAGGCGATGGCGCGCGACCAGCAAGGAATTCGTCGAACCACCAAATCGTCGACCGCGAACATCCCCGACAAGGTTGGGCGGTTCACGGTGCTCGACATGCTCGGGCGTGGCGGCATGGGCGTGGTGTACACGGCTTTTGACGAGGAGCTTGGACGCAAGGTCGCGGTGAAGGTCCTGCACGATCGGGGGACGGTCGGCAACAGTCGTCGGAACCGGAGATTCCTTCGAGAGGCCCAAGCGATGGCGAAGCTCTCACACCCGAACGTCGTCACAATTTACGAGGTGGGGCTGTTTGAGGGCAAGGTCTACATCGCCATGGAGTATGTGCGAGGGGTGACGCTCAAGCAGTGGATGAGGGCTCGTCTCCGCCCTTGGGAAGAAGTGCTGAATGTGTGCTGCGCCGCGGGAGAAGGGCTCAGCGCAGCCCACGAAACCGGGCTTGTTCACCGCGACTTCAAGCCCGAGAACGTGCTGCTTGGTCGCGATGGTCGGGTGCGGGTGCTCGATTTCGGGCTCGCTCGTAAGGTGGACGTATCAGACGACCTCGACTCCGCTGAGGTGGAGGTCAGCGTCGCCCCCGAGCCCCCGCGCGACTTCCTGGCAGACGAGATCACGGTGCCCGGCGCGGTGGTCGGGACCCCCGCGTATATGGCACCGGAGCAGCATCTCGGTGACGACGCAGACGCGCGATCCGATCAGTTCTCACTTTGCGTCACCATGTGGGAGGCCCTGTACGGTCAGCGACCGTTCGAGGGGGAGAGCTTGGCGTCGATCGGTGAGCGCGTGCTCGCGGGGGAAGTCCGCGCACCTCCGAAAGACTCGAAGGTCCCTACCTGGGTGCGGCGCATCGTTCAGCGTGGGCTCGAGCGTGAGGCGGACCACCGCTTTCCATCCATTGATGTGTTGCTAATGACCCTCACGGAGCTTAACGCGTCGAAGACTCCGGCGAGCGTTGCTTCGTTCTTGCGTGACTCACTCGGGGAACCGAGCGCGTCCTCGAGCGGTTCGATCATGCTGCTCGCAGATCGCTACCACGTGCTTGGCACGGCGAGTGTGACGAGGAGAACGCCATATCTTCGGGTCGTAGACCGCCTTCGCGGCATGCAGGCCTGCGCGCGTGAAGTGGTCGTAAGTGACACGGCTGCAACGGGGGCGAGTCGTCGGGGAGTCATCGGCCGTGAGACCTTGCGACAAGCGTGCTCGTTTCGACACCCCAACGTTGTGGGTGTCATTGATTGCGCGATGGAGACGAGCAAGGAGGGCTACGCGATCTTGGATATCCGGGAATCCCCCACCTCCATCCTCGAGGCCGGTGCCGAGGCACCCTTCGCGATACGCATGGGGTACGTCGCGCAGCTCTTGCACGGGGTGCGCTACCTCCATCAGCGAGGGGTATACGACGCCCTCGTCACTCCTGAAACGATCGGGATTATCGACGGCTCGGTAAAGTTCTTCGACCTCCTTTGCCGCTCCCAGGAGACGCACGCGATCGTCCCTCCCGAGCATCGAGGCTTCGTGGCGCCAGAGTGTCTGGAGGGAGGCCCGGCGGTCGTGAGCTCGGTGTTGTACTCGGTGGGGATGTTTGGCTTGGCGCTGATGGGCGACAACCCGTACGAAACGGGGGGGAAAAGCCTCGTCGCCTCCTGGCTGACGGAGAGGCCGTCAGTGTACGCCGACGGGAGCGATGAAGAGGAGCACGCGCAGCTTCGGGGAGTGTTCGTTCGAATGACCGACGAGGACCCGGCGCGGCGACTGCAGACGGCCTCCGAAGCGCTCCACGCCATATCGTCTGCCATCGGACGACCGCTGGAGATTGAGCCCCTCGAAGTTCGAGAGAGCCTCCTTCAGGCTGGAGACTTCTTCGGTCGCGCTCGAGAGATGAAATTTATTCAAGCGTTGCTCGAGCAGACCTTCGAGGATGATGCGGGCGGGGTGGTGCTGGTCGCGGGGGAGAGCGGGGTGGGCAAGTCCCGCCTTAAGCGCGAGGTGTGGGCCGACGCCGTCAGCTGCGGCTTTCGAGCGGTGGAGGGGCAGGGGCTCTCGAACGGTGGGCAGCCATTTCAGATCTGGCGAGAAGTGCTGAAGGAGTTGCTCCTTGGCATCCGTGTCGATGCCGCGGAGGCGACGGTGTTGTCATCGGTGATCACCGACATTGAGGCGGTGATCGGCGCGAGCGTGGAGCAGGGGCTTGAGTTCGATGCGAGCGCGATGCATGCTCGATTCATTGACGTGGCGCATCGGATTGTGCGCCGTGTCAATCGGCCAACCCTGCTGGTGTTGGAGGACCTCCAATGGGCGCGAAGTGAGAGCCTGACGCTGCTGCGTACCATCGAAGATAGCCTCGCCGACGTCCCAGTCTTGATCTTCGCGACGTACCGAGATGATGAGGCGAGCGGGTTCATCCATGGGCTAGAAACCGCGAGCCACATCGAGCTCCAGCGGCTCGGGCGCAGCGATATTCGGGACGTAGCGGGACACACGATCAGCACGGAGCAGGTGGACCGAGGACTCGTTGATTTTCTATCGCGGGAATCAGAGGGCAACCCTTTCTTCCTCGTGGAGACGCTGCGCTCTTTGGCCGATCAGCACAGCGGGCTCGCGTCGCTGTCCCAAATTTCTGAGATAAAGCAGGTCACCGCAGGTGGCATCCGCAAGTCGATGCGGCGACGCCTCGCGCGGTTGTCCTCGGACGACGTCCAGGTCCTGCAGGTCGCGGA
>JBDQGY010000028.1:0-25281 GCA_040265175.1 Nannocystaceae bacterium
GCCTCGGCCTGCGCCATGCGTCGGGCCCTCAGCTTTTTCTCGGTGAAATACCCGCGCGCCGTGAGGACCTTGTCCACGTAGCCGCGGGAGCGGGCGGGCAGGCGGCCTCCGTTCCGCGTCCACTTGGAGACGTTGCCGGGTCCCGCGTTGTAGGCCGCGAGGGCGTACTTGAGGTTGCCGTCGTAGCGGTTCAGCATCTTGCGGAGGTAGTAGGCTCCGGCCGTAACGTTAAACTCGGAGTTGTAGGGGCGCGAGCGTCGATCGAGCTGACTCGCCAGGCTCTTGGCGGTGGCGGGCATGAGCTGCATGAGGCCCTTCGCGCCTGCGGGCGAGGTGGCCTTGGGATCGAAGCGACTCTCCACCCAGATCATTCCGCGGAGCAGATCTGGATCGAGCCGATACTCGTTCGCGGCGCGCTTCACAATCTTGTCCGTGGCACGGATTTTGGCCTTCATGGCGGAGTCAAAGCCCGCGGCTTTGGTGGTGCCCGAGGCCTGGTTGGTCCCGGCGCGCCCGCCTGAGGAGCTCGCGCAACCGCCACATGCGACGGTGATGCAAAGGAGGCATTGTCCAAAAAATCGATTCAGCGAAGACATGGCCCCTCCAACGTGCCGCCAGGGGGGGTTCTCACCAAGTTTTCTGCACGTATTGAAAGGTAGGACTGAAAGCTACACTGAACATCGGAGGGCAAAAATCGCGTACTTTGCGCAAAACGGCGATGCGTTGGAAGATCGAGCCGCTTGATCACTTGACCGGGGGCGCGTGTTCCATAGACTGCGCTTCCTTCGAGTCCGCGCGAAGTTCAACCACGCGGGAGCTCGGGACCGAGCAGACGGTCCTCGCATGGGCGGGCGCATCGCACCAAACGAAATCGAGACGCGATTCAAATGAGCGAACAAGCGATCATCAAAACCGGCGGGAAACAGTACCGCATCCATAAGGGCGACAAGGTCCGCATCGATCGTATTGATGGTGAAGAGGGCGCGGGGGTCGAGTTCGACCAGGTGTTGCTGATGGGATCTGGCGACGGCACCAAGATCGGCACGCCCCTCCTCGCGGGCGCGAAGGTCTCTGCGGAGATCGTCAAGCAAGGCAAGGGCCCGAAGCTCATCGTTTACAAATTTCGCCGTCGCAAGAACTACCGCCGCAAGCGCGGTCACCGTCAACACTTCACCGAGATCAAGATCACGGGAATCGCGGGCTAAGCCCAGAACGAGGAGGACACCATGGCACACAAAAAAGGTCAGGGATCAATTAAGAATGGGCGCGACTCAAACGCGCAGTTTCGCGGCGTTAAGCGCTTCGGTGGTCAGGTCGTGAAGGCCGGAAACATCCTCGTACGCCAGGTTGGCGGCCATATGAAGGCTGGACCGAACGTCGGCACCGGACGCGACTTCACCTTGTTCGCGCTCGTCGACGGCACTGTAAAGTTCAGCAAGCGTGGACGAGAGCGACGCACCTTCGTGGGCATCGAGCCCCTCGCTGAGTCGGCCGCGGCCGAGTAGTCGACGCCGCTCCGCGCGGCGCGGGAATGGAACAACCTCGCGTCCGTTCTGGTGACGGCACGCGAGGTTTTTTACGTTATGCGTTTCATCGACCGAGTGCGAATCTGTGTACGTGCCGGAGACGGAGGCAACGGCGCGGTCGCGTGGCGACGGGAGGCGCACGTCCCCCAGGGCGGACCTGCCGGCGGAGACGGCGGCGAAGGGGGCAACGTGCTGCTCGAGGCAGATCCCTCGTTGACCACGCTGCTCGATCTCAAGTTCAAGCAGCAGTTTAAAGCCGAGCCCGGGACCTCCGGCGCGAACAAAGGTAAGCACGGGAGGGCGGGACGTGACGCCATCGTCCGCGTGCCCGTGGGGAGCATGGTGTACTTCGAAGGCCTCGCCGGCCCGAGTGGGACCCCACCTCCATGGAAAGAAGACGAGGGGGGAGCCGCGGGTGCCGCCGTCGATTCTGGGATGGAGACGATTTATGTGGTCGAAGAGTCCGACGAGGACCCCGACGGCCTGTTCGAGATCGGGGAAGGGGTCATGGAGCCCATCCACAACATGCCGACCCTCGTGGCCAAGGAGCTAGAGCCGCTTGCATTGGAGCGCCACGAGCTTTTGGGCGATCTACGCCAGGTAGGGCAGCAGCTTCTCGTGGCCCGCGGGGGGCGCGCTGGGCGCGGAAACCTACGGTTTAAGACCTCCACGAACCGGGCCCCGGACCGCGCAGAACCGGGGGGCGCGGGCGACGCGCTTTGGCTTCGCATCGAGCTCAAGCTCCTCGCAGATGTGGGAGTCGTGGGCTTCCCCAACGTGGGAAAGTCCACGCTGATCCGCGCTGTCTCGAAGGCGCGACCTGAAGTGGGTGATTACCCCTTTACGACCCTCACACCGCATCTAGGGGTCATTTCGCTCCCACCGGATCGTTCGTTTGTGATGGCCGACGTGCCGGGCCTGGTACGAGGCGCGAGCGCCGGGCGAGGTCTGGGCCACCGGTTCTTAAAGCATCTCGAACGCACGCGGGTCTTGCTGCACGTGATCGCGCCGGATCCCGCAGAGGACCGCTCGCCCGTCGAAGATCTCGACGCGCTCGAGCAGGAATTGCGTCAGTACGGAGATATGTTTGAGGGCCGGCCCAGGGTGGTGGCACTCAACAAGGTCGACAGCGAGGAGGGCGCCGCGCTCATTGCCGAGACGCAGGCGGCCCTGCGCGCTCGAAATATCCCGCTGTTCCCGATCTCAGCCCACACCCACGAAGGCCTCGATCGCCTCCTTGAGGCTCTCTGGCGACGGCTGGAGCACTTCAGCGTTCCCAGATGAATCGTCCCGGCTGCACGCGCCGCCGAGCGGTCGTGAGGGGTCCCATCGCGCGCACGCGGATCCGCTCTGGCGGCGGTGTGCCGTGTGGTGGGGAAGGGTGTCCTCGCTCCGTCCGGGTCGCGCCTCGATCCGGCCCGCTTTGACGGCCAATTCCTCGCAGTGAAGTTGGCGGCGCTGCGCCAGGCTTGGTAGCCTTGAACGCGTGAACTGGCCACAACTGACCGCACGATTTCGATGTTCCCTGACCATGGGACGTGCGCGCTGGATCGGTTGTCTCGGACTGCTGTGGATTTTCGCGGCGACTCTGTCCATGGCTGGTGTCGCGCGGGGGTCTGAGCTTGCCCCCGCCCCCCAACGTCCAGCGGCGCAGGCCCCGGCGAAGGCGAAGGCGCAGGCCCCGGCGAAGGCGAAGGCGCAGGCCCCGGCGACAGCGAAGGCGCAGGCCCCGGCGACAGCCCAGGGGGCGGCAGACGCCGACAAATACGATGTTGACGTGAGCAAGCGTCGCAGCGAGGTGTATGGGGAGCAGCTCGATGGCTTGAAGGCGGACGTGGAGTCCTTGAAAGACCGCATCTTCCGCAGCAAAGCGCGACTCGCCTTGCTCAAGGAGACGGTGCTCAAGGGCGTGCTCGCGGGGAGCCGTGTCGTGCTCGTTCATCGCAACCGCATGGGCTCCCAGTTTCAGCTCGTGCGTCTCGTTATCTCCTTGGACGGCGCGCAGATCTACGCCCGCACCGACGAGAGCGGCGCGCTCGACAGCGAAGACGAGGTCACCGTGTACGACGGGAACCTCGTCCCGGGACCGCACAGCATCACGGTTCAAATGGAGTACCGGGGGCAAGGCTTCGGCGTGTTTAGCTACCTCAACGGCTACTCCTTCGATTCTCGCAGTTCGCACAGCTTCACCGCCCCCGAAAACGGCGCGATCAAGCTGATGTCCGTGGGGTACGAGCGTGGCAATTTCAGCACCGAGATGCGTGATCGACCCGCGGTGAGTTGGCAAGAGGTCCCTCTCGACGCGGCCGGTCGACCGCTACCCCGTACCCGTGGAGAGCGCGGCGGCTCGTCGTCGAATGCCAAGGACTAGACCCGGTTGAGCAGAACGAGAAAAGCTCGGAACGCGCGCGCGAGGACTCGAGGGCTCCTTGCGGCCATCGCGTTGTTCACACCGACGCTCACGCACGCCGCGCCGACGCCGAGCGAGCGCTTGGAGGGAATCCAAAATCGCACGCTGGAGGTGGAGCGCATGGTGGCGGAGGCCGAAGAGGGCGCGAAGAAAGAGGAGGCCACGTCGGTCAAGGCGCTCGCGAGGCGCCTCGTCGAGGGACAGCTCTTGCTCGCAGAGCGCGACACCGAACGCGCGGCCATCGTATTTTTAGACCTGGTGGAGAACCACGCCGGTTCGCCCGCAGCGTCGCAGGCGATGTTCTTTCTGGGACGAGCCCTCGTCGAACTTGAGATGGGTCCGTGGGCGACAGAGTGCTTCGGTAGCAACCTCGGCGACTCGACTCCCGACGGCCGGCGCTATCACCAGCAGAGCGTGGCGCAGCTCTTGCGACTGCTGACGCCGTCGCGAAACGAGGGGTTCGCGCGCAGCCCCGGACTCAGCGCGACGCCGGAGCGCCGCGCCCGTATTCGTTCTTTGGGAGGGCGGGTCGAGCTCGGCTTGCGCGACTCCGTGCTGTCGAAGATCGATGGAGAGCGGGTGTTGGCGTGGGCGAGATCGGTTCCGGCGGCGAAGAGAGAAATTGAGCTCCGCTACGAGCTCGGCCGCGCGCTGTTTTTGCTCGACGATTTCACAGCGTCGTACGAGGAGTTGGCGGCGCTGCTTGAGCCCGAAGAGGGCGATCGCAGAGCGCAGTCGATAGCCCTGCGCGCGGGATACATCGCCGGCGCCTCCGCGCTCGGGCGCGACGAGGAGGAGATCTCACTCGAACTGTTCAAGTTTACCGTGGGGCTCGAGGCGGCGACCGAAGCCGACGACGAGATCGTGTCGCTCGCGTGGATGGCTCAAGGTCGAATCCATCATGACGCGGGCCGATTCGACGAAGCAATCGCGGCCTACCGCATGATCAGTCGTGACTCGCCGCTGTTCAAAGAGGCGCTCTATGAGACCGCGTGGATCTTGCTACGGGACGAAGCCTTCGACCGCGCCGTGCAAGCCCTAGACTTGCTCCTTATCTACGATCCGGAGTCGTCCATCGCGTGGGAGATCAAGCAGCTGCGAGGGAAGATCAAAATTCGTTCCCGAGATTACCGCGCGGCGGAGGAAGAATTCATCGCCCTTCGCAAGGAGTTCGACGCCCTTGGCAAGCGACTCGTGGGGAAGCTGGCGTCGCGGGGCGATTCCCAAGCATATTTCTCTGCGGTCGTCGCTCAAGACATGGAGCACTTTCGGTTGGACTCCGTGCTGCCCGTGGAGGCCGTCGCGGTCGCGCAGCGTGTCCCCCGTGCGGTCCAGACCGAGAAGCTCGTGCGTGGGCTTGGAGAACTCGACGCGCAGCTTGTCGAGACAAACGCGCTGCTGGTGCGGATGGAGCAGGCGGTCCGGGCGCCGGAGCGGGCGCGATTGTTCCAAGATCTTGGGGGCTACTTGGCGTCCATGGATGCGGTGACGCTGAACGTGATCGGCGTCAAGGAGGCGCTTGTGTCTGCGGTGCGGGTGCGAAAAAATACTCCGCGGGCACAGACCCTCGATTCGCAGCGCAAGGAGGCGAGACGAGTCCTCGACAAGTCTCTGCAAGGGAAGCGTCGGGGGGAGATCGCCGCGGACATCGAGGAGTTGTCAGAGCGCGCGCATAAATACGATCTCACGGTGGCAGCGCTCCGCGCACAGCTGCTCGGGACGGAGCGCTACTACGAGCAGACTCGGTCGCGTCAACGCATCGATCGGGCGGCCTACCTCGGGCAGCTCGCCGAGCTTCGCGACGAGGTGGGCACCTTGCAGCGGGAATCCAAACGTCTCGAAAATGCAATGGAGGCCCTGCGCACTCGCATGCGTTTTGAGGACCCCTGGGCCGCCGAGGAGCGGAGCGCAATCGCGACGTACTCCCGCTACCTCGATCTGATGATGGAGGAGCTGGTGCGCACTACGAAGGCCAAGACCGAGAACGCCGCCTTCCGTAGAATCAAGGTCGTGGAGGGGCGCATCACCGAAGTGCGAGGGCTCCTCGATCAGGCCGCGGGGAAACGACTCGTCCGGGCCATCGCCATCGTCACCGAGGAGCGCGACAACCTCGACCGCTACCGGTTGGAAATGAACGGTACGACCGAGTCGGTCCGCGCCCTCGCTGGTGAGGTGCTCGCGGCGTCGATTAACGACGTCATCGGTGAGGTCTTAAATCTCGTCACGAGGTCGGAGGTCGGACTTTTGGACGTTGCGTGGTCGATCCAGGAGTCTGAGACCGAAGAGATTCGGCGGCTCGATAGAAACCGGGCGCGGGACCTTCGCGAGATCGATCGAAATCTTGAGCAAGGATTGGGGGAGCTGGAGTGACCCGACGGAGCGTACATCGCGGCCTCGCGAGTCTTGTTGGGCTGCCCCTCGTCGTGGTGGGACTCTCCTCAATTCCGGAGGTGTCGGCAGCGGGACGCCATGAGAGGTCGCAGCCAGCGGCGCCGTCTTCCTCTGATCAGGCGGGGGGCGCCTCGCCACAGGCGACCGATGGTTCGAAGGAGATCACGCCGGATCCGGCGGCGCCGGCCGAGTCCGAGTCCGAGTCCGAGTCCGAGTCCAGCGTTCGGAACGCGGCGGTGGGTGGTGAGCCGGGCTCGGGGGTGCCCCGTGAGACGTTTGGAAAGGTCGACCCCTCCCTGCTTGTCGCGCCGCTCCCCCGTCGCGCGCGCAGCCCTGAAGAGACCGCGGCTCTGGCGGAAATGGAGCGGCTGTTCTCGAGGTACGACGCCGCATCCAACGCGACGAGCGACAGCCTCCGCGACCTGCTGACCATTCAAGGAGAGCAGGGTCGAGACGCGATCAACAAATACTCCGACGCGGAGACCCGCGCCCGCGCGGCCAAGGTTCGGGCGCTGCGCTCGAAGGCCGTCGCTCGGTACGAGGAATTCCTGGCGTTGCACCCCAACGACCCGGTCTGGACGCCGGAGATCATGTTGCGGCTCGGCCAGCTCCTCTTCGAGAGCGCGAGCGAGCGATTTCGGCTTCAAGAAGAGGCATGGGAGAAAGAGCTGGCTGCGCATCGAGAACGAGAAGACGCCGGCGAGAAGGTCGGGGAGACACCGGTGGCTCCCGAGGCGGACTTCTCGAAGGCGATCGCCATGTTCCGGACTGCGTCCGTGGGTTTCCCTAACTACCCCAACATCGACGCGGCGCTCTACATGATGGGATTCTTGCTGCTTGAGCAAGGTGATTTTGACGGCGCGAGGCAGTCGTTCCTCGCGCTCGGATGCAGCAATCGATTCGACGCGCCGGAGGCGGACGGCGGCAATGTCATCCCCTCGTACAAGGTGATGCCCCAAAGCTATGATGACGGGTGCCGCCCCTCCAAGCCGAAGGGGAGGTATGTGAACGAAGCGTGGTTGCGCATCGGTGAACTTCACTACGACATGGATGAGCTCGAGCAGGCGCTGGCGGCGTACAAGCAGGCCGCGAGTGACGAGCGAAATGACTTTTATGATGAGGCGCTGATTCGGATGGCGTGGACACTCTATCTCCGCCGTGATTTCGCGACGGCGGTGGAGCGCCTGGACGAATTTGTTCGCTACGCCGACAAGGTCAAGGGGACAGAGGCGGGGCTCGGGACCGCCGAACTTCGCGACGACGCGGTGAAGTACATCGCGAAGTCGTACGTGGAGGACGACTGGGACGGCGACGGCCGATTTGACTCGGTGCGAGGCCTGGCTCGCCTCGATCGTGACTACAAGGCTCGCGCCAAAGAGGTCCACGTACCGGAGATCTACGCGGCCCTCGGTGGCTTGTACGCCTACCAGACAGATTATACGGAGGCCATCGAGATTTGGGAGGAGACTCTCCGACGATGGCCGACGACGAGGACGGCCCCTGATGTGCAGCTTCGAATCATGCAAGCCTACGCCTTGTTGACCGAGCGCGAGGCCGCCGCCGCTGCGCGAGACAAGCTCGCGACCCAGTACCTCAGGGGCTCGGAATGGTTTTATGCCAACGAGTCCGACCCTGACGCGATCACGCGAGGCTTTGAACTCGCCGAGGACGCCCTCGTCGCGACTGCGGTGGAGCACCATGAGAAGGCGCAACAGTTCCGCTCTGCCGGGGATTTTGCCGGCGCGAAACGAGAGTACTTGGTCGCTGGCAAGGCGTACCAAGCCTACCTGGAGCGCTTCCCGAACACGCAAAGCTCCTACGAATACCGCTTTCAGTACGCGGACAGTCTGTACTACAGCGACCAGTATGACCTCGCCGCCCAAAACTACGCGGAGGTTCGTGACTCGAATATCGACAACCGGCTGCAGCGAGACGCCGCAGAGGGGGTCATCTTTGCGTTTGATGCGGCGATGCAAACGGCCATCGACGAAGGAGACCTCGAGCTCCCAGAGATGCCTAAAGATGGAATGGAGGGGCAAGGGCCCGAGCTCAAGCCGAAGAAGCTCCCGCCGCTGGTCGCGGCGATGCAGCGCGCCTACGACGACTTCATCGACATTTTTCCCGATAGCAAATCGACGGCTCAGTTCCGCTATGAAGCAGCCTCGTTGAGCCAGCGCTATATCCGCTTCAACGACTCCGAAGCTCGGTACGTCGCGATTTTGGACAATCACTGCAGTCAGAACATCGCGATCAACGCGGGCTACGCGATCATCGACGCGCACGTGGTGCGCGGTGACCTCGAGGGGACCCGCACGTGGACCGAGGAACTCGCGTCTCGCAATTGCGGTTCAGACGAGGAGCGCGCCAAGTTCGCCGGTGAACTGCGAACCATCGGGAATGCCGTGCGCTTCCAAGAAGCGCAGGTGCTGTTCGACGCCGGGGCGTTCGAGGCGGCGGCGGATCGTTACGTCGCGCTGGTGGATGAGGCGCCGGACGATTCGCAGGCCGACCGCGCGCTCAACAACGCCGCGGTGGCGTATGAGGAGATCGGGCGCTTTGGTTCCGCAACCCGGACCTACGAGCGGATCTATACCGACTATCCAGACAGCGAGTTCGCCGACGATGCGCTGCTCCGTACGGGCTTCAACCACGCGCGATTCTTTGAGTACGAGCAGGCCGTTACGAAGTACTTGGTCCTCGCGGAAGACGAGCGCTACGCCACGAGCGAGCATCGACTCCTCGCTCTGAAGAACGCCGCGGCTCTGATGGAGAACCTCCAGGACTATGAGCGCGCGGCGGATCTATTCCGAAAATGGTCCGAGAAGTCGGAGGACCCGAATGAGCAGGCCGAGGGGTTGTTTCGTGCGGCGGTGGTGACGAGCAAGCGCGGCGCGCAGCGGGCGACGGTCACGGCCTACAAGCGCTACTTGGCGAAGCACGGCAAGGACGCGTCAGAGGGCCCGCGAGCTGTGGAGGCGCAGCTTCAGATCGGGCTCGCCTACGAGGCGATGGGCCGGCAGAAAGACGCGGACAAAGCCTACCGCGCGTGCGTGGCAGAGTTTAGTCGCCGGGGTCTCGAGCCCGCCTCTGACGCCGCGGAGTTTCCGGCGCAGGCGCAGTTTTTGTTGGCCGAACGGACCCTCACAAAGGTCTTGAAGGTCAAGATTTCGGGGACGGGGAAGAAGATGGAGAAGTCGGTAAAGAAACTCTTTGATCGCGTCCTCGCCGCCTCACAAGCGTACGACCAGGTCTTCCCCTTCCGGCGGCTCGATTGGACCTTGGCGGGGATGTATCGGCGTGGCTTCGCGTTCGAGGACGTGGCAGAAAAGATTCGGACGGCGCCGGTGCCCAAACAGCTCACGGAGTTCAGCGAGCCATGGTTCGCGTACAAGGACATCGTCGCGAATGAAGCCCAGCGTTTTGAGGACAAGTCGATCCTTCTGTACGAGGAACTCATTCGCCGCTCTGCCGAGTTTAAAGTCAACACTATCTGGACGCGGAGGGCCCGTGAGCGCCTCAACAAGTACAAGCCCGACGAGTTCCCGCTCCTGCGGGACGCGGCGCTTGTGTTGCAATTGGAGGACCTACGATGAGCGCGATGTGGATACGTCGTTCCTTCGTTCTCGCCACGCTGGTCACCATCATGGGCAGCGGCTGCGCCGTCGAAGAGCCGACGAGGGAGACCGAGGCGCCCGCGGGACTTCAAGAGGAGGCGAAGGAGCGTCGCAAGATTCAACTCGAGAGCACGCGTGCGCCGCGAATGTCTGAGCAGGCGTCAACCCAGGCAGCGCCGGCGCAGGTGGCGACGAAAGAGCAGGCGGCGCCCTCGATGGAAGAGGAATTGACGCCGGTCAAGCCCATCGAGATCCCCGTGTCTCGTGATCGGGACCCGGAAGAAGAGAAGCGCAAGATGTCGTTGTCGCGAGACAGGAGCGCCAAGGCGGTCGCGCAATTGAAGCTCGGCAATCTTGACCGGGCGATCCGCGAAGCTCGACAAGCGCTGAAGATTCACGAGCAGAACGTAGAGGCGATGCTCGTGATTTCGGAGGCGTTCTACAAGCAAGGCAAGTATGAGATCGCGCAATCCGTGGGGGGTCTCGCCCTGCAGATTGATCCGAAGGTGCTCACGCCGGACGAAGCCTCACAGGCCTTCAACCTGCGGGGCTTCGCGTATCTCGCCGAGGACAACCTAACCGCGGCGCTTAACATGTTTCGGCAGGCGGCGGAGGGGGATGAACAGAACGCGGCGGCGTGGAACAATCTCGGCGTTCAATTCATGGGCAAGGGCGACTACGCGACGGCGATTGGGTGTTTTCAGTACGCGGTCGAACTGCAGCCAAAGTTTCGGCGCGCGCGATTGAACCTCGGTGCTGCCCAGCGAGCGCTCGGGCAAGTGGTTGAAGCGCGTCAGACTTTCGATGAGATCTTGAAGCTTGAACCGCAAAGTGCCGATGCCCACTTTAACTTGGGCGTGCTGTACCTCGACGCGGATCCGTTCCCGAACGTGGAGACCACAGAGCGGTTGAACTTGGCGGTGCAATCGTTCACTCGGTACAAAGAGGTGGTGCTTCGTCGTGCGCCTGCCGCGAAAGACGGCGTGGACGCCTGGACTGCGGTCCTCGAGAACGCGCCTGGACGCGAATTTGTGTCCGTTGAGCAGGCCGACCTGTACATCGGGGTTGCGAAGAAGAACCTCGAACGCGAGGCGCGACGGAAGAAGCGCAACGAAAAGCGTAAACAACAGGAGGCGAAAGAGGCGCAAGAAGCCGCGGAGGAGGCAGCGCTCGTCCCTGCAGAGGAGGTCGTCGAGGAAGGTGCGCCAGCTACCGCGGCCCCCCAAGAGGCCGCGCCGACAGAGGAGGCAGAGGAGGCAGAGGCGCAAGAGCCAGCGCCGCAAGGACCGTCGGCGCAAGAGGCCGCGCCGACAGAGGAGGCAGAGGCGCAAGAGCCGGCGCCGCAAGGGCCGTCGGCGCAAGAGCCAGCGCCGCAAGGACCGTCGGCGCAAGAGGCCGCGCCGACAGAGGAGGCAGAGGCGCAAGAGCCGGCGCCGCAAGGACCGTCGGCGCAAGAGCCAGCGCCGCAAGAGCCAGCCCCACAAGCACCCTCGGGGGGGGGCACGCCATGAGGAGGGCACGGGAGATCTCCGGAGTTGGTGCGCCCGCGGGCTCCATTCGCATTCTTTGCGTGGTTCGCGAGGATGAGTCGGTGCCGGATACGGTGCGCTCCTCGAGCCTCATTGAGGGAAGCCTCACGCCCGAAGAAACAAAAAATAGTTCGCTGATGAACTGCAGGGGCGCCGTCTGTGGGGGCGGTGTTGAAGGCGGCAAAACGTCCGCCGCGCTCCGCGCTTTCTGGCCCCGATCGGGGCCTCCAATACCCCCACAAGCCCGGCGATGGAACGTCCGTTCGGGAGATCCCACGGGAAATTGAACATGCAAACTGGAGAAAAAATACCGCTGACAACCGTTGGAAACCGTTGGAAGACGCCGCGCGTGTACGGACGATTACGGCACCTTCACGAACTATCGACGCCGTGGTTTCGGATTCTCGCCGCGTCGCTTTTGATGGTGGGCGTCTCGCCGCCGCCGGCCGCGGCAGCGCCGCCAGCTGGCGGCGATGCGGCGCCGGCCGATCGGCGCGAATCGGACGCTGGAAGCGCGCTGAGCGGCTCTGGGAAGAAGATCACCCTCGATGACACGTTTACTGTGGAAGGCACCCTCGAAAAACCTAGCGCTTTTTACATTCTTCGGCGTTCGGCCCTAGATTACGACTGGGCACGGCTGGATGCGCGATTGTCGCCCTTGGTACTTGAGTCTGTGCAAGATCCGTTGTTCTAATCCGTCAGCCGCTGGGTCCTTCGTGGACGCCCGGAAATTAAGTTCCACTTTTACAACGCAGCCGCTCTACTTCGACCGGCCAAGTTTTTTCAACTGACAAACCGAGACCGGCCGTAGGGCCATCACACTTTCAAAACCGGCGCCGCCGGAGCAGAGACGAGCGGGTCAGACCCGCACACCAAGAGGAGACAAAGTCATGGGTGATATTGCCAAGTTTTATCAAGAAGGTGGTGCGTTCATGCACTTCATTTTGCTGACCGGGATTATCGGAGTTGCCGCGATGGCCGACCGAATCATTTACCTGGTCTTCAAGGCGAATACGAAGGCTGCCAAGTTCTATGCGCAAGTTCAAAAATGCGTCATGGCGAACAACATCGACACCGCGATCAAGTTGTGTGACCGAAACGCCCAGGCTGCGCTCCCCCGCGTGATCAAGGCGGGCCTCACCAAGTCCACCAAGGACGAGCAACAAGTCTCGCAAGCGATCGAAGAGTCGATGCTTGAGGTGATGCCGCAAATCGACAAGCGCGTCTCGATGATCGCAGCTGTCGCCAACGTCGCGACGCTCCTCGGACTCCTCGGAACCATCTTCGGGATGCTCGCAGCGTTCGAGGCTGTGGCGAACGCCCCCGCCGACCAACGCTCGACGGCGCTCGCACGCGGCATCGGTATCGCGATGAACACGACCGGTTTCGGTCTGATCGTCGCCATCCCCCTGCTCGCTTCGCACATCATCGTGTCGAACGTCGCGAAGAGCATCAAGGACAGCGTCGAGCTTTACTCCGTGAAGCTTGAGAACCTCCTCTCCGCTCGGTTCCGCCTCGGCTGAGCCTCACTCGTCGAGCGCACTGGCCCCGGTGTCAGCGCGCTCGGCTCCACGGGGAGCCTCACCTGGTGAGGCCTCACCCATTCCAGGAACCAACTAGCTCACAACGAAAGGAGGCGTCATGGCGCGAAAGAAAAAAGACGAAGAGATCCCTGTTGAAGAAGCAAATGTGCTCCCAGTCATGAACATCATGTTCTTGCTCATTCCGGCGCTTCTGCTCGCGATGGAGGTCGCATCCATGGCCGCCATCGTGGTGTCCCCGCCCAAGTTCGCGGCGGCACCCCCGAAAGAGGAGCAAAAGAAGGAAGAAGAGAAGGAAAAACCTCTCAAGCTTAAGGTCTTCATCATGGATGAGGGCTTCCGGCTTCAAGCGTCTGGACAGCAAGACGGCGCAGAAGCAGGTAAAGAGGTCGATTCCAGCAAGCCCACCATTCCGAATCGTCAACCGACTGAGGAGTGCATGGCGGGCCGTGAGGCATGGCGCGACTACTGTAAGTACGACTACCCTGCGCTCGAAGCAAAGGCCAAGGAGTACAAGAGCCGCGCGAAAAAAGAGCAGGTCGTCACGATCAGTGCCATCAACACCGTCCCTATGCAGGTGTTGGTGCAGACGATGGATGCCATGCGGGGGAGCGATTGTAAGCTCTTGAAGGCGATGAAAGCCGGAGAAGAGATCCCGCCAGAGTGCTATTTTTGGCAGCCCATCATTGAGGCTGGGGCAGGTTAGGAGTCACCGTGAACGCTGAAGAATTTTTCAAGCAGAAAAAAGCGCTGAAGAAGCAGAGTCGTCGCGGTCAAGCGGTCGAAGAGGCGGGCATGGGGCTCACCTCTTTGATGGACATCGTTTCCATCATCGTTATCTACCTTCTCAAGTCCTACGCCTCCGATCCGGTCCTCATCACGCCTATCGCGGATCAGAAGATTCCGATGTCGCGCGTGGATTCGCCCATTCAAGAGGGCACGCCGGTCTACCTCTCCACTCGCGCGATTATCGTGCTGGAGAAGAAGGTCCAAGTGCTTGAGGATGGCAAGACACCCGCAGATGTCTCCGGACAGCTCATCGGTCCCTTGTACGACGTCCTCTCTGAGGAAGCGGACAAGGCCAAGCAGATGGCGGAGAACCGGAAGACCACTTGGGACGCTCGGCTGATCCTGGTCGGCGACTCGGCGTTGCCGTTTGAAACGCTCGTGAAGGTGATGTTCACGGCGGGCAAGGCCGAATTTACCGAGTACGCCTTCTGCGTGATTCGCCAAGGCTAGCGCGGGACCTCAACGTCCCGTCAGAGGGAGGGCCGGCCGTGATCAGTTCACGAGCCGGCCTTTGCTCGTCTTGGAGGTCCGGCGTCGGCGGTGGGCCTCCCATGGTCTAGGAGCGCTGACCCGCTGCTGCGCGGGTATGTAACACCTAGCCATGCGGGAAAGGAACCCAGATTGGACCCATCCGCAAACCGAATCACCGAATCGCATCCGGTGTTCGGTGCGTTTTGAGACAGGTGAGCGGTGCGGGGGCCCAGGGAGCATGTAGGGAGATGGGGTTGTGTACCCGTAACGACCCTGAACCGCCTGCTGCTGCGTTCTCACGACTTATTAGAGCTTCTTCGTCCCTCGCGTTACCCTTCGTCAACGTGGTCATCGGCTACACCTTTCGAGATCCCCCTGTTATGCTCTGTTCGCAGCGCATCCCCCGTTTGTGGCGAGACGTCGCGACGCTCGCCTAGACCCTACTGCAATTCTATCCATGCCACAGCGCAAGTCCAGCCGGGTTCTTCGGGCCGCCGTCGTCGTTGAAGAGAAGCTGTGCGGCGAGCTTCATCAAACGGAGCCGGAATCTTTGAAGGTGGGGTGGGGTCTGCACAACGACCTCGTCGTTCACGACAGCATCGATCGTCGGCGGGATCCGAAAAATAGCGCGAAGCCGCTGCTGGTGATGGCGTTTTTGATGCTCGTCACCGGCCTGGGCTTGTTCGTCTCGGATGTTAATCGATACGCCGCGGAGGAGGCCGCGCGTCAGGAGCTGCTCGAGGGCAAGGATGCGAACAGCTTCGACGTCTACGACTACGGGAGCAAACGAGAGGGGCCCGACACTGCGCTCATCGGCTTGACATTGCTGATGTTGGGGCTCGTCCCGCTCGTCGGAGGTCTTGCTGGTCTTCGGTCGCCGGAGCTCGATCCACCGCGGCGTCGAAAGAAAAAATCGAAGCGTGTCGCACCTGAGAGCGTGACCCTCTTTGAGTATCGAGGAGGGCGCTACTACCTCAACTTGCCGAAAGAGGCCCGGGGCAAGGTGACGCTCGCGAAGGGGAAGCGGGCGTATACGGTCAAGCAGCTTCGACGGAAGCAGGGGTCGGCGCGTGTGCAAGTGGCGCTACGATCGACCGCGAAGGGCAAGATCCTCCTCGGCGACAGCGTCGTTTTGTTTCAGTTCGCCCGCCCAAAACGCAAGAGCCCGGCGCTGCGACCGCTCAAGGGCTACGGCTTGTCAGGGACGCCCCTCCCCGCGGCTTACGCGATGGTGATAGGGCTGGTCGCCTCCATCGCGGCGATTGGGTTCTTGGTGGGACCCATCGGGATCGTTGGATGCGTTGTGGTCGGCGCCGCCGTCAATTTCGTGGTCCAGCGTCGGCGGGAGCCAATGTTCGCGGCGATCCTCTTGGGCAGCGCCATGATCTTTGGGACCGGAGGGATGTACACCGCATTTGGCGTGAAGCCCTCCACCGAGGTCAAGGTTGACGAGCGCATGATGGAGGCGATGGGCATCGTCTACGAGCAAGAAGAAGAAGAGCAGCCCGAGCCAGAGGAGGAAGAGGAGGAGGAGCCTGAGGAGGAGGAACTCAAGCAGCCCGAGGAGAAAAAGAAGGAGAAAAAGCAGGTCGAGCCCGACAAAGTCGTGAAGACCAAGCCGAAAAAATTCTCCGAAGAATCGACCAAGAAGGCGCGCGGCGTCGGCGTGGCGCGCGTACTGGGAACCTACGGGGGTCCCGGAGAGGGCACCGTCTTCGACGTGATCGAGTCGACAGAGAACAACCTCGACTCGTTGTTCGACAAGGGCATGGGTCGTGTTGTGGAGGCAGATGGCTCCGAGGTTTCTGACTTCGTCGCGGGGGGCGAAGGGATCACCGCCAGCGGCGCGCTCGTGGGCACGGATGGTCTGAAAACCACAGACGACCAGCCTGAAGTTAAGAAGAAGAAGAAGAAAGAGAAGAAGATCAAGGGCAAGGTGAAGAGCTCGACGTCCGAGGTGTACGGAGACGTTGATAAAAAGCTCGTTCAAGCGACAATCCGACGTCGCATGGGCGCCCTTCAGTCCTGCTACGAGAAGTCGCTTCGGAGCCAGTCTGGCTTGAAGGGCAAGATCACTTTTACGATCACCATTAGCACTTCCGGGCGGGTCGTGAAGGTGTCTGTGGAGGGCGATACCCTCGGTGATTCCGCGACGCTCGGATGCTGCAAGGCAAAGATCAAAGGCTGGCGCTTCCCCGTAGAAGGGGCCGAAGACTCAAGCGAGGTCACCTTCTCCGTGGTCTTCTCGCAGGCCTAGAGTCGAGCCCGACCGAACCGGGTGGACGCGGCGACCACCGAGGGGTCAGGCCTCTCCGCGCAGCGAAATTGTGGTGGGTCGCTTCGACCGACCGCCGAGACAGCCCACCGGATGTGGCGGCGAGGCGCCCGTGTGTGCGGTCGCGCGGCCGCTGCTGACCCAGGCTGGAGCAAACATCGAATCTTTTTGATGTGCTCGCATCGCGGTGACGCCACGTGTGTTACGATTAAGTGTCATGAACCGGCGCGCGTTGAGTTGGAGTCTTTTGGTGCTGACGCTCTGTGTTGAGAGCGTGGCGATTGCGGCACAGCCGGTCTCCGCCACGCGTGAAGCGAGTGCCACCGTGGATGTTCCGTCCGCCGAGTCCTCGCAGGTCCGAATCGAAGAGGCGCTGTCTGCGCTTGCTGAGGAAGCAGCGCGTGCAACGCGGTCTGGCGATGTATTGCGCATCGCACACGTCGAGGCGGAGCGGGAGCGCGTAACCGAGCCTCTCCGGCTGATCGACGAAGAATTGCAGATCATCAACGACCCGAATCAGACTGCCCAGGCCCGTGTGTTTGCCACGGAGAAACTCGCCGCGGCTGCCGATCAGCTCGAACAGCTTGTTCGCAGAGCCCAGAACTTCGAGCAGAGCCTCGGCCCCGAAGATTCGGATGATGTCACCACGACCAAGAGCGACGAGCCGAACACCATCCCGCTCGACGATCCGACCAGCTCCGTCGCGGATATGCTGGTGATGCCGCCAACCACGGAGATGTGGCCCGCGGCGGTAAGCCCCATCCTCTAGCTCTCCTGGCGGCCCGGGCACTGCGTGAATTTGGGCAACCTAGGTCTCGGTGTTCGTTCAGGTGGTCGGGTGTAGTTGTGGTCGACTTCACGCACCGATCGGCCGTCCACGCCACGGTGCCTCCCGCACTGCCAGCAGGGCCAGTCGTGGGCGAACATCATCGCTCGTGGTCCACGGGAGTGGCTAGTCGCTGTGAGATGTCGTGCTCGTAGACACTCGTCCGACCCGCTGCTGTGTGCCCGTATAGGGACGATGTCGCCCCTCCTGGGACGGGCCTCCACGACGTAGGCGCACTCCTTGTCAACAACGGGAGTGACCTGCGCACAAGCAGCGCGGTTCCAAACGGTCCACATCTTCGTCATCCGACCGTGGAACTGGCAAACTTGTGAAGGACCACGAACACGAACATTTGAGTCTGCCTATCTCTATCGGCTCATGCGAACGCACGAGCCTGTCTACGCTTGCCCGGGATTCCGCGCGGGCGAGTTGTGCTGCGTTCTCGCTGAACGAAAACATCATCCTTGCTGCAGACGCTCTCCTCTCTTTGGAATGAACCGAACCGGAAGATATCCGCGCGCCCAGTTCATGCGTGACGATCACCCACGATTGTCAGGTAGCGGGCGAGAGCGTGGGAGTCCATCTGGGCGACGGAGGCGGACCGCACGCTGGGTCTCGATGCTCGCGGTCATGGCGTGGTGCGGTGTGCTCACCTGGAGCAATTTTGTTTGGGCGAGTGAGCCGGACGCGAACGTGGGCGTACCGATCTCGCAGGATGGCCCCGGTGTGAAAGTGGGCAAGCGCTCGAAGTTTCATGGAGGGGCCGCGCTCGCGGTTGGGTACGACTCCAACGTCTTCTCCAACGACGGCGTAGGAAACAAGCTCGGCAGTGTTTTCGTGCAACCCTCGGCGTGGCTCAGCATCGAGAACCGTCGCATGATCAATGGGCGGATGAACACCTCTCTCAAGGGTGGCGACCGCAAAGCCGACTACAATCTCCAGGCCTTCTTCGGATGGCGCTTTTATACCAACTCGCGGTCGAGCGTCCGTGCGGCGGGGAAGCCGACTGGAGGCGTCGCCTTGCATCTTCTCACGAGTCCCAAGCGCAGGTTCAGCTTTGGCGTTGATGAGCGTTTCTTGATCTTGGGGCAGCCACGGCAATACGAGTCGACCGCCGAATACAACCTCAACCGCCTTGACCACCGCGGGCAGCTCCGCTTCCTATTTCGACCCGGTGGAGGTCGGCTAGTCCTCGAGCTCGGGTACATCACCGAGATGTTATATTTCTTGGACGCGAACCCTTGTCCTGATGGGTCGACCGCCGGGGACTGCCAAGAGAACACCAGCGATCGAATCGTGAACGGTGTGAAGGCAGAGCTCAAGTGGCGATTTCGGGATCGCTCGTCGTTCGTATTGAAATACCGCTTCACCAACAACATCTACTTCTGCTGCACAGAGATCGGCGTGGGGCGCAACGAGGACTCGGACCACCACACCGTTCAGGGAGGCTTTATCGGGCAGTTGGCCAAGAAGCTCGACGTTGAGTTGCTGGCGGGCTACGGCAAGGGCAACTACTACAACGACATCAACGGCGTAGGATTCAGTCGACCAAATTTCGAAGTAGCGCTGACGTATTTTCCTACGACAAGGACTCAACTCAGCATGAGGGGCTTCTATCGGTTCCGCGACAGCCTGGTCGGGAACTATATTTCCGACCTGGGCGGCTCCTTGGGCATTCAGCAGCGATTTAAGTGGAAGATGGACCTAAGGGCAGGACTGACGGTCGCGCAGCGGAGTTTCTTCGCCCTCCCGGTCCCTGGTGTGGAAGACCCGGTCATTGGTGCATACGAGGCCGCGCCTGGCTTTAAGCGCACCGATCTCGTGGTCGCGGCTTCGACCCAAATTGAGCAGTCGTTCGGAAAAATGTTTGTGCTCGTCGCTCGCTACGATCTGCAGTTGAACAACACAGACTTTGTTACCCTCTACAACAACGGCTTTGTGGCGCCAGGAAAATTCACGCGGCACATCGCGTGGCTGTTTGGTGCAATCAGGTATTAAGGGATGTCAGCACCACACATTTTGATCATAGCTTGCCTCTCCCTGACCACCTCGTGCGCCGGGACCAATTCGCCGTTGCGACCCGACAGCGCCGGCATCGTTCGCCAGGCGCCACGTTTCGTGCCGGGTGATGTCTTCGACGTGAGGGTGTTCGATGAAGAGGAACTGTCTGGACAATTTCAGGTGCAAGAAGACGGGACCATCGAGTTCCCACTATTAGGGAGGGTGAAAATCGAGGGGCTCACCCAGGGAGAAGCGGCGGAATCTTTGGAGAAGCGGCTCGCCGATGGACTGCTGAAAAGTCCGAGCGTGACAGTGATTGTGCTCGAGAGGAAGAGCGTCGAGATCTCCGTGCTCGGTGAGGTGGCCAAGCCCGGCACGTTCCCGTTCGTCGAGCGGCTCACACTGGTTCAAGCAATTTCGGAGGCGGGTGGGTTAGGTCCTGTCGCTGCGCCTCGACGTGTCAAGCTGATCCGCAAAGGCCTCGACGGTCCAGCGACGTATCAAATCTCGCTGGAGGAGATTACGGCTGGGAAGGCACGAGATATCCCGCTTGAGCCGGGCGATATCGTGTTCGTTCCCGAATCCCCGCTATGAGCGTCAGTGGTTTCCACCTTCGGGGCGAACACCGAGCGCGCGTTGTCCCGGGTCTAACTCTCGCGATGCGACGGTTTCGGGGCTTCCTTGGGCGATCACGGCGATCAGGGTTACCCTCTTGAGACGATGGCGCAAGAGCATCAATTTGTGCTGGGGATCGATCTTGGGACGACAAACTCCGCCTGCGCGGTTGTTCAGTCGGGGAGCGCTAGCGTCATTCGTCGGGGCGACGACCGCATTATCCCCTCCATGATCGCCGCGCGTTCCGATGGCTCGATGGCCGTCGGACTTGAGGCGAAGCGCGAGCGATTGCTCGATCCCGTCAATGCCATCTACAGCGCGAAGCGCCTGATCGGGCGGCGTTACTCCTCGCCGGAGGTCACGAAGATGATCGAGTCCGTGCCCTACAAGATTTTTGAGGGCCGCAACGAGTCAGTGATGGTCGGTTTTGGGAGCCGGAAGCTCAGTGCGGTCGAGGTGTCATCCTACGTGCTCAAGTATCTGCGGCAGATGGCGGAGGAAGCTCTCGGTCAACGGATTCGAAAGTGCGTGATCTCGGTGCCGGCCAACTTCACCGATTCGCAGCGCAGCGCTACTCGGATTTCAGCCCGACTCGCCGGACTCGAAGTGATTCGAATCATTAATGAGCCGACGGCAGCGGCGCTCGCGTACGGATACATCGAGGACATGGACCGCCGAATCGCGGTCTATGATTTTGGTGGAGGCACCTTCGATGTGACGATCCTCGAAATCACGCAGAACGTCTTCGAGGTGCTCGCGACTTCGGGCGAAATGTTCCTCGGCGGTGACGATCTCGACGAGGCGATCTTGGCGGCGATGATTCGACAATTTGAAGAGGAGCACGGGATTGATCTTCACGAGCATCCTGTCGCGCGGGCGCGCCTGCGTTCGGTCGCCGAAGAGGTGAAGATTGAGCTTAGCGAGGCCTCGCAGGTGTCTCGCTATATCGAGGGGGTGCTGCCTGATCAGGGGAAGAACCTTAACTTTTCACTCACCGAGACGGCCCTTCGTGACTTGATCGCTCCGATCGTGCAGCGCACAGTGCCGGTTTGCGAGGAGGCCATGAAAATCGCGGGGATCCGGCCGGGACAGATCGACGAAATTGTGCTTGTTGGAGGCACGACGCGGATCCCCATCGTGCGCGAGACTGTCCGGGCGATCTTCAACAGGAAACCGCAGACTTCGATCAACCCGATGTCCCTTGTGGCAGTAGGGGCCGCAATTCAAGGCGCCGCGCTCGTTGGCTTGTTGGTACCGATGGCAGATGGTGGGGTGTCGGCTCCAAGCATGAACGCGACGGCCGTGCTCCTGGACGTCACGCCACGCAGCCTCGGGGTCCGAACGCTGGGCGGTAACGTCGACCGCATCATCGAGAGAAATTCGGTTGTTCCTGTGGAACAAACGCGCTTGTTTACCACCACGGTCGACAATCAAAAGTACGTGAGAATTGAGGTGTGCCAAGGAGAGTCGCCGTCCTTTGACGAGAACACCAAGCTTGGAGAGGTTTTACTCTCGGGGATTCGACCGGCGCCACGTGGAGAGACCTCTGTGTCGGTAACCTTTGAAATTAACACCGACGGACTCCTGGAGGTGCGCGCGCTCGATGGGCAGACCGGGCAAGAACAGACCGCGACGATGAAGGTCCTTGGCGGGATGAGCCCCGAGGACGTCGACACGATGATCTCCAAGGCGGAGTCTGAGGGGCTGCTCGGAGACGACGAGCACGAAGGTAGCGTGGTCGCTCGGTGAGGCCCGCGTGGACATAGGAGGCGGATGTGGCGAAGCGACTACCCGAAGACCTTGAGGTGCTCGCGTCCAACCTGGAGACGCTCGACTATTACGCGATCCTTCAACTCGATCCCGCCGCTGACTACATCGAGGTGCGGGCGCGATTCCATGAGTGCGCGCAGCGCTATCACCCCGATCGTTTCCTCAGCGCGGGGTTCGACGAGGATCGGGCGAAGATCTATTCGGTCTACAAGCGAATGACGGAGGCGTATCGCGTCTTGTTTGATCCTGAGCTTCGGGTAGCCTACGACGCTGGGCTCAGGCTGGGGGCGCTTCGACTCGACCCGGATCTTCGCGCGCGGCGGCTGACCGGAGGAGCTCGCAGCCTCACGACCCCTTTCGCGCGCGTCTATTTGAACGCGGCCAAGAAAAAATTTGAGGCCGAGGACTGGCGCGGCGCCGCCATTGACGCCGAACTAGGACTCAGCATCGAGCACGCGGAGGTGCTCAAGGACTTGCACACGGCGGCGGTTCGGCGCATGGTTCGCTCGAGGGAGTCGAGTCGATGAGTCAGGAACAGCGAAGCGCTCGCGTCGCGCGAGAGACCAAGGAGACCCAGATCGTGGTCGAGTTGACCTTGCCTGGGGACGCGCCAAGCCCTCCACAGATCGAGACCCCGGTTCCGTTTTTGACGCACATGCTCGAGGCCTTGGGCAAGCATGGGGCGATGGCGCTCTCGGTGACCGCCGCAGGCGACGTCGAGATTGACGGCCACCACACCGTGGAGGATGTAGGGTTGGTGCTCGGGAGCGCGCTTGACGAGGCGCTGGGAGACCGCGTCGGAATCTTCAGATACGGTCACTTTTCGCTGTGCATGGACGAGACCTTGGTGGATGTGGCGATCGATCTTGGCGGGCGTCCATATCTCGTCTACGAGCTCCCTGCGATCGAGGGGAAGTGGATCGGCACCTTTGACTGCGATCTGGTCCGGGAGTTCTTTCAGGCACTATGTGTCCAGGGGCGCATGAACTTGCACATCCGTCAAAGGAGCGGAGGCAACGCTCATCACGTCGTGGAGGCCACGTTTAAGGCTCTCGCGAAGGCGCTGAGGATGGCGTGTGCGCGAGATGCGGCGAGCGCGGGATCCGTTCCCTCGACCAAGGGCACCCTTTGAGTCTGCCGGGATCGAGCCCGAAGATCGAGTTCTGTGCCGGTCGCCGTTCACCAACGTGGGGGCTCTTGCTAGAGTCCCGGCGATGGCCGACAAATCGACCAAAAATCCACGAGAAGAACTCGCGCGCCGCGTCGCGCTTGGAGAAATAGGAGGAGGTCCGCGAGCGTTCAACGCGGATGAGGAGACGCTCGCGGCCATGCGGGCGAAGTCGAAGGCCTCGGCGGATCGGGTGGAGGCAACAGGGAGGGCCACGGCCCACGAGCGGATCCACGCTCTGCTAGACCCCGGCTCTTTCACGGAGTTCGACCAGTTTGTCACGAGTCCGTGTGCGGACTTTGGCATGCTCGATAAACAGGTATATGGGGACGGCGTCGTCACCGGTCACGGCCTGATCCACGGTCGGCCTGTCTTTGTGTTCGCGCAGCGGCCTACTGTCTTTGGTGGGAGCCTTGGGTGGGCCCACGCCATGAAGATTTGTAAGCTCATGGACAAGGCCATGGAGGTCGGGGCGCCGGTCATCGGTCTTAACGATTCAGGGGGCGCCCGGATTCAAGAGGGGGTGGCGAGCCTCGCTGGATACGCGGAGATCTTCAAGCGCAACGTGCTCGCGTCGGGGGTCGTGCCTCAACTTTCGGTGATTCTGGGTCCCTGTGCGGGAGGGGCGGTGTATTCACCTGCGATCACCGACCTCACGTTGATGGTTCAAGAGACGAGCTACATGTTCATCACCGGACCGGACGTCATCAAAACGGTGACCCACGAAGAGGTGACCAAGGAGGCGCTTGGCGGCGCCATGGCACACAACAAAGAGAGCGGCGTGGCCCACTTCGCGTGTCCTGATGAGGCGGCGGCGATGGCGATGACGCGGGAGCTGCTTGCGTACCTGCCCGCCAACAATATGGAAGACCCTCCCCACCAACCAACGACGGATCCCGGCGATCGTGATTGTGAGACCCTTCGTGGCTTGGTGCCGCTCGAACCTTCGAAGCCCTACGATATCCGAGAGATTGTTAAGGGCGTCGCGGATGATGGTCGGTTCTTAGAGGTGCAGGAGCATTTCGCGCGGAATATGGTGATCGGCTTCATCCGCGTGGAGGGGGCTCCCGTGGGCGTCATCGCCAACCAGCCGCTCGTGCTGGCCGGCTGTCTGGACATCGACGCTTCTGTGAAGGCGGCCCGTTTTGTGCGGATGTGTGACGCGTTTAACGTGCCACTGCTAACGCTGGTCGATGTGCCGGGATTTTTGCCGGGCACGGATCAAGAGCACGGAGGGATTATTCGGCATGGGGCCAAGCTCTTGTATGCCTTCACGGAGGCGACGGTGCCGAAGATCACGCTGGTGACACGGAAGGCGTATGGAGGCGCCTACGACGTCATGGCAAGCAAGCACATTCGTGGGGATATCAACCTCGCGTACCCCACCGCTGAGATCGCGGTGATGGGGGCGGATGGTGCTGTCAACATCATCTACCGACGAGAGATCATGGCCGCAGATGATCCAGAGGCGCTGCGCGCGAAGCTGACCCAAGAGTACAGGGAGCTTTTCGCGAGCCCCTACAAAGCGGCCGAGCAAGGGTTTATTGATCGCGTCATCGAACCCGAAGAGACACGTCGCGAAATCAGTAAATCACTACGTCTTATGAGAAATAAGCGGCAGGTGAACCCGAAGAAAAAGCACGGGAACATCCCGTTGTGATTCGTACGAGGCCATGGAGGAGCGCGTGCCTGACGATAGGGCTGCTCGCCGTGGGCTGCGCTTCGCCGCGGAACACCCGGGATCTTCACACCTTAAACGGTGCGCTGGTGCGTACACCGAACGCGCCGTGGCGCGCGTATGAGGCCTACCTCCGAGGGGTGGTGGCGATGGAGTCGTCGCCGCCGAGACCAGCGAGGGCGCAGCTGCAGTTCCAACGAGCAGTGACGCTCGACCCCGACGAGGTGGTGGTCTGGGTAGCCTTCGCCGAGGCGTGCTTTGCCATCGGCGATCTCGTCGCAGGTGAGGAGGCGCTGCGGCGAGCGCTGGCGCTCGACCCGACCGACCCTCGGGCGTTGGCGATGTCGTCGCGGGAGCGGCACGAGGCCCCGGCAGCGGAGGCGTCCGCCGATCAGCTCACGGCGCCCATCAGTGACGCGAGGTAGAGCGTGAGCGCGTACCATGGAGCGCCCGAGAGCAAGACGGCTCGTCGTGCGCGGCGGAGATCTTGGCGATCTCCGCCGACGAAGATGGCCAATACACCCACGGTCCAACTCACGGCAGCAGCGAGAACGGACACCCCAAAGATTTTGAGGGTCAGCGGCAAGGCACCGGGCAAGAATCGTGTCGCCACCGCGACCCCTCGGGTGTTGCCCTTCGTGGCGCTTTGCTGCAGCGCGATCCCTGTCGCGCTGACA
>JBDQGY010000029.1:0-24972 GCA_040265175.1 Nannocystaceae bacterium
CTTACGAGGGATTCGTCACTTCGGGAATGGTCCCGGGTGGAGGCTTCCATCTCGATCTCAAGCAAGCCGAGTGAGGTGTCGGCGCCGATGATCCCCGGCGTCACGACCTTGCCCGTCGCATCGATGGTGTGGGCATCGCTGGGGACGTTCGCGAAGGTGTAGGCCTCGTGAATCGCGACGACTTTTGTTCCTCGAATTTCGACGGTCGCATTGGAGAGGACTTGGCCGTCTCCGATGTGGACCATGCCTCCCACCACAAAGACATGCGCGTCGGTGTGCGCCTCGCGGGTGTCTGGGGAGCCTGCGTGTACGGGATGGGTCGCGGCCGTGAGGGAGGCAACGCAAAGAGTGAAAAGACGCAGCCCGCGTCCCAAAATCGTCGTGTGGATGTTTCTCATGGCTCGTTACCTCCCTCGGTGCTGGGAAGGTCCCAGCCCACGGAGAAATCTGTGCTCGGTTGCCGCTCGGGGTCGCTTCTGTCGTAGACGAGGGTGCCCTCAATGAACACCTGCTCGGCCTTGGCGTAGACGCTGAATGGGGTGGTGTTCCAGATGACGACGTCGCCCATCTTTCCGGGGGACAAGGTCCCGGCCACCTCCTCCACTCCGAGCGCCCACGCGGCGTTGGAGGTGATCCAGCGCAGGGCGTCGTCCTCAGAGATCTCCACGCCGACCCTGCGCCCGGCGTACATGGCCTTGGCGGCCTCCTGGTTGAGCCGTTGAATGCCGATGGCGCTGTCCGAGTGAATGATGGGCCGGGCACCCGCCAAGAACACGAGGGCCGCGTTTTCACGGATGCCGTCGAAGGCCTCCGCCTTAAACCCCCACCAGTCCGCCCAGATGGACACGGCCGTGCCTGCGGCCGCCAACTCTGGGGCGATCTTGTAGGCCTCCACGGCGTGGTGGAAGCTTCGGATGGTGAAGCCGTACTCCTCGGCCAAGGACATCATGATGAGCATTTCATCAGCGCGGTAACAGTGGTTGTGGACGAAAATATCGCCCTCGATCACGCCGGCGATGGTCTCAAGCCCAAAGTTGCGCTCGATGGGTTCGGGGGCCTCGTCGCGCTCACCGCGGGCATAGCTCTCCACCTCTTCTTCGTATCGGCGGAGGGTACGGAGGTAGTTTTTTCCATCCTCGAACGCCTGGCGATGACCCGCCACATTCCCCATACGGGTCTGTGGTCCACCCTTGTCGCCATAGACGCGTTTGGGATTCTCCCCGCACGCCATCTTCATGCCGTCGGGGGCGCCGGGGAAGTGAGCTGCGGCTGCGGAGCGGACGTGTGGATAGAACTTCACCACGGTGGAGCGACCGCCGATGAGATTGGCAGAGCCGGGGAGGATTTGTGCCGCGGTGACGCCACCCGCGACGGCCCATGGGATTTGAGGGTCTTGGGGCCAATACCCGTCTTGCGCGCGGGCGTAGGGGGTCGTAGGGGCGACGGCCTCGTTCCCGTCACTGTGGGCTCGGAGCCCCGGAGACGCGTAGACGCCCATGTGCGAGTGGGTGTCGATGAGCCCCGGAGTGACGGTCTTGCCACGCGCATCGACGATCGTGACTCCCTCGGGTGCGGAGATGTTCTCGCCGACCTCTCGGATGATTCCGTCGACGACGAGGACGTCGCCCTCTTCCAGGATGACGCCGGTCGCGGTCATCACACGACCGCCTTGGACGAGCACGGAGGCCCCGGCCCGGACGGGCGGCGTCAACGGGGCGGAGGCGGTGCGTGGGGGTGTGGGCGCGAGCTCTCCTGGGGCAGTCGTCGAAGACTGCGTAGGTGCGCAAGCGAGGGTGGCCACGGTTGCGGCCAGTCCGAGTGTTCGGACGATGCGAGCCGTTGTTGTCATGGGCGGGAAGCTACGTCGTCGCTCCTGTCCGTGACAAGCACATCTGAAGATGGCCTGCTAGAGTTCCACAGGCGCGTGGAATCCGGACCACATTCAAGTAGCTCCCAAGGCGAAGGCTCCCTGTTCGCGGTGGGTTGGTCGTGGCGCCAGCGGTGGTGGTTCGCCGCGAAGCCCATGAGTTGGCCAAAGCTGCTCGTCCCCATGCTGGTCGGACAGAGCATGGGCGCGGGCGACGCCGGGGTCTGGTCGCCCCTGGCGAGCGCCGGAGGCGTCGCGCTGACGGTGGGGCTGCTTTGCTTTATTGTGTTTCTCAACGACGCCGGTGACGAACGTGTCGATCGGATCAAGCGTCAGATGTTCCCCCAAGGGTGCGGGCCAAAGACCATCCCCGATGGGGTGCTCTCGCGCCGGTCGCTCGTGGTCGGCGGCACCGTCGCGGCGATCATGACGATGCTCGTGACCGTCGTCCTCGCGGGGACGCTCCAGCGCCCGCTGCTGCCATGGTTCGCTGCGGGTTCACTCCTGCTGTTCTTGGCCTACAGCTTTCCGCCGCTGCAACTCAACTATCGTGGGGGAGGCGAACTGCTGGAGACGGTCGGGGTGGGGGGCTTGCTGCCGTGGCTGCACCTGTATTTGCAAAGCGGAGAGCCGTTTTCTGGCGCGCTCTGGTGTTTGCCTGGCCTCGCGCTGACCAGCGCGGCCTCGGCGATGGCCTCGGGGCTCTCGGATGAACAGAGTGATGTCGCCGGAGGCAAGCGAACCTTCGTCACGGTCTTCGGGAACGCGGCGGCTCGTCGCGGGGTGGAGCTCGCGATGCTGTCGAGCTGCGTTTATTGGACACTGCTCTCACGCATGGTGCCAGCGCTACTTCCGTGGTGGGTCACGGCTCCGCTCGTCGCGCTCACCATCCTTCATTGGCGTGGAATTCGCCGCTGCTCCTCTTTGGCGCAGACGAACGCCTTTGAGGCGCAGCGCAAATACAAGGCCCTGCTGCATCGTGGGATTTGGTCCGGCGGACTCGTGTTGAGCCTCGGCTTTGTGCTCAAGGGGCTGCTGTCGTGAATTCGCAGGCACTCGAGCTACTCGCTCGTGAGGATGCGCGGCTCGATCGTGAGGTGCTGCGCAAGAGCCTGTCTCCGGAGAAAGAACTCGCGTCGAGTCTGGTGGAGATCGCCTGGGCGCTCGGGGTGGAACATGAGCGCGCGGCCATGCAGCTTGAGTTTGCTCGTGGACTCGCGGAGTGGACTCGCAGCCAACAGGTGAACTTCCCGGAGAATCTGTTTTGGGACTTCGACTACCCCGCGGCCAGCGTCCTGCGCCACGCGAGGTCACTGGCTCCTGGTAAAGATCTCGACTACGTCGCGGCGGCCTTTGGACGGATGGTCGAGTTGCAGCAGCGCTACGGCGTCCACACCACCATTCGGTTTCGCTACGTCCACGACTTCAGCTACGGGCTCGATTGGGCCAAATGGATCGCCCGCGAAGTCGAGCAGGATGGCAGCGTAGGGCCCTTTGATTGGGAGTTCTTGTCCTACCTCCGTCAGCGAGCCTTCGAGCTTGTGGAACTCATCGAACGTGACGACGACAAGTATCCGACGCTTCAAGGAGGCGCCGCGCGAAATCCATTCTCATTTCGTCGCGATCCAGAGTCCGAGGCGGCGATCCTTTCAGAGCTTGGGCGCCGCGGTCAGTTACCCGTGTGCGCCTGGGATATTCGCGCGTCCCCGCGTTTTGACCGGCCGTTCCAGGCCCTGCGCGAGGCGTGCGCTATCGACCTTGGTCTCAGCGTTGACGCCTAGTCTCGCGTTGCGCCGCGCTCACCGGCGACCGCGCCACTGGTGAATACCCTTGATGATGGTGTCCACCTCGTGGCGGTAGAGCTCACCTCCTACGTCGCCGCCGGGGTTGATACGCATGCCAACCGCGGGGGTCTCCACGATCTCTTCAAAAAACTCCGCGCCATGGACTGGCTGATAGTCCGTAATCTCGAGGCTCCACATCCGCAGATGTGCCCAGTCGGTGAAGACGCCGAACACAGGCTTGGCGGGGTCACCATCCAACTCACACCAGGCGTCGGCTCCATCGGCGCTCTCGTTCGCCTCCGGAGAGAAGGGTACGAGGAGAGTGCCGTTGACGAGGCTGTTGTACATGCGGAGGCGATCGCCGTGGTCGCGCGTGGTCGCGAGGCGTCGCATGGCCTCGACGATCTCCTCGTTCGTCGGGTGCACACGGTCATCGTGTTCGACCTGCGCGCGGAGGTTGGTGATGGTGACGCCGTACGCGCGCTGCAGGATCTCCAAGATGCGATCCGCAAGCTCCGCGTGACTGGCCGTTGAGGGCAACGAGCAGCGAAAGTCGCGACGGCCCTTACCGCGGGTAAATCCCTGGGCGCGAAGCCACTGCGCGCCTTCTTGGGAGAGCTTGTGGGCGCCGTGGAGGTGATGACTGGCGGGGGCGATCATCTCCAAGCCGGTGGTGCCCGGACCCCGCTCAATGAGGATATACGCGTGTTCGGCGCCCGCGTGGACCCGCGAGCATTCGCTCTTGGAGGCCGTCATCGCGACCAAAGAGTTCTGCAGTGCGTCAGTCCCGTACGTCATGCGGGTGGAGCCTAGCAGGAAAGTTCCGCTATGCTCCGGCGATGCGAGTCACTTTTCTACTCTCGGTCGTGAGTCTCGGCGGTCTCCTCGGATGCGGTGCGTCTGGCACGGCGCCTGACGATGGGAAGGCGCACACGAGTGAGCCGGCGGTGGCGGTCGCGCCGGTGGCGGCGCCATCGGAGCCCGCGGGAGCGGAGCCCACCGCAGGCGCAGACAAGAGCGCGGCGCCCTCGGTCTCTGGGTCGACCCAGATTCAAGACCTGCAGCTTATGATTCCGGAGGCATGGATCCGACAAACGCCGACATCGTCCATGCGTCTCGCGCAGTACGAAATTCCTGGCGCCGCAGGCATCGCCACAATGGCGGTGTTTCGATTCCCTGGGGGAGGCGGCAGCGCCGCCGCGAATCTGGCCCGCTGGAAGGGGCAGCTCGCCCCGCACGCGGACAGCCGCCCGGCGAAGGAGCAGGTCCAAACCTTCGGTCCGATCACCGTGACCAGCCTCGATGCGGTCGGGAAATTCGCCCCGGGTCCGATGCCAGGCGCCCCCGCCGTCGCGCCCATCGAGCGGGGAAGAATGCTCGCGGCAGTGATCGAGGGAGTGGGAGACGCGTACTTCTTCAAGTGTACGGGGCCCGAGGCGACCCTCACGGAGCACGAGGCGGGCTGGGCTGCGATGCTCGCATCCGTGACGCCGGCGGGGGCGAACGGCGGGCGGCCCCCGGTGGCCGCCCCGGCTCCGGTGGCCACCCCGTGAATGAACTCACAGCGAGTCTTCGTAGCGCCGGTCGTGAGCACCATCGCTCGCTCAAGCGCTCCTGGAGGTTTGCGGCGCGGCCGGTCCCGACTACCATTCGGGCATCAGCCCGGTCGGGCTGAAAAGGACACACGTGCAGATTGCAGTCATCGGCGGAGGCCCAGCAGGCCTGTACTTCAGCATTTTGATGAAGCGGGCGCGCCCGGACATTCAAATTAGCGTGATCGAAAAGAACCCTCGGGGGGTGACGTGGGGTGGGGGGGTCGTGTTCTCCGACGAGACCCTCGACAACTTCAAGGGTGCGGATCCGGAGACGCATGACACGATCGTGGAGAGCTTCGCGCGGTGGGATGACATTGACATCTTCTACCGTGGCGAGCAGGTGACCTCGGGCGGTCACAGCTTCTGCGGACTACGGCGGATGCGCCTGCTTGAGATCCTGCAAGACCGGGCGGAGGGGCTCGGGGTGTCCTTGCAGTTCGATACAGAGGTCGCTGATCTTGAAGGGCTGAAAAAGTACGATCTCGTCGTGGCGGCGGACGGCATCAACAGCGCGATCCGAACGGCGCACGCAGAGCACTTCAAACCGGACATCGAGGTCGGTCGCGCCAAGTTTATTTGGCTCGGAACGACGCGCTTGTTCGACAAGTTCACCTTCATTATCAAGGAGAACGAGCATGGCTTGTTCCAGGTGCACGCCTATCAATTTGAAGAGGGGACGAGCACCTTCATCGTCGAGTGTGATGAAGACAGCTGGCGCGCGGCGGGGCTTGAGGACGCCTCGGAGGCGGAGAGCATCGCGTACTGCGAGGCGTTGTTCGCCGAGGAGCTTCAGGGTCATCGGCTCATGGGGAACTTCTCCCGCTGGATCAACTTTCGGCGGGTGAAGAATGAGCGTTGGCATCACGAGAATCTGGTTCTGATTGGTGACGCAGCGCACACGGCCCACTTCTCGATCGGCTCTGGGACGAAGCTGGCGATGGAGGACGCGATCCACCTGTCCAAGGCTCTGTGCGAGGCAGGAGACGACATCTCCGGGGGCCTGGACGCCTACCACGAGCAGCGCTGGCTCGACGTGGCGAAGCTGCAGCGCGCGGCGCAAGTGAGCCGTCACTGGTTTGAGGACATCTCGCGGTACCGCCGGTTCGACCCGCAGCAATTGGCGGTGAGTCTGCTGAGCCGAAGCAAGCGAATCACCCACGGGAACCTAAAACTCCGGGATCCAGACTACATCGCGAGGCTTGATGAGTGGTTCGCGCGTGGGCAGGGATGGGCGCCGACGGAGGCGGAGGCCAGCGCACCGCGCCCGATGTTCTTGCCTTTCAAGTTGCGAGACATGGAGCTGGCGAACCGAGTGGTGGTCTCTCCGATGTGCCAGTACTCGGCGACCGATGGTCTGGTGAATGACTGGCACCTGGTGCACCTCGGGAGTCGAGCCATCGGCGGAGCGGGGCTGCTGTTCACCGAGATGACCATGGTGTCCGCCGACGGCCGGATCAGCCCGGGGTGCGCGGGGATGTATCGTGAAGAGCACGTCGAGGCGTGGAAGCGCATCACGGACTTTGTCCATGAAAACTCGAAGGCGAAGATCGCGATGCAGCTTGGCCACGCGGGTCGAAAGGGCTCGACGCGGCGCATCTGGGACGGGGCGGACAAACCGCTCGCCGAGGGGAACTGGCCGCTGATCTCCGCGTCCGCGATTCCCTATTTTCCGTCGGAGAGCGACACGCCGCGTGAGATGACACGGGCCGACATGGACTCGGTGCGCGAGTCCTTTGTCTGGGCCGCCAAGGGCGCGCTCGCGGCCGGTTTCGACCTTCTTGAACTTCACCTGGCGCACGGTTACCTCCTCGCGAGCTTTATCTCTCCGCTCACAAACAAACGCACGGACGACTACGGAGGTTCTCTCGAGAATCGGATGCGGTTCCCCTTAGAGGTGTTTCGCGCGGTGCGAGAGGTGTGGCCAGAGACGAAGCCGATGTCGGCGCGCATCTCCGCGACCGACTGGCATCCCGATGGGCTGACGAACGATGACGCGGTCGCGCTCGCGCGCATGCTCGCGGAGGAGGGATGTGACGTCATCGACGTGTCCGCGGGCCAGACATCGCCTGAGGGAGAGCCCGTCTACGGGCGGATGTTTCAGACGCCGTGGAGTGATCGTATCCGCAACGAAGCGGGCATCGCGACCATCGCCGTCGGCAACATTCAGTCCTGGGACCACGTCAACACCATCATCGTCTCTGGGCGCGCGGACCTGTGCGCGCTCGCGAGGCCGCATTTGTACGATCCCTACGTCACCCTCCACGCCGCGGCGGAGCAGGGGGTCCACGGGGCCGTGCACGTCCCGCCGCAGTATCGCGCGATGCGGGCGGTGGCCGACCGCGAGGCGACCGAGCAGCAAGAACTCGAAGACCTCCGATCGAAGTCGTAGCGGCGGGGTGCCCGCTATTTGTAGAAATCACCGCCGGGGGTGAGGTCGACATGGAAGTGGTTGTCGTGGGCGGCGTTGTAGTCAGGAGTCAGGATAATGTTGAAGATTCCATCCGCGTAGCGAGTGTCCGCGAGGGTCCGCAGCCACTGCCCCTCGGGAGTGACGGGCGGGAGGATGTTGTCCTCCCAGTCGTCCAAGAGGGTGAGGTAGCCAAGACCCGTCACGTCGAAGCCATACAGGTCGATCGCTGTCGCGAAGGAGTGTTGGGACAAGGTGTCCGTCCCTGAGACAACTCGACAGTTGTAGGTGCCGATGTGTTCGAACTCTACGCAGCCCATGGATTCGAGCAGCGCCGCGAGGCGTTCGATGGCGAGGGCCATCTCGCAGGAGACGAGGACCGGGGCGGCATCGGGCGCCGAATAATAGCGCCATGACACGTTGTGCACTGGGGGATATAAATAGACCGGGTCGACGATCTCGCAGACGAGGTTCGGATGTGATTCTGGGCTCTCAGGCGGCACCTCTGCGATGGCGTAGCTCAGGTCGAGGGCGTCAAGCTCAAGCATGCAGGCGCTCTTGGGTGGCGCCGCCTCGTCGGGGATACAGACCGGTTTGACCGTGTTGTCCATGAACCGAGGGAGGGCGACGCAGCTGTATCCATCGCGGCATCCGTCGCCCCCCAAGAGGCTTGGATCACATTGGGAGACGCAGGTGCCGGCGCTCGGATCGACTCCAACGTCCACCTGGTCGATGCAGAATGTGGTGGGGGTGCCGGCGAGATCCTGGCAGTACTGGTCACACGGCTCGGTGCACAACCCGCAAGGAAAGCCGGCGCTGGACGGGAGGCAGGTGCCTTGGCTTTGGCAGTCGCGCGCGGTTTCGCATGGACTGCCGATCCATGGATCAGACCAAGGAGCGTCGCATTGGCCGCTGTCACCGTCGCCTCCAGTCCCGCCGCCGCCGTCGCCTCCAGTCCCGTTGTCGGTCGCGGAAACGCCCGCGTCTTCGCCGTTGCTTCCTTCCGACGCGCTCTCATCTTGACCCGGAGGAGACGCCTCGAGAGCGCCGTCTCCGCATCCGAAGAGCAACGCGCAAAGAGGTACGAAAACGCGCGATGATCTCATAGGCCCGCCTACCTTACGAGATATAGGTGGGCGTGGGAACAGGCCTACCTTTTGATACAGGAACGAGCCGCACAGACTGCGGCCTTTCACCCTCAAGAAAGACAGAATCTGCAGCGATGTGTAGCGTGAATATGCCGACCACTTTGCTCCGGATTTTCGCGGTTGTGTGGCTGCTGGCGACGCTTGGCTGCGTGGGGACCGGCGGTAGCCTTGGCTTGATGTCGACGCCGTCCCCCGGAGGCAGCAGACGCGACGGTGACGATGAGGTCAGCCTTCGCGCCAAGGTCGCAGCGGGAGGCCTCGGGGTGCAGCGCGCCCGGCGACAGCTTGCGGCGCTGCTGCGCGAGAAGTTGGCGGCGGTCCCTGCCGATGCCGCGCTCGCACCGGAGAGCGTCGAGATGATGCGAGAGATCGTGACGCTCGCGCCAAAGGACAAGCGGACGCGCCGGCGCTACGGCGAGGCGTTAGGCTCGCTGGGTGACTGGGCGGCCGCGCTGAAAGTCCTCGAGGCGGACGACAGCTGCGAGCCGTGCCTCGCGCTTCGCCCCGGTTTGTACTTTGAAGATGGCCTTGAGAAGCTGGCACAAGGAGATGGAGAGGGGGCGGCCATCGCCTTCGAGCGCTCGTACTTGTTGGAGCCAGATCCCGTGTCGCTCTTGTTTCGCGCTCGGGCATTCTCGGTGGTGGGCTTTGGAAAGGCGGATGATGCTGTCTTCGCGCTCCAGCGCGCGCGTAGCCACGAGCCGTTCTCAGCGGAGGTGAGTCACGACTATCTTGAGGTGTTGACCCGGGTCGCGATTCGGGCGGCGCAGGAGGGTGACTCTAGCGCGGTTGAGCAGACGCTTTTGTTATTCCCTCAGCGTGTAGGGGCGACCGAGCGAGCGGTCAATGAGCTCGTGCTCCGAGCGGTCATCGGTGTGGTCGAGTTGACCGCTGGGGATGTGCAAGAGGCGCGTGAGCGACATCGGGTGCTGTCCGAGGATCTGCTGAGTTTTCCCGAAGGATCGGAGATTATCACCGAATTTACCCGACAGATCAGCGCGCGGTTTGTGGAACTCGCGGCGAGAGAGTCGGACGCCGGACGGCCCGACCTCGCGGGAGAGGTGTTGGATGCGGGGATGATGCTTGTTGAAGAAAGCAGCACCTTCGAGAGCTTCGCCATGATGCTGGACGCTCGAGAAGACCCCTCCGAAGCGATTGCGACGCTCCGCGCACGCAAGGGGGAGCGCTCGGAGGAAGATCGGCTGGCGCTCGCGGAGCTCTTCGCGGCGAGGGCCTTGCAGCGCGTGCGAGACGGGAAGATACGCTCGGCCTCCAAGGATGTTCGGGAGGCGAAGAAACTTGAGGAACAACTGCCGAGCGTGCGCCTCGCCAACGCGTCGGTGTTGGCGGCGTCGCGGGTCTCTGGACTTCCGTACAAGGCCATTCGTGAGGCCGTAAATCGCGGCGCGGCGACCTATCCCGACGGCCGAGTGGTGCGCTTCGCCGAGGCGCTCCTCGAGCTGAGGGAAGCACGAAGCCTCCAGCGCGGTGCGGCGTCGACTCAGCTGAGCCGGTTTTTGCTGCCGGCCTTGGCGGATCGCATCCTCTTGCTCGAAGGGGAGATTCGGATGAATTACCCTCTCACGGTGACCGCGTCCGCGGATGGGCGAGCCAAGGTGGTATTGCGCCACGGAAAACCCACCTCGGTGACCGTAAGAATCTCGGTAAATCGGGGGCGCTCCAAGGAACTCGAGGTCCTCCCAGGTGAAGGTGCCGAGGTAGATCTTCGTCGCGGCGGTGTGCTGAGTATTGACGATGGCGACAAGCGAATGTCGATCGTCGCGGAACCAGGCGTGCGGATCCTGGCGCTACTGTCGGTTTAGAGCTATCTGCGCCGTTGGCGGAGGGGGTGATGCTTCACGGGTGACCTCTTTGCGTCGTGCCTTTATTATTCGGGCCGATGACGGACCGTCCATCCACGACTGAGGTCGATGAGCATGACATGGAGGCCCGTTGGCGCGCGCAGATCACGAAGGAGCTTCGCGGTCGCACCTTGGAGAGCCTCATTGAGCCTTCGGAAGACGGGCTCGATATTCGCCCCCTGTACGTCGGGCGTCATCTCGAAGATCTCGACTGTCTCGATTCGCTGCCTGGTAAGGGGCTGAACGCTCGAGGCTTTGAGGATGCGCCCGGAGGCGCTTGGAAGAATTGTCCCGAACTTGGGGTTGAGAACCCGGAGATGATGGAGACCCAGGCGCTGGAGGCCGCGTCCCTCGGTGCCGACATGGCTTGGTGTTGCTGCGTCCCAGTGGACGCGATGCGAGGGTCCCGCGGCCGGTCGGGTCTCCGGGGCCTGCCCCTTCGAAGTTTCGCGAATTCGCTGCGTCGTATCGTTGACGCGAATCTTCCCCTCATCGTAGAGGCCGGCGCGGTCGCGAGTCCGATAGCGGCCGCGATGGAGCAGAACGGAGGAGATTTTTCTGGGGTCAGCCTCACCATCGACACCGTCAGCGGTCGGGCCTCTCGAGGTGTCGCTGGTGCGAGCGACGCGCTGATGGACGAAGAGCTCCGGGCGTGCCTGACATGGGCTCGGGATCGCGACCCGACGGCGGTGAGACTTTTGTGTGCGACGCAGCCCTTTCATGACGCCGGCGCGAGCCCAGCGCAAGAACTTGGTATCGCGATGTCGCTCGTGGTCTCAACGTTGCGGCGGGTGGAAGAGGCGGGCGCAGATTTCGAACAGGTCTTGAGCTCTCTTCTTGTGCGCGTCGCGATCGGCCGAGACCTATTCACAGAGATCGCGAAGCTGCGCGCGCTTCGTTCACTGTGGTCCCAGGTTATGGGGGCGTGCGGCTTTGGGACCGTCCATCGCTCCGTCGAAGTCGCCGTGAAGGGTTCGTGGCGTGATCGCACCGCGGTAGACCCGTGGGTCAATCTGCTCCGGGGGACCACGGAGTCGTTCGCTGCAGCGGCGGGGGGGGCGTCGATAGTGACCACCGTGCCGATGCACGACGCGATTGGTGGAGAGAGCGCGATGGCGCGCCGGCTCGCGACCAACACGCAGGTGCTGCTACGTCGCGAGAGTCACCTTGGCCGGGTGATGGACGTGGCCGGAGGGAGCTACTATGTCGAGTGGTTGACGAACTCGCTGGCGCTCGAGGGGTGGAAGTGGTTCCAACGAATCGAAGCGAGCGGAGGCGTGGAGGGCGCGCTTCGCACGAAGGCGATGCACCGCTGGCTCAAGGAGCGGTGTGCTCAACGTGAAGCCGCCGCGGCACGGCGAGACTACCCCATCGTCGGTGTGAGTGACTTCCCGGCGGCCACCTCGGTGTTACCGCCCGATCACTTCGTTTCGAGTCCGACTCGTCGCTCCGCCGGAACGAATCAGAGCATCCCTCGGTGGTCCCGTAATCGCCCCATCACGTCACGGGCATCGGTGCTGGAGGATGCGACGTTTGGGAACGCATGGGACGCTCTGGCCGACACCACGGCCGAGGAACCTCGGGGCACCCCGCTGCCCCGAATTCGCCTTAGCGAATCGTTTGAGGCGCTCCGTGCTCAGGCATCGCAACTCCCACGGACCCTCGAGATCGTGGTTGTTCACGTGGAGTCTGGCGGTATCGTGCAGGCCCGCGCCGACTTTGCGGCGAACGTGATCGGCATCCTCGGTGTGGCAGCGGGGCAGGACTCGATCGAGAATCTCTCGCAGCGTCCGGGATTTGGTGTTGATGTCGCGGTGTTGTGTGCATCGGACCAGGTGCTAGAGGATCGTCTTGTTCAGCTGGTGGCGCAGGCGAGGGCGGCTCGCGCGCGAAGTGTGGTGGTTGCAGCCCCGCCCCGCTCGGTGGGCGAGGGGGGCCCGGACGCATTCTTGCACCAGGGTGCGGACATCCGGGCGTTTCTGGAATCGCTCCTTACAATGTCGAAGATCCATATGGACGGGGGGGGACGATGAGTCGCATCCCAGATTTTTCGAACATGGGCTGGCCCGGTCGAACCTTCACCTCGACGGTCGCTCGCACGGACGTCGACGGATCTTCAGCGATGTGGAGCACCCCGGAGGGGATTGAGATTCCAACGCTGCTGGGGCCGTCCGATCTCCTCGGGCTGCAGCATCTCGGAGGACGGCCTGGCATCGCTCCCTACGTACGTGGCCCCTACTCGACCATGTACGCCACGCGCCCGTGGACCATTCGACAGTACGCGGGGTTCTCGACGGCTGAGGAGAGCAACGCGTTCTATCGACGGAACCTCGCTGCGGGTCAAAAGGGATTAAGCATCGCGTTCGATCTCGCGACCCACCGCGGTTACGACTCTGATCATCCGCGGGTGGTCGGCGACGTGGGGATGGCCGGCGTCGCCATCGACTCCATCCTCGATATGGAGGTGCTCTTTGATCAGATTCCGCTCGATCGTATGAGCGTCTCCATGACCATGAACGGGGCGGTGCTTCCTATCATGGCTCTGTACATTCTCGCCGCACAAGAGCAGGGGGTCGACACAAGTCAACTCGCTGGGACCATCCAGAACGACATCTTGAAGGAGTTCATGGTCCGCAACACGTACATCTATCCTCCGTCCCCATCCATGCGGATCATCGGAGATATCTTCGCGTACACCGCAGACCATATGCCCAAGTTCAACAGCATCAGCGTCTCGGGCTACCACATGCATGAGGCAGGCGCGACCGCCGACCTTGAGCTCGCGTACACGCTCGCCGACGGCCTGGAGTATCTGAGGACGGGCGTGTCCTCGGGGCTCGACATTGACGCCTTCGCGCCTCGTATCTCATTCTTTTGGGCCATCGGGATGAATTATTTCATGGAGGTGGCGAAGCTGCGGGCCGGGAGGATGCTGTGGGCGCTGATCGTCAAACGGTTCGGCGCAAAAAACCCCAAGTCTCTCGCCCTGCGCACGCACAGCCAGACCTCTGGATGGAGCCTCAGCGCTCAAGATCCATACAACAACGTCGCGCGTACCTGCGTGGAGGCCCTTGCGGCCACGCTCGGGCACACCCAGTCGCTCCATACGAATTCTTTCGATGAGGCGCTCGCGCTGCCGACCGATTTCTCCGCACGGATCGCTCGCAACACGCAGCTTTTTCTCCAGCGAGAGACGGGGATCTGTCGCGTGGCTGACCCATGGGGCGGCTCGTACTACGTGGAGTGGCTGACAGGTAAACTCGCGCGCAAGGCGTGGTCGCTTATTGATGAGGTGGAGGATCTTGGGGGTATGGCGAAGGCGATCGAGCAGGGGCTGCCCAAACTCCGCATCGAGGAGGCGGCCGCCAGGACACAGGCCCGCATCGACAGCAGCCGACAAACGGTGGTGGGAGTGAACCACAACGTGCTCGACAAGGAGTTGGCGATTGAGGTGCTGAAGGTCGACAACGTGACGGTGCGGGAGCGCCAGCTTGAGCGACTTCGTAGGTTGAGGGCGACGCGTGATGAGGTGTCACTTCAGCGCAGCCTCGACGCGTTGACGAAGAGCGCTGAGACCGGCGAGGGAAACCTGCTATCCCTCGCCGTGGAGGCCGCGCGCGCCCGCGCGACGGTGGGAGAGATGAGCGCCGCCTTGGAAAAAGTCTGGGGGCGGCACCAGGCGGTGACGCGCACCGTGTCAGGCGTGTACAGTGAAGAGGTGTCTGGAGATCCAGGAATGGCGTCAATCGTCGCGGCGACGCGCTTGTTCTCGGAGCGAGAGGGGCGCAGGCCAAGGATTTTGGTGGCGAAGATGGGCCAAGATGGTCACGACCGTGGGGCCAAGGTGATCGCGACCGGGTTCGCGGATATGGGCTTTGATGTCGACATTGGGCCGCTGTTTCAAACGCCGGAAGAGACAGCACAGCAGGCGGTGGAGAATGACGTGCACGTCGTCGGCGTGAGCTCCTTGGCCGCCGGACACTTGACGCTGGTGCCTCAGCTGCGCGCGGCGCTGGACACGCTGGGCCGAAGCGCCACCATGATCGTCGTGGGGGGCGTGATCCCACCGGGTGACTACGAGGCTGTGTATGCAGCGGGAGCCGCGGAGATCTTTGGTCCTGGGACTATCCTTTCAGAGGCCGGCAAAAAGATTCTTGCCCGGATTTCGTCTTCGTTGGGGCACGAGTGATGAGCCGCAAAGAGATCGACGTGGACGCGTTGGGTGCCGCCCTCGTGGCTGGCGATGTCGGCGCCTTGTCTCGATCGATCACGCTCATCGAGAGCACACTGCCAGAGGACCGGACGCGCGCGACGAGGCTGCTCGCGCAGATCCACGCTCGCACTGGCGACGCGGTGCGCCTCGGGATTTCGGGCGTGCCAGGGGTCGGCAAGAGCACCTTCATTGAGGCGTTGGGGACACATCTGGTCGCTGGAGGCGCGAAGGTGGCGGTGCTGGCGGTGGATCCCACGAGCACGCGGAGTGGAGGCAGCATCCTCGGGGACAAAACCCGGATGCAGCAGCTGGCGCACCATCCCCAGGCCTTCATTCGGCCCTCGCCGACCAGCGGGGCGCTCGGAGGCGTCGCCGCGACCACCCGAGAGAGCATCCTCTTATGCGAGGCGGCGGGATTCGACGTGGTGTTGGTAGAGACCGTGGGCGTCGGCCAGTCGGAGATCACCGTGGCGGGCATGGTCGACTGCTTTCTCGTGTTGATGCTCGCTGGTGCGGGGGACGAACTCCAAGGGATCAAGCGTGGCATTCTGGAGTTGGTCGATGTGCTGGCTATCAACAAGTCGGACGGAGAGAACGAACAGCCCTCCAAGCTCGCTGCGGCAGAGTATCGTCGCGCGCTGAGGCTCATGGGGCCGCGGACCCCAGGGTGGATCGTCCCGGTGCAAAACAGCAGCGCCCTGAGCGGCGCCGGAATTCCCGAGTTGTGGGGTCAAGTGCTCGCGCACCGAGAGCATCTCGTGGAGTCAGGTTTCCTTGAGCAGCAACGCGCCGCGCAGGAGCTTGAAAGCCTCGAGAAGATCCTTGAGGCAGGGCTCATGCACGCGATGCGTAGAGATTCTGCGGTGCAGGCGAAACTCGATGAGATGATGACCGAGTTGCGAGCGGGCACTGTGACGCCGCGGTCCGCGGCAGAGCGCGTGTTAGCGTCATTCCTTTCCCGAGAATGAGCTCATCTTGGGCCGAGCGTCCATGGAGCTCCGCGTTCAGGGCTACGAGGAGGCCCGAAAGAGCTCTCGAGCGATGACGAGCTTTTGAATCTCGGAGGTGCCCTCATAGATACGCAGCGCTCGGACTTCGCGATAGAGCCGCTCTGGAATCTCGCCCACCGTGACGCCGCGCCCACCGAGCGACTGGACCGCTCGGTCGATGACCTGTTGTGCGGTCTCCGTCGCGAAGAGTTTACCCATGGCGACCTGCTGGGAGGTCGCTTCTCCGCGATCTTTGGCTCCTGCTGCGCGGTAGACGAGGAGCTGCGCAGCGGTGTGTGCTGTGACGAGATCCGCGAGGGCGAAGCGCAGGCCCTGCTGTTTGGCGAGTGGCTTCCCGAACTGAACCCGAGCGTGTAGATGCTCGACCGTGCAGGTGAGGGCGCGGTCGGCGAGGCCGAGGGCGGCGGCACCCACGGTCGGTCGAAACTGATCGAGGTTGCCCAAGGCGAGCTTGAGACCTTGTCCCCGCTCGCCGATCCTGGAGGTGATCGGGACGCGAACGCCGTCGAAGTGGACCTCGCCGATGGGGTGGGGCGCGATGACTTTTTGTGGCACCACGCGAAGCCCAGGGGTGTCAGCGGGGACCCAGAAAGCGGAGTAGGTGGCGTCGCCGTCGTCGTGGTCTTTCTCGATCTCTCTTGCAAAGACCGAGTAGCCGTGTGCGACGCCAGCATTCGAGATGAACCACTTCATCCCATCGAGCTGAATCTCGTCCCCGACAACGCGCGCTGTGGTCTTCATATTCGAGACGTCGGATCCAGCATCGGGCTCTGTGATGGCGAATCCACAGATCGTAGCCCCGGCGCGGACCCGAGGAAGGATCTCTTTGGCGAGCGTCGCCGCGCCCGCCAGGACGAGAGGGAAAGATCCGAGCCCTTGCATCACAAAAGCCGTGTCTAGCGCGCCGCTCTCGCGAGCGAGCCATTGCCGGGCGAGGCAGACCTGAGTGGCGGAGACCTCAGGGTTGAGTCCGCCGTGCTCGCCGGGTACCAGAAGGTCCAGCAGCTTCGCGTCCGCCAGAAGCTCGACATATCTCCTGGTGGCGGCGTGCTCATCGCTCTCGTCGACCGCTTCCGCGCGGATCAACGCGCAAAAGTCCTCGAGTCGTTCCTCAAGCACGCGGAGTTTCCGGAGGTCACCATGAAGGAGGCCGAGCGACCGCTCGGTGACGTAGGGGCTATCCATGTCGCCCTACCTCCATTTTGGATCCCGTTTCTCACCCCAGGCGTCGTTGGCCTCTTTGAAGTCAGGGTGTTGCATACAGATCGCTTGGGCCTGCGCTTCGGCTTCGATCGCGTCGCCGAAGGTCATGTCCAACTCTCGCTGAAGCATGGTCTTGGTCATGCGGTTCGCGAACAGCGGACCCGCGGCAATTTTCGTCGCGAGCGTGAGGGCGGCCGCGTCCACATCGGCGGGGTCGGTGTCGTCGACGACCTGATTGGCCAGGCCGATGGAGAGGCAGCGCTCCGCGGAGACCCGGTCGCCGAGCAAGAGGATCTCACTAGCCAGGCCGAGCCCCACGACTCGAGGCAGCAGGTAGCTTGCGCCCATATCCGCGCCGGAGAGACCCACCTGTGGAAACAAAAAGGAGAAGAAGCTGTTGCTCCCCATGACCCGAAGGTCGGAGGCGAGGGCGATCACGGCCCCCGCACCGGCGGCGACGCGCTTGATGCTGGTGATCACGGGGAGTTTGCATTGGCGAATCTCCTGAATAAGCTCACCGGTCATTCTCGTGAACATCAGCAACCCCTCCATGTCACGCTCAAACAGCCGCGTGATGATGTCGGATACATCTCCCCCGGAACAAAAGGCCTTCCCCTCGCCGCGAATGAGGATGGCGCGCGCGCCATCCTCGGCCAGGCTTCGACGATCGAGTACGGCGAAGAGGTCGGTGAGCTCGCGGTAGACCTCAAAGGTGAGGGCGTTGTAGCGATCGGGTCGGTCGAGCGTAATGATTCCAACTCGGTCGCGTTCCTCGTATCGAAAGGAACTCGGGTTCGGGAGTTCGAGTGGGCGGTGATCAGGGTCGTTATTCATGGCCACTTCGTTTCATTCCTGAGGGTCGAGGACGGCGATCGCCTGGATTTCTACCTTCGCCCGATCTTCGAGCAGCGCGGCGACCTCCACCAGCGCCATAGAGGGGAAGTGCTTCCCCAGACAGTCGCGGTAGGCGGCGCCGACCGCTGGTAGATCGGCGAGGTACTCTCGCTTGTCGGTGACATAGATCGTGAGTGAGATAATGTCTGCGGGGCTTCCGCCGGCCGCGCTCACCACGGTGGCGACGTTTCCGAGGGCTTGGGCGAATTGGGGTAGAAAATCGTCGGACTCGAATTCTTCGCGTTCGTTCCAGCCGATTTGTCCGGCGACGGCCAAAAGCTCGCCGCGTTTAGCCATCCCGTTCGCGTAGCCGCGGGGGCGCGTCCATCCGGGGGGGAGAATCGTGCGTGTCACTCTTGGAGTGTCGCAGCATCGAACGCGACTACACAAGCGGAGAGGTCGAGCTTCCTCACGGTGCGATGACCGGCGCGGATAGAGTCTCAGGCGGTCTCGCCGCCGTCGACGGCCAGGGCCTGGCCATTGATCCCGGAGGCAGCTTCGGAACACAGGTAGGCGACCATGGCCGCGATCTCCGAGGGGGCCACAAGGCGTCCTTGAGGGTTGAGACGCTCGAGCTCCCCACGGGCCTCTGTGGCGTCGCGACCCGTCTTCCCCGAAATATTCTCGATGGCGCGGGCGGCCATGGGCGTGTCTGTGAAGCCAGGGCAGACGGCGTTCACAGTGATGCCCCTCCGGGCCACGTCGAGGGCGAGTCCGCGGGTCATGCCAAGCAGCGCGTGCTTCGAGGCGCAGTACGCGGCTGTGTATCGGTAGCCTTGCAGCGCGGCCGTGGAGGCGATGTTGACGACGCGGCCCCAGCCTCGGGTCTTCATGGCGCCGAGGGAGGCCCGAGTAAATTCAAAGGGGGCGGTCACGTTCACCTCCATGACGTCGGCCCACGATTGATCGTCGGTGCGCTCAAGGGGGGCGGAGGGGGCGATGCCTGCGTTGTTCACCAACACGACCACCGCGCGCTGGACGATCAAGTCGCACAGGGCCTGGCGCTGTTTCGGATCTTTCATATCGCAGGCGACACAAGAGATCTCACTGTCCTCATGGGTCTCGCACTGTGACTTCGTCTCTTCGAGCGCGGCGGTGTCGCGACCGGTGAGCACGAGATTAAATTGGCTCGAGAGGTTGATCGCGATGGCGCGACCGATCCCACGGCTGGCGCCGGTGACGAGGGCGGTAGGTCGCGTGGAGGGCTCACTCACCTCCACAGGCTACCTCAACTTGAAGGGTCCTGCTGTCTGCGCGCCGGAGGTCGGGATGAGCGCTACATCTCGCAGCAGAACGCGCGAGGGGGCCTTGGGAAGTTCGAGCGTCACCGACAATCCAGTCGCTCCGTGCGCAAGCTGCACCGTGCCGACCACCGGCGTCCATACACCGGATGAGGGGGCGCCGTCGAGGGCTAGCTCAAGGGGCTCGACACCGTCGACTGCGATGAGGATCCGTCCGCCGGCGCTGTCGACATCGAGGGCGTCGAGCCCTTTGAGCGTCAGGCTGACCTCGTAGCTCCCCGACCCAACCGCGGTCGGGGGGAAGCGCAGCGGATGATCGCTGCGCAGCGCGACCGAGTCCCCCTCAAGTCTGTGAGAGGCGCTCGCGCCCAGGCGAAACCGGTTGAATACGTGGCCGGTTATCCAGTGGGTTTGGCCGTATCCTTGCCGCTCGGACACGGGGGGCGTGATCCGGTGATGGGGGATATCCTCCAGAAGCGACGGGCCCGCAGCGGGAGGCGCGAGTGAGGAGACAACGATGGAGGTGAGCACTTCGTCGCAAGTGGACGCTGTCGCGCCGACCACCGTCAGCTGCTGAGGCGGCGCTCGAAGGAGCCAAGGACCAAGCGTGGAACGTTCCGCTCGCGTCTCCTTGAGCGTCGCGCCATCCAGGACTCTCGTATGGGCCAAGACTCGCCACCGTCTGGCGTGTTCCCGCTGCGCCGTGGGGACTCGAAGGGTCAACCACCGAGGACCCGGGTCCATCTTTGGGAGGCTAAAAGTCCATCCGCGGTCGTCTTGGATGCATCGGACAGAGCCATCTTTTTGTCCACGCTCTACGATGGAGGACGCCGCCCCGACCGTGAACGTACGTGACGTCACCTCTGGATGGAGCGTCACCGACGCCAGGACCAGGCGGATTTCGTTCCGGAGCACCTGGGTCGGACGCGCGACCGCGGAGCGTTTGAGGCGGTGGCCGAAGAGTTCATAAGTCGCCTGGGCTTCGACGTGGAGTGGCGGTGGAAAATTGAGATCCACGACTGCGCGGCGGGTGCCAGGGCCGCCGGGTCGGTTCTTGGTGGATTCGTTGATCAACAAGAACACGGGGGGGGATGGCGATGTGGATCCGGGCACATCCGCCACAAGTTCCATCGCCGTCGCAAACGCGGCCTCCCGGGTTCGATAGGGGAGCACGGTCACGTCGTGCTCCATCTCAAGGGCGCCGGCCACCTGATTAAAGGTGTGGGCCCGAAGCCAGCCCTCTCCTCCCGCGATCACGACGGAGCCCTCGGGAAGCTGGCTAGAGATCGATTCGAGGAGAGAACGAGAGGCGGCGTGCTCGTGGATCCTTTGAATGGGCGAGACAAGGAGGGGGCTCGCGACCCAGGCGCCCAGTGCGACGCACGAGATGGCCTCCCACCGACGCCGAATCTGCGTGCGGGTGATTCTCTGACCTACGGCAAAAAGTCCGGCGACACAAAGTCCGTAGGCGAGGGGCAATAGCTGGGGCAGCAGGTACCGGCCGTAATAAAAGAGTCCGGTCTGGGGCAAGGTAGGGAGCGCGTAGAGGATCACTTGACCCAGGGTGGCCACCACCATCGCGACAAACAGGGGATCTGTGCGGATTTCCGCGAGCATTGTGTGCGCTTCGTCTCGGGTCCTCACCAGCCAATGTCCCCCGACGAATGCCAGGATCAGCACGGGGACGGTGGCGGATGGCCACAGCAGGTCGAGGCGAGCGAGACCAGCGGATGGGGCGCTCGTCAACCACGCTTGTCGCACGAGGACGACGCCAATCGTGAGGTAGACAGCGCTCACGAACAGCAGGCGGTGCGTGGCCACGCCGCGTTGAGGTGAGAGGGAGACACGAGATGAAATCGTATACCGGAGCGTGGCGGCCCCGGCGACCGCGAGGGTCGCGAGGCCTCCTCCCCAAACGATTTTGGGCGGCGTCAGTGATGTCGTCAACGACAATCGCTTGAGCTCATCATGGAGATAGGGGAACGAGGTCATCGCGTGGACGACGAGGCTCGAAACCACAAGGAACCACCAGGTGCCTAGGACCGCGAAGCGAGGACCGGCCGCGTCATGAGCTCCGATCCTGGTTTCGCTGTCCCGGTCGAGCGTGGCCGGATCCATCTTCGATGAGGTTCCCGTTGGCAACAAGAGCGGCACAAGCATGATCGGTGCGAGGAGCCACATATTCCCGCGCAGCCACGCGGTCACCCCGAGGAAAAACGCGGCGGCGAGAGGCGCGCGGCCGTGGTCGCTGCGTTTGCGGAGTAGGCACAACAGCGCGGTCATCCAAAGCAGGGCGTCGAGGGGCTCCGTGAGCGGGTTCCTCCCGACCCAGATCGCCAGCGGATCAAGGCATAAGGTGGCGGTCCATGCGAGGGCGGGCAGCTCTCGCCGAAACACGCGCAGCCCCACACAAAAGCTCATGATCAGCCACAGCGCAGTGACCCATAGATTGAAGGCGGAACTCACGGGCCCCGGGAGAGACCATCGGGTCATCCCGAGCAATGCAGGGAGCAGGTGAAGAAACTGCGGGACCACGAGCCCTTCGGAGCGGTCTGCCAGATAAAATCCCGGGCGGTAGGCGCCCTCGTAGACGCCCTCGCGATGGGGCCGTGAGTCGACGGGATATAGGCCGACAATGTCTGCGGGTCCGGGACGCTCGTCGATGACTTGGGCGGCGGCAGCCAAGGCAGGGTTGGTTCGCCAGAGCGCACCGTCTCTCGCGGCGGCTGCGGCTCGGAGCATGTACGTCCCTTGGTCGCGGCCTGCGAGGGCGGCGTCCATTGGCGGTGACCGAAGTCCGAGGCCAAGAAGGAGGAGGGCGCCGCAGGCAGCAACCGCGAGGCGAGAGGGCTGCGACCGAGCGTTCGAGGCGGGGGGTGACGTGAGTCGCGCGCAAAACCCAAGAACAAGCATGCCGGCGACGACGATGGATCCCGCGCAATGAATTGGTGAAAAGCTGCCCGCCACCAGGCACAGTGCTCCGCAAATTCCCCCGACGGAGATCGTGAACACCGACGCGATGAGGGCCCGTTCAAGCGGAGAATTTCGCGCGTATGAAAACAGGCGCCATGAGCACGCCAAGAAAATCACGAGAGAGAGAGGAACGGCCGCGGCCATCTTGGTGAGGATCGCATGCTCCCCACGGCGTGGGAACTAGACTTTCCATGGCTCTCAAACACATCCGCGCGCACACCAGGGGCATACGCGCGGAGGGAGTTTAATCGTGGCTTATTGCGGAACGAGGCCGCAGTCGTCGATCTCGCTCGGGACGCACCCTTGGCAGTTCCAACGCCAGTTGTCCAGGAGTACCGTCGTGTCGAGGACGCTGTCTCCCATGTCGAAGATAGCGAACGAGAGATCTAGTTGAGCGTTGGGAGTCGCAGGTCCGAGGATTGTGTACAAGCCGGTCGTCTGACCCACGCCCGTGAAGCCGGTGCCTGCCAACTCGGGGCCGGTTTGGACATCGACGCCACCGAAAGCGTCTGCTGCGGCGTCGAGCGCCGTCACAGTGCACGGCTCGTTGTTCACGAAGCACATGTTCCCCGTGTAGTCAGGGCTCTGGACCCACACGGCGAAAATGTCGTTGAACGACGTGTCGACATACTCGGGGAATTCTGCCGAGAAGTAGACGAAGTCGAGCTCCCAGCCGTTGGTGCCTCCGGGGGTATCCACGGAGAAGGCGAAGCTCATGAGGTCATTTGCCTCGTTGCCACCTTGTAGCCACTGCGCCTGCAACGAGCCCGAGCAGTCATTGACGCCATCACAGTTGCTGAACGGCATGCCCGACCAGCCTGGAGTCGCAGACATGGGTGCCGGGAGGGGCTGGCTATCGGGGTTGTTGTTGGCGTCGGGGAGGGCTCCTCCCTGGGGCTCGCCGTCCGCCATCACGAGCGCACCCGTCGCGTCCGGTGCGGGCATGGGGCCGGTGGAGATAAGCATGGCTTGCTCGCCCTCCGTGGGCACCCAGTCCCCGCTCGTGCCGAACGCGGTGACGAACGCCAGGGCGCTTGCATCCGAGTTGGTCAAAGAGTTGGAGAGGGTCGGGATCGAGTTATTTGCGGTCCCAGGACAGTCGAGTCCGAGTACTTGGGTCCACGTGGGGTTGCTGCCAAAGTCGTCACACGTGATGTGGTCGGCCGGCGCTTCGCAGGGTCCGATGTCACCGTCACCGTCACCGTCACCGTCACCGTCACCGTCACCGTCACCGTCACCGTCACCGTCGCCGCCGCTGTTGCTGTCGCCATCGCCGTCGCCGTCGCCGTCGCCGTCGCCGTCGCCGTCGCCGCCGCTGTTGCTGTCGCCGTCGCCGTCGCCGTCGCCGTCGCCAGCATCGCCACTCATGGATCCATCCTCTCCGTCGTCGCCCATGGTGCCGCCGGTGCCATCAGCAGTGATGCCAGTTTCGCCGTCGACGCCCGAGGTTCCGTCGCCGTCGACGAGGCCTCCATCCTCTTTACATCCGGTGAGAGGGGAGAGTGTCAAGGCGGTTACGGTGAGCAGTATTTTTGTTCGTGTCATTTCAATCTATTCCTAAGTATCGAGGGATATTTTGTGTCGCATCTGGGAACTCGGGAACGGCGCTAACCGTGGTGCGCCATGCTTTGTCCTGCATCTACGGCCCCACAATAGCGCATCTGGCGGCGCATCCCAACGTGAAGGTGCCGCGTCCATTGGCGCGCGAATGTGTGCCAACGCATTCGTCTCAAATGTAGACCGCGTTCGAAGACTATTGCGGAACGAGCCCGCAGTCGTCGATTTCGCTCGGTACGCAGCCTTGGCAGTTCCAACGCCAGTTGTCGAGCATCACGTTGGTGTCGTAGATGGTGTCAGCCATGTCGAAGAGCGCGAACGTGAGGTCAAGCTGCGAGTTGGGTGTTGCGGGGCCGAGGATCGTGTACTGGCCGGTCGTTTGTCCGTAGCCTTGGAAGCCAGTGCCTGCCAGTGACGGGTGCCCAACATTGTCGACGCCAGTGAACGTGTCTGCCGCACTATCGAGTGCGGTGACGGTACACGGCTCGTTGTTGACGAAGCACATGTTGCCCGTGTAATCGGGGCTGTCGACCCAGACCGCAAAGATGTCGTTGAAGGTTGAATCCACGTATTCAGGGAATTCTGCGGAGAAGTACACGAAGTCCAACTCCCAGCCGTTCGTTCCGCCGGGGGTGTCTACGGAGAAGCTCATCGTCATGAGGTCGTTCGCCTCCTCACCCCCTTGAAGCCACTGTGCCTGGAGGGATCCCGAGCAGTCGTTGACGCCGTCGCAATTGCTGAATGGAAGGCCGGACCACCCGGGTAGGGCCGAGAGAGGAGCGGGAAGTCCCAGGCCGTCAGGGTTCGCGTTCCCCGTGCTGGGATTTGCTGCGTCCGATTGAATCAAAACGCCCGAAGCATCGGGGTTTCCGAGCACGCCGGTGGACAAAAGCAGCGCCTGATCTCCTTCGGTAGGGACCCAATCTCCGGTCGCTCCGTATTGAGTCACGACGACCATCGCTGCTGGATCGGCGTTCGTAACGCTCGTGGAGAGCGTCTGGACCGAGTTGTTGGCGGTTCCCGGACAGTTGAGTCCTAGAACATTAAACACGTCGGTCACGCCAAGTCCGTCACATGTGATGTGATCGGCAGGCGCCTCGCATGGGCCGATGTCGCCGTCGCCATCGCCATCGCCGTCGCCGTCGCCGTCGCCGTCGCCGTCGCCATCACCATCGCCATCACCATCGCCGTCGCCATTACCATCGCCGTCGCCATCAC
>JBDQGY010000030.1:0-24847 GCA_040265175.1 Nannocystaceae bacterium
CTCCAATACCGACGCAAACGACGCCTTCGGCGTCTCCGTCGCCGTATACGGCGACACCGTCGTCGTCGGGGCGTACAACGAGGGCAGCAACGCCACCGGCGTCAATGGCGACGAGGCCAACAACAGCGCCATCTCTGCCGGGGCCGCCTACGTCTTTGTCCGCGACACCACGGTCACCCCCAACACCTGGACCCAGCAGGCCTACCTCAAGGCCTCCAATACCGACGCAGGCGACTTCTTCGGCTGGTCCGTCGCCGTCTCCGGCGACACCCTCGTCGTCGGGGCGTACCGGGAGGACAGCAACGCCACCGGCGTCAATGGCAACGAGGCCGACAACAGCGCCACCGACGCCGGGGCCGCCTACGTCTTCGACCTCGACCAGTTCTAGGCCACCGGCGTCCTAGGCGCCGTACGCAGCCCGGACCTACCCCACGGACCTATCCCACAACACCGCGCCCCCTCTCCTCACCCACCATCCGCGGCGATCATCGCCGCCATGGCGTCGCGGCTCGTGTCCCCCACGGTCATGCCCAGGGAGATGCTCTCCTCGTAGTCGTCGTTCTTGCCCGTCATCCACTCGTCGGATGGGATGAAGTAGCCCAGGGCGTCGCCGGTGAGGCCCAGCACCATGCGGTGCGGGGCGGTCATGGCCTGCTTGACCTCGAGGCCGTTGCGCGTGAGTGACTCCCCCGGAAACGCCGCGAGCTGCAGGCCGCCTGCCAGGCTCCCCACGCGCAGGTAGCTCGACTGGGTCTCCACGGTCTTTTGCCCGTCCACCTCGTCGAAGTCGTACTCGAGCAGCCCAAGCGTGGCGGCCAGCTCGAACAAAAAGTTGTCCACGGGGAGCGTCCACACCGTGGCGTCCCACGCCAGGGTCTCGTCGGCGATGAGGGCGGCGGCCTGCGCGGTCGCGGCCACCTCACCGCCCACCAGGGCCCCGTAGGCGTCGCAGCGCTCGAAGTCGTCGGCGTAGGTGCCGTCGGGCACCGCGGGCGATACGTCGCCGATGATCCCGCTGAACAGCAGCACCGGCGCCCCAAGCTCGGCCTCGGCGGCGTCCACCGCCCAGCCCGGCCAGTCCCGGCTGATCTCCTTGTTGCTCTCGCCGAGCACCACCGGGTGCGCCGCGAACACGGCCATCGTCCCCACGCGCGCCCCCTGCGGGTCGCGGGCGTCGAGCACGGTGACGGCCGTGTCCGTCAGGGGCCAGCCGCGGCGGTTGCGGTTCTCGGCGGCGCCGGTGCCCACGTGCAGGTCCACCGGGTCCGCGTTGTTGAGGGCGTCGACCATGCCGCCCACCACCAGCGACACCACGCGGTCGGCGTAGGCGTCGGGCACCCCGCCCCACAGGCCCATAAAATCCGGGGACGAGTGGCTGTGGGTGGCGCCCACCAAGATCCGCAGGGGGTCGAGGCCCGTGAGCGCCGCCACGTCCTCGCGGATCCGCCGGGTGTAACGGTTGCCGAGCCCGGGCAGGTCGAGGATGGTCATGATCACCTCCTCGTCCCCTTCGCGCAGGGCCACGGTGCGGGCGTAGACCGGGTCGTGCACGCCGGTGGCCACGCCGCGCGCCTCGGGGGCGCCGTAGGCTCCCATGTATACCCCCAGCATGAGCTCGGCGTCGTTGGGGCTGATGTCGCGCACGTCGAAGCCGGCCTCGAAGCCCTCGCTGGGCTGTGGATCCGGGACGTCGTCCACGCCGCCCCCGGAGGTGTCGCCGCCGTCCGTGTCTCCGCCGTCCGTGTCTCCGGTCTCGCTGTCGGCCCCGTCGCTCGTGGCCGACGAGCTACCGCCGCCGCCACACCCCACGGTGAGCGAGGCGCTCATCGCCCCCGCATAGATCGCCGTCCTCCACCGCAGCCTCGAACTCATCCGCACACCCCCTCGTTGGTCTCGCCACCGACGCAGCCGCTTTGTTCTGGGAAGCTGCACACCCCGCCGTCGCAGTAGTTTTCCACCATCCCCGTGCGCAAGAACGTATCGATCTGCTCGCGCGCCGCGGGCAGCCGCCGCAGCTTGCCGTGGGGGTCGTCGCATTCGCGCTGGGGCAGATTGCACAAGGGATCTTCGGGCAGGCCGAAGTCGTACTCCACGTAGGCCGATCCCGTCACCGGATCGGTCTGCGCCTCCAGGTCGTAGACGCTGCGGACCCCGGTGTCGAGGTGAGTGGCGCCCACCGTGCGCGCCATGTGATGCGCGCCGAGGGTGGTAACTTGGTGATCCCCCACCGCCGCCGTCATGAGCACCTCGTGGGCCGGCGTACCAGGCAGCGGGTCGCGGATATGCGCGGAGTATCCGGTGGGCTCCGAGCGGTCCCACAGCATCTGGATAAGCGTGAGCCCGTAGGCGATGTCGCGGTCGTCATCGAAGGCGCCGGCGAGGATGTCGAGGTAGCCGTCGAAGTCCACGCTGCGCCGCAACAGCAGGTTGTAGGGCTGCCCCGGCACGTCGAGCACGCCGCGGGTCACCTCGGTGCTCAGGCCCATGTACACCCCGCCAAAGATCCCACCCTGGCTGATGCCGTAGTAGTAGCGCTCATCGCCATTGAGCAGCGCGCCGTAGGTGGGGTCGCTGGCCAAGCCCTCGTGCATCACTCGCATCGCCAGCAGGTGGTTGAGCGTCCCTTGATGGAGGCGGTCGGTCATCTTGGCGAGCCCGCCGATGTCGCCGGTGACCAAGGCCCCTGCGATGGTCGCCACATCGTTGGTGGCCATGCCCACCAGGTCCACGCCGAAGACCGCGTAGCCGTACTGGTCGGCCACCTCTCGAAAGTGGCTGGACTCGATCTGCGTGTAGCTGCCGAGCAAGCCGTGGCCGTGCTGCATGAGCGCCACCGGCCCGTTGGCGGCGACGTTGGGGATGATGATCTCAAAGGGCACGTCCACCGTGCCGTTTTGGGTGAGCACCCCGTCGGCGTCGAGGTTCAGCCGCTGACCCGACCCCGGGCCCGTCATGTACAGCGGCGCCTCAAAGGTCCCCTTGAGGCGGTGCATGATGGTGTCGTTCTCCCAGTCGCTCACCTCCTCGGTCAGCGACCAGGTCGGCGCCGCGTCACCGAGGGCCGCGAAGGACTCGTCGCGCATCTGCAGGGCCCATCGGGTGAGGTTATCTTGGCTCGCCGTGGTGAAGTCCCACGCCACGATCAAATCCTGTTTGTCTACGCCGGCCTCGGCGAGGCGAGCGAAGATGTCGCCGTAGAGCGCGCGACGGTCCTCCACCGAGGGCTCGGTGCTGTCGGTGCCATCGCGCAGGGCGGCGAACGCCTCCGACGCCTCGATGGGATCGCCCTGGGCGTTCACCACGCCGCGCACAGCCACGAGGTAACGGTGCCCAGTCTTCAACCGCTGGGCCGGACGCACGATGAGCGTGCGCGTATCGGCGGAGGTCTTGTTGAGGTCGAGTTCGGCGAAGTGCGGTACGAGCTCGAGGGTGTCGGCGTCCACGAGCGCGGTGGTCGTGCCATCAGAGACGGAATCGTCGATGCGGTCTTGTCGGGCGAGCCCCTCCTCCGAGGCCCCGGGCAAGTGCACCAAAATTGCGCCGCCCGGGGAGAAGCCGTCGGCGAGGTTCCAGGGCGCCGGATCGATGGTGATGCCGGTGTTGGGCGCGGGCAGCGTCGCCTCGCCGAGGTTCACGCGGCGTCCCGTGGCGCTCTGGTCGTCGGCCACGGTGTAGACGTTGGAGGGGAACGGGAAGGCGCAGTAGGCCGGCGCGATCGGATCGCAGTCGAGCGCGGGCCACTCAAGCTCGTCGTCGGGGAGTCGCTGATCCGGGTCGCCGTCGCCGTCACCATCGCCGCCGGTCTCGGTGCCTGCCGCGCCGTCGCCGCTGCCTTCGGCACCCTTGCACCCCACACCCTGCGAGTTTGCGAACACCAGGGCACACGCCACGGCGAGTCCTCGCCATCGGCCATCGAACAACCTACCAACTATCATCCACGTGTTATCGCACGAGCGCCGCCCGCTGGCGACCTGCCGCGGGGAGAGAACACCGTCAACGTGCCGCGCCCCCGTGCGCGCGGCGCTCAGTTCCCTCATCCACCCCTCGGCCTCCAGCCCGCCTACGCGAGCGTGTCGATGAGGTCGCCGAGCATGTCGTCGACGGCCTTGACCACCTTGGCGTTCGCCTCGTGTTGGCGCTCGCCGCTCTTCATGTCCACGATGGCCTCCGCGGACACCTCGGTGGCCAGCGTCTTCGCCGCGTCGTGCACCCTTCCCGCGCCGGCCTGCATGCCTGCAAGCGCCGAGTCCATCGCGCCACCGAGTCCGTTGACCGCCATGGTCACCGCATCGCCCGCTCCCGCCCCCAACTTGAATTGCGGCGCTCAGACCCTCCTGAACGCGTCGATACGACCATATGGAAGCGGCCACGCGCCGATCCGGCGGCCCGGGCTACACTGCCATCGTGGGGGAGTTCTCCAAGGAAGAGATCGCGGAGATGGCCGCGGAGACCGGCCTCTCGGAGGCACAAGTGCGCGAGACCCTCGCCGGCTCCAACCCAGACGAGCCTGATGGAGGCCCCCTCGCAGCCAACAGCGCGACTCCTGGTGACGGACCCGCCGTTACGGGACTCGCGGGGCACCGCTCCACCCAGCGCCTCGCGATGCCGCCCCAGCGCGCGCTCCAAGAAGTGGTGCGCACCCTCGAACAAGCGCTCAACGCCCGCGCGCGATTCGACGGGGACACCCGCGCCACCGTCTCCGACATTCCCCACGGTATCGCCTACCACGTGGAGGCCAGCCGCGACGACGCGCACTACTCGGTGGTCACCGTGCACATGGATCCCACCGTCGCGCGTCACCGCGCCCTGGTCACCCGCTCCGGCGCCGTCACCAACGCCATCGTGGGCGCGTCGCTGCTCGTGACCTTCGGCTTCCCCACGTTGTTGACGGCGGTGGCCGGCACCATCATCGGCGCGGGGTTTTGGTTCTCGCGACACACCCGCAGTCGCGGGCTCGCCGGCCTCGCCAAGGGGCGTGGACTCGTCGCGTCGGCGCTGATCGGCGCCGAAGATCGCCAGGCTCTTCCCCCGGTCCGCTAGCACGGTACTCTCAATCGCCATGACCACCCCGACCGATCCCGCGCGCCCGTTCATCCCGCTGCAGGTCGCGATCGTCACCGTCTCCGATACGCGCACCATGAGCGACGATCGCTCCGGGGCTTACCTCGCAGACACCTTGCGAGAGGCGGGACACCTCGAGCCCGAGCGCGTGATCGTGCGAGATGAACGCGATGACATCCGCGCGTCGGTCCGCGCCCTCATCAACCGCAGCGACGTGGACATCATCCTCACCACGGGGGGCACCGGCTTCGCGCGGCGCGACGTGACCCCCGAGGCGATCGAAGCCCTCGCGACCCGGTCGATTCCAGGCTTCGGCGAATTGTTTCGGCGGCTGTCCTACGACGAGATCGGCACGTCGACCATTCAAAGTCGCGCTGAGGCCTACGAGTGCGGCGATTCCTTCGTGTTCGTGCTGCCCGGCTCCACGGGCGCCTGCCGCCTCGCCATGACGAAGATCCTGCTCGCCCAGCTCGATCACCGCCACCGCCCCTGCAACTTCGCCGAGCTTTTGCCACGTATCAACTCGCGCACGTGAGCGCGCCCGCTGGGGACTCGCGGCTCAACCACGCTGGCCGGTGACTAAGTTCCAGATGTCCCCGGGCATGGCGATACGAAACCCGAGCGCCTCCGCCTCTGCGCGGTGGGTCTCGATATTGTCTTCGTGGTGCATCAGCACCATTTTGCGGCGAATGTGCTCGGGCAGATCTCGTAGCAAAGAGAACGCCCCGTGCACCTGCCCCGGATACTCCACGAAGGTGCAGTCGTGGAAGAAGATGCTGGTGCGCGCCTCGATGGACGCGAGGTAGTCCGCGTCCACCGTACAGTCACCGCTCCACCAGGCGATGCGGTCGCCGGCAGGGTCGATGGAGATCTCCAGCGAGCACGAGGGCTTGCCCGGCACGTGCTCGCTCTCCCGCGCGATCAGATGGGTACCGCCCGCCTCAAAGGACTCGCTGTGGTTCCACACGTTGTCCGCTGGTGGTTCCACAGCAACGGGCGCGCACACATGAAAATAGGTGTTGAGCGTCCCGGCGGTCGGGTTGTCTCCGAGCTTGTGGTACCGCAGCGACGCGTAGAGGGTGGACCACACCTCCTCGCGCACCGCCGAGTGGGCCACAAAGTGGGGCTGAGGTCCGCCGGAGACGATGGACCCCACCTCCCCGCGAGTCTCGTAGAAGCGACCGAAGGCAAAATCCTCGAGGCCGAAGACGTGGTCGCCGTGGACGTGCGTGATGATCTGCCCGGCCAGGTCGTGCCAGGAGATGCCCGCGTCGTTCAGCTGATCGGGAGCCTGTCGACCGCAGTCGATGAGCCAACGATCCCCGCTCGACAGAGTAAGCAATGCGCACGTGGTGCCGTAACGACGCGAAAACGCGCCGCCAACCCCGAGTGTTTGCAGCAGTGTGGCCCCGGTATTAGGCACTGGGGGAATGGTACACCGAACGTGCAAGATGCGAATTTATCGGCGCGAATCGGGCCGCGGGATGCGGTAGGCGCGCTAAATGCACCGCTTTGCGGGCCTGCCGCTAGGCCAAGTCACGGCGCCGGCGAACAAAAATGCCCACCGCGATCATGTTGAACAGGCCCACCAAGCCGACCACCACAAACATTAAGGCGGCCGTTCGTTGGCCCTCGGGCGTGCGACCCACCAAGATGATTGTGCCGTCTCGATCCACCGACAACCGCTCCTCAAGTTCAATGCGGCTGACGTCTCCAGCGTCGATCACCAGCCGCCCGTTCGGTCCCAGATCGCGCTCCTTCAACACGCCGTCACGCACCTCAAACCCGGGAGAGGTGGTCACGCCGGCCATGTCGATCTCTACGGTGCCGTCCCGCGCGGTAACGGCCGATGGGCGCACCGCGTAGGTGTAGCGCTGGGGAACCCCGAGCGCGCCGATTTTTGGATCGGCCGACTCTCCGGTGACCCCCGCGTCTTCATTGAGCTTCGCCACCATGGCGTCGCGCGTCTCTGCGGGCGCTCCCACCACAAATCTGCGGCCGTAGCTGCGCTTGATGGAAGCGTTGGGATCGTCGGCGTTGTTGGCCCCCGCCGTTCGAAGCTGCGCCCAAGGAGCGTTCAGCCCCGCGATGGCCGCTTGGGCGGTCTCGTCGTCTGGCCAGGTGCTCCGCCCGAGCACGAGCTTTGATTCGCCGCGATCCACCACAAGGTTGAGGCGTGTGACGTCCGCGAGCTCCACGCGCCTCGAGGAATCGCCCTCCGCGGCGACGTCTACAAATCCACGCTGGACCCCCGCTATCAAGGCATCCATCGTGACGTCGTGCGTCCGCGTGACCCCTTGATTGTCGAAATAGGTGACCACCTCGTCGAAGAAACGCACGTCGGACAGGCGCTGCGCGCGGCCCGTAAATCGCCCCTCAAACTCGTCGCTCCGGGTCCCCTCTTGGTCAGGCAACAGGGCGAAGAGCCGGTCGCCTCCCTCGAGGATTCGCACAAAGCGGTAGCTCTGGTCGCCGATGCGTAGGCGCGCCGCGTAGGACACGTCGGGGGTGCCGGTGATCGACACGAGCCGGTTTTGAAGCGCGCTGTCGGCGTCGGGGGTGTCAAACAACGCCTGGGCGTCCCCGACATCCCGCGGGGTCGACTCCAGCCAAAATCGAAAATCGGGCCAAACCCACGCACACAAGGCCACGCTCGCCGCGGCCACAACGGCCGCGAGGTACGGGTGCCGCCGGGGTTTGGCGCCCCCAAGCTCGTCCTCGTCCTCGTCCCAACCGAGCGACAGGGGATCGCGCTCGGAGGCCCGCATGCGTGTCAAGGCTCCCTCAAGCCCGCCCTCTCCTTCGAACTCCCGCAGATCGAGATCTTCGTCGAGATCTTCGTTGAAGTCCGGATCTGTCTCCGGGTCCACGACCACGACGCGCTCCTCACCCGCCTCTTCGCGCGGCGCGTCGTCTGATTCTCGTTGGTTTGGCGGGGTGCTCACGGGGGCTCTCGGTCGGCGGCGCGGTGATACCACGTTCGTCCCCTTCGACCACGGGAAGGGACCGTTTCATTAGACGCATCGGGGCCGGGAAAGTTCCCCGAAAATGCCAGTCCCCCGCGTGCCAGGGGCGATTTTGGACGAGATCTGGGCCAGCACCGGGACAGCCTCTGACCCCGCTGCGCAGATGCTGCACTCCCTAGGCAAAAATCTCAAGATCTCCGGTCCTTAGGGCGAATCCCCGGGCGTGACGGTTCGCCGCCAAGATCACCAACGAGTCACCTCGCCGGAGACCGCTCGCTGCGGGGCGCGCTCTCGTGTTCGGTCCATGATCGCCACGTTCGCGGTGTGCCTTGGCGCCCCCGCCATCGTGAACGCAGCGCCTCCCCCGACCCAACCCGTGCGCGTCGCCGCGAGCACCGAGTCTCACGTCGCGACAGAGACAAGCCAGGTCCTGCCCGCGTGGACGCCCGCGGTCACCATGGTCAACAGTTACGGCCAGCTGCTCAACAAGACCAGCGCCGCGGATACATGGAGTCTTCAAAGCCGGGCGACCACCCACTTGCTCGTAGCCTTCGGCTTGTTCGACTGGGTGCAGCTGGATCTCGGCATCCCCATGGTGATCTACCAAGAGGGCACCACCGCCAACACCACCCTCTCGTCGACGCTGCGTGCGACGGGCATCGGCGACGTGCGCACGGGCCTCAAGGGCACGATCCTCCAAACCCCCGCCCGCGGTTTTGGACTCGGGCTCTCCCTCGATGTCACCTTCCCGACCGGGACGCGCTCGGCGCTGCTCGGAGAGGCGGGCGCCACCTACGCCCCCCAGGTGCTCTTGGAATATCGCTTTGCGTGGGGCATCGAGACGGCGCTCAATGTTGGCTACTACGTGCGCCCCGACGTCACCGTGGGCGCGGTCACCTTGGCTGACTCGCTCACCATACGCGGCGCGGCGCGGCTCCCCTTTGGACCGCGCAAGCAGGGGGCCGTGATGATGGAGGCCGACGGATCGGTCGGTGTGATCGACGGCTCCCAGCGCCCGCTCATGCTCCGCGGCGGCGCTCGTTGGCGCTTTGCCAACGGCATGCTCGTCGGGCTCTATGCGGGAGGCGCGGTCATTCAAGCGTTTGGACTCCCCGACGTGGAAGGCATGCTCAACGTGGGCTGGGCTCCACCCGGGAGGCTCGGTCGTGAGATCCCGTTTAAGGGGAACCCTACCCCCTCTGCTCTCACGCTTGCGCGGCGACACGACCGTATCTTGCGGCGCCGGGCCATGCAGGTCCCCCAGCGTACGGCCACGCCCGACGATCTCGACGCCGACGGCCTCCTCGCCGCCAACGACCGCTGCCCCAACGTGGCCGAGGACCTCGACAACTTTGAAGACGACGACGGATGCCCCGAACTCGACAACGACCGAGACGGCGTCCGTGATGTCCTCGACATGTGCCCCAACGCCCCTGAGGTCGTGAACGGCTGGGCCGACTGGGATGGATGTCCCGATCGGCGCATCGACGCCGCCACCGGACAAAGCTCCACGGTCTTTGACCCCAACGTCGCCTTGCCCCAGATCGCCTTTGAGGGTGACCAAGATGTGCTGGGCGACGCGGCGCTCGCCCAAGTCGACGCATTCATCGCGCTGCTTGAGCTCAACCCTTGGCTCGGTCGCGTGGACCTCGCCGTTGCGGTCAACGTCGCCACTGTCAAAGACGCAGAGATCGCCCTGGCCGCGCGACGCAAAGCCCACCTCGACGAACAGCTCGCGACGCGGGGTCTCTCCCGTCGGCGCTACCGCTTCGTGCGTCCTCGCGCCGTAACCAAGGGAGTCCAGCAGGCCGTATATTTTGAGACCGCCGACGTCGCGACGGGGCTGCGCCCGGTGGGTGCGACGGACGCCGAGTTCACCATGGTCATGGAGGCGGCGATCCAAGAAGAGCTCGGTCGCCGTCGCGCGGAGCCCTCGACCTCGACCGCCCCCTCACAGCCCGCACCATCCGACCCTGCCGCCGAGTCCTCACCCGCCCCCGAGCAAACACCCGCCGTTCAATCCGCAGGGGGTGACGACACAACGAAGGCCGCCCCGGACGCGACGCCGCCGAACGACGCCGCACCTCCCGCGGACCCGCCGAGCACGCCGCCTCCTGCGGATTCTCCCACCGCACCCGACGCCGAGGCCGACGTGCCTCAGCCGACCGCGCCGCTCTTTGATCCTCCGGTGCAACGACCCAAGATCCCGCTGCCAGGTCCGCCGGGCTAGCGCCTCAAGGTGCGACCGGTGGCGCCGCGACGACGCTCTCGCCCACCGCCGTCACGGTTCGAAACACCCAGCGCTCCGTCACCCCCTCTACACCGTAGGCGTCCCGCGCTTGCACAACGATCTTGTTGGAGCCGAGAGCGAGCGGCACGCTCACCTCGAACGGTACCGCGGTCCGAACGAGCTTGGCAGGGCGCTTGGAATCCCGGGCGGGCACCGACAGCAACGGCGCCGCCGCGTCGTCCGCAGGCGCCGACGCGGAGCGATACAACACCTTGCGTACCGGTAACGCCGGGTCCGTGGGCTCCACGAGCACGGTCACGTCCCCCACACCCACCGCGTGCGTTGCGACGCCCCGAAGGGTGATGTTCTTCGCGTCCGTCGTGGTCGCGATGGCCTCCACCGTCACCACGGGCGGAGCCACAAGAGCCGCGCTCTTGAGCTCTGTGAGCCGACCGTCGTTTGTCGCTTCGAGCACGTCGAGCGGCACCCAGAGCCTGCGGCGGGCCGGGCCCCGTACGCCTAGCCATCGTCCGTGGATGACCTCACCTCGCAACACAGAATCCTGCGGCACCTCCATCACCTGCACCGCGTCGGCGTGGGCCCCCGCATAGAGTCGGGCGCTCTCGGCGACCACCCTGTATTTCCCCTTCGCGGCGGTATGCACCGGGGTCGTCGCGGGCGCCACGGGGAGACGTATCTCAGCCCCGGTGCTCTCTCGAAGATGCGCGTCGCCCACAAAAAACTCGAGCTCCATCCCCTTCCCAGCGACGGCCTCGGGCGAGACGCTGAGCCCAAACGCACCCGACACACGCCCGCCAGAGCGCACGCTCCCGAGCGAGATATTGCCCTCTTCCAGGAGCCCCTGCACGCCGCTGTGATTGTTGAGGATCGCCCGCGTGTCCACGGACTTGCCGGCGCCGACGTTGGTCGCGCTGAACGCGACGAGCACGCGCTCGCCAGGCTGCAATACGCCATCTCCGTTGCCCGCGACCGCAAAAGGCACATCCACCGGGAACCTCGGCTTCGGTCGTTTCGGGCTCTTGCGAACCATCGCGGGGTCGTCCATCACCCACCAGTCGAGTTCAAATCGAGGCCGCGGGCGCCCCTGCACGACCAGATCGACTCCGGCGCTCGTTCGCGCCGCCGGTCCCTCGTCTTGCCAAAGCTCCACCGTGAGGCGCTCCACCAGCGACGCGTCCCACGGCATGACCTGAAGCTCGATGCGACGCTTCATGCGGGAATTGGCGGCCACCTCGCCGAATAAAAACTCGATGCCGTCAAGCTCGTCGAGCGGGCAATCCGTCACCAGCCGCACGCGATTCGCGGCGGTGGTCCCTTTGTTGTGCACCTCAAAATTCAGCACGAAGGGCTCGCCACTCTTGATGCCGCCCTTGGCGTCAATCCAGGCCCGCAGCTCCAGGGGGGGCTGGAGCGCCCCGTCAGGCGCGCGAGACCAGTCCACTTTTTGTTGGGCGAGGCCAGCCTCAATCTTCCGCCGCTGCACGTCGCGAGCCTCGGGGACGAAGGTCTCCAACGCCGCACGCCTCGCCTCCTTGCCCGCGTGGGGCTCGAGCGCCTCCGCAAGCGCTCGCGCGATGCGAACCTCCGCGTCCGCCATGTAGTCTTTCACCTCTTCGCTCATCCGCGTGTCCTCCTCCACTGTCCCGACGTCGTCGAGGTAGCGGATGAGGGGACCCTCGGGCACCGCGAAGGCATCGGCGCCCTCGTCGTGCACCGACGAGGGCAAAAATGAGGTCTGGTAGCGCTGCCGCCACCGCACAAAACGCTCACGATCGTAGTACCGGACCACCCCCGCGAGCTCCGACAACTGCACTGGAAGCAAGGTGATTTGCGGACGTACCCCGACCGCGTTGATCTTGCGATCGCCCGCCACGCGATACTCGGCGATGGTCATTTTGAGGGCAAGATCGTCACCGTAGGGCGTGGCCTCGCGGAGCATCTGCACGGTGCCCTTCCCGAAGGACGTGCGGCCTACGACCGCCGCGCGCCCGAGATGCTTGAGCGATCCAGAGACAATCTCGGAAGCGGAGGCGCTCTGCTCGTCGATGAGCACGACCAGCGGGAGGTCTTGAGGCACGGCCATCGCACGGGTGGCGCGCTCCACCTCTGTACCGTCCGCGGAGTGCACGAGCACGAGATCGCCCACCTCCACAAACTGATCGACCACCGCCGTGGCTTGACTGAGAAGGCCGCCCGAGTTGCCGCGCAGATCGAGCAAGAGACCGCGCAGCCCCTCTCGCTCCGCGCTCTCTTGTTGCAGCGCCTCGATCGCCTCCACCATGCGCTCGGTGGTGTCCGATTGAAACGACATCAGCCCCACGTACCCGATGTCCCCGGGCAGCAGCACCCGGCGCGTCGTGGGCAGTCGAATCTTCCCACGGGTGATCGTGAGGTTGAGATACGCGCCGTCACGAATCACACGCACCGTCACGTCCACACCCAAGGGGCCACGCAAGAGCTGCTGCGCGTCCACGGTGCGCATATTCACCGTGGACTGGCCGTCGATCTTCACCAAGAGATCACCGTCCTCCACGCCCGCTTTCTCCGCGGGCGAACCGGGTAACACGCGCCGAATAAGGATGCGGCGATCGAAGGACCGAATCTCCGCTCCGATGCCGCCAAAGTGTCCTCTCGTCTTCACGCCGAGATCCTCCGCGGCCTCTGGCGGGAGTAACACCGTGTGTGGATCGAGGGGCGCGAGCAGGCCGTCGATGGCCGCATATTCGAGCTTGTGCAGCTCCTCCTCTGGCAAGTTGAGCACCTCTTGCGCAAACGAGAGCGCCGTGGCCACGACGTCGGAAGCCTCTACCGTGGTTGTCGGAGGGCTAAACTCAATGCGCCGTCGCTCGGCCTCGACCGTCATCACGAGGCTGTTGGCTTCCAGCACGCCGCTGATCTCGGGCGCGTGGCTCTCGAGCGCCCGCAGCGTCGACTCCAGCTGGCGTCGGAGATCGAAGCGCGCTCGATCGTAGTAGTCCACGTCGATGAGATACGCCGACCAGGTCAGCAGAGGAAATGGGCGGCTGTCGAGCTTGAGCCGCTCTTCGAGCGAGGGTGTGGGCGTCTCCGCCACCGCCGCAGCCGCATCTCGCTGGGCCACGGCATCCGCTGCGGTCTCCGCCTCCCCGAGCCCCGAACGCCGGGAGCCCTCTCCGCAGCCCGTCGCTCCCAACAAGATCGCGCAGAGCACGTAGCGCAGCGTTCGCACGGGCGGAGCATAGCCGCTCCCACACGACTGGGTTCCTCCTCCATATATATATTTATTGCAGCACGAATCTACAATAAAAATCAAATAAGGACGGGGCAGAAGTCCAAGTGCAGAGAAGTACAGGTGTTCCCATGTGGCATAAAAAACGCACCTCACGGGGGCGTGGCACCACACACCGGCCAGATTTTGTTCCTCGTCGTCCCTATCGTCCTGTCGGCCGTGGGGTGCGCCGACGCCCCCGTGTATTCGATGAGTTTGCAAGCCAACGGCCAAAACGCGGCTCCGAGCGAAATGACCTTCGCGGTCACCTCTCCCCGAGCGGGTAAGGCCTCCCCCATCGCCGCCCGCCTCGGTGTCCCCAGCGAGCAGGGGCAACCGCAGCAGTACTTTGAGCTTGGGGAGCCGATCGTACTGCGAATCGCATCGGATCTTTCGGACGACGACGCGCTCAAAAGCGAGGTCGTATGGACCTCGGCAGACGCGCGCCTCGTCACCGCTCCCATCGGCTTGGACGCGAGCGCGGGGGTGGTCGCCGTGCTACCCGAGGCCTCCGCGACCGCGGGGCGCTGGACCGTGGAGGTGAACCATCCCAGGCTCGCAGAGGGTGGCCCGTTGCTGCGTAACTTTGAGGTCCTTCGGGTCAGCAAGTAAGCGCGCTCTCCGCCCCCCCCATGCTCGCAGGAGGTGAACGCCTGACGACGTTCCTGACGCGACCAGACGTTCCTTAGGTCGATCGTGGATCTACGGGAGCGAACCCCGTAGGATCCCCCCAACATGAATCCCGAAGAAGTAGAAGTGTTCGCGCGGGGGCTTTACTACCTCGCGGATGTGGATGGCATCGACGAACGAGAGACCAACCTCATCAAAGAGTTTTTGAGCGAGTCAGGGAGCGACCTCACCCTCGACAACCTCGGGGGCAAATTTCACCCGCTGGAAGCGGCCATGATCCTGGAGTCGACCTACAAGCGGCGCTTCTTCATGCGCGCGGCCATGGCCCTCGTCCGCGCCGACGGCACGTTCAGCGCCGAGGAGCGCAAGGCCATGGGCGCCTTCGCCGACGCGTTTGGACTCAGCAACCAGGAATTCGGCGAAATTGAGCAGAGCACCAGCGCCGAGGCCCTGAAATAAATCTTCCGACCGCGGGGTATCTACCAAGCGCGGGGCTCCCCCGCGCACTCCCGCACAACCCTTTTTGAGAAACGAGCAACGTCATGGGCATCATGAGCTTTATCCGCAGTCAACTTATCGAGATCGTCGAATGGCTCGACGACTCCAACCACACGCTCGTCTGGCGATTTCCTGACGACGACCACGAGATCAAAAACGGCGCTCAGCTCGTGTGCCGTCAAGGGCAAGCCGCCGTGCTTGTCAGCGAAGGCGTGATGGCTGACGTCTTCGGACCCGGCACGCACACCTTGAGCACAGAAAACGTGCCGGTGCTCTCGACCTTGCGCGGGTGGAAGCACGGCTTCGAGTCGCCGTACAAGGTGGAGATTTACTTCATCAACCTGCGCCAATACCTCGACCAGAAGTGGGGCACGTCGAACCCAGTGCTCATTCGGGATCCCGAGTTCGCGGTGGGCAACCGACCCGGTCGCATCCGCATCCGCGCCTTCGGAAACTACAACTTCCGCGTCACCGATCCGGGGCTGTTCTTCAAGGAGATCGTGGGCACCAACTCATGCGTGACCACCGATGATATTGAGCGCTTCCTCAAGAGCCGCCTCGTGTCTTCGTTCACGCAAGCCGCGAGTAAAAGCGAGCTCTCGGTCATGGACATGGCCGGCCACTACGACGTACTCGCCGACGCGGTCCGTGACGACATCGCCGACGACTTCGGCGCCATCGGTATTGCGCTCACCTCCATGATCATCGAGAACATCTCGCTGCCCAAGGAGATCGAGCAGGCCATCGACGCCGCGGCGGCCCAGTCCGCTCGTGGCGTCGACAACACCATGGGATGGGAGGCCATGCAGGGCATGCGCGACATGGCCCGCAACTCCCACAAAGGCGGCAGCGCCGGCGGAGTCATGGGCGCCGGTATGGGCATGGGTATGGGCATGGGCATGGGCAACATGATGGGGCACATGATGGGCGCCGCGGGTCCCCAACCGGGCTATCCACCGCCAGGCTATCCACCGCAGCCGGGCTATCCCCCCCAGGGACACGCCCCGCCGCCACACGCGGCTCCTCCTCAGGCCGCTCCTGCCGCTCCCGCCGCTGGCACCTTGCAAGATAAGCTGCTCAAGCTCAAAGGTGCCTTCGATGTCGGCCTGCTCACTCAGGAGGAGTACGACGCGAAAAAGAGTGAGATCCTCGCGAACTTCTGACGACAGAGGGACGGGTCAGTCCACCCATAATAGGCGCGACGCCACCGCGCCCTGAAGAAGTTCGTGCGTGCTCGCTGTCGCCTTGATAGAGTCCGTATTCAGGACTCGGCGCAAGTCGAACGCCAGTTCCTCATGGGCAACTCTAAATACCCCGACCCGTCACATCCCCCGGCCGGGGACTCCTCGGCGATTTTCGCGGGATTGGACAGCATGCCGGGAGCGCTGTGGCGGCTCGCGTGGACCTGTAGCAGCGACGGGATGCTCCTCTTCCTCAAGGATGGGACCATCTTGGGCGTCAACCCAAGAATTGAGGAGGTCCTCGGATACCCTCAGGGCACCCTCATTAAAGGGCATCTGCGGGACATCTTCGGAGAAGACGACCTCCAGCAAATCTCCCACTTCGTCGAGCAGATTGTGTCCTCACCCGACGCCCCTGAGTCATCGAAGCGACTGCCGGTGCAGGCCCTCCACATCTCTGGAGAGCGACGCAGCCTCGAACTCAGCATCACCCATATGCTACTAGATGGCGCCACCGTATTTGTCGGGCTCGCGCGCGACGTCACCGAGGTCGAGCGCACGCGGGCCGCGCTCGCTCAAGAGCAGGCGCGCTTTAACACTTTCTTTCAAAACTCCAACGACGCCCTCTTCGTGCACGATCGAACGGGAGTCATCCTGGAGGCGAATCGGGTCGCGATCGACGCATTCGGCTACTCACTCGAAGAGCTCCGCACGCGTACCATCGGGAGCCTCCACCCGCCGAACTGCCCGACCGCCCCTCAAAACATGGACATCAGCGTGGGCGAGACGATCGTGTTCGACTCGATGTTCGCCACGAAATTGGGCGAGACTTTCCCCGCTCGCGTCCGGGTGCAAAAGGTGCTCCTTGGTACAGAGCCCATGAACGTCTCTACCGTCACCGACGAACGACGCGAACAGCTCATGCGAGAGCAGATGGTGCGCGCAGAGAAGCTCGAGGCCGTCAGCCGCATGGCAGGGGCTTTGGCCCACGACTTCAACAACCTCTTGATGGTCGCCCATGCAGCCTCCATCGAGCTCACGGAACTAGGCGGGTTGACCGAGGAGCAGCGACAAATCGCGACGGATATTCACTACGCGACAGAACAAGCGTCGGCCCTCGCCTCTCGACTCACGGGGGTGGCTCGTTCCCATCAACCACTGGAAGGGACCACGGATCTCGCTGTTCATGTGCCCTCTATCTCAAGGATGCTCAACAGCCTCACGCGCGAGGAGCATCAACTCACGGTGGAGGCTGAACCCACGTCGATGGTCATCGCGCTCCATGAATCTCAGGTGACACAAATTCTCACCAACCTCGTCGCCAACGCCAGCCACGCGATCGACGGACCTGGTCACATTAAAGTAACCGTGACCCGGGACCTCCACGACACTGAGCTTTGTGCTGTTCTCACGGTGGTCGACGACGGATGTGGGATGCCCCCGGAGGTCCTCGCGCGCATCTTCGAACCGCTCTACACTACCAAGGGGGCGAGCGTTGGGACGGGGCTCGGACTCGCGAGCGTCCAAGCGATCCTCGAGGAGCGAGGGGGAGTCGTAGAGGTGCAGTCGACCGTCGGCGAGGGTACGAGGTTCGAACTCATCTTTCCGAGCATCGGAAGCTGCGAATCTCCGCCCCTCCCATCACCGGAACAGCAGGTCGGCCATCACTCGCGACGCGCCCTCGTGGTCGATGACATGCCCGCGGTGCGCAACGTCCTTCGGCGTCTTCTCTCACGCTGGGGTTTCGAAGTCACGGTCGCCGAGGACGGACAAGATGCCCTCGAACAAGTGCAATCGAATCCCCCCGGGCACTTTGATGTAATGGTCACCGACATGATGATGCCACGCCGCTCGGGCGCAGAGCTCACAGAAGCCGCGTGGCTGCACGACGACGCGATGCCGGTGATCGTCCTCACCGGATTCTCAACGGAGTTTTTACCCAAGAGCGGGCTGGGAAAAATGACCTGCCTCTCAAAACCAGTGCAGCCGCGGCGCCTCAAATCCGCCATCGACGCGTTCTTCCACTAGCGGGGCGCCGCGCGCACGTCCTCCGGCGCTCCACCGTCGCCCCTAGCTCTCGGAACCTTCGCTGTGCTCACGCAGCCAGCGAATGAGTCCCTGGAGGAACTCTGCATCGACCGGCCTTTGCTGGCGATAACTCGCGGGGGTAGAGCGCTCGCTCTCCTCCAACTTGAAGAGATGATCGAGGTCCTTGAAGCGCTGCACCTTCACCGGTGTGCCGGTGTCGATGGCGGCCTGCTTTAATCGCTGGACCGCCTCGACGACGTCTACTTCGAGATCTTTGTCGCCGTAAGCCAACAACACCGACGCTTTTAGTCCGCCTAGGACAGTCACAGGGTCTACATCGAGGATCTCGCGCAGCCACTGGGCCTGGGGCACAAGCTCCGCTGGAACTCCTACGCCACGTTCGATCGCCGCCATCAGCTGGTTGTGCTGGCTCACCGCCCGAGCGCGCTCGTCCGGGCCGAGCGTGTCCCTGACGGCCTTGGCGTTGCGCTCGAATGTTTCACGATAGCTGCGGCCAGGAGCGCCCAGCATCGCCACTGCGATCACCTCGCGAGGACGCTCTTTCGCCAGCGCTGCCCCGCGCCAGCCACCCTCCCCGTGTCCGACCACCACGATCCGCGCGGGGTCTACCTCGGGCTGCACCATCAGCATCCTCAACGCTCTCCGAGCGTCCTCTTGCTGCCGCACCCACGACAGCGGCGACGGGTCACTTTGACCGTGACCAGGCTCGTCGTACCGCAGCACCACAAATCCCGCCTCGGCGAGCGCGTCCGTGATCTCGTGACTCCCAAAATCGATCGGAGGTGGCCCCGCGAATCCGTAACGATCCGTCATGCCGCTCCCTGACAAGAACAACACCGCAGGCGCCCCGCCGCCGACGTCGCGAGGTATGAGCACCTCTCCAGCCAGGGTGGGCTCCCCCGCGCGCCCCGCCAAGGAAACCTCCCGCCGCACAAATGTCGCGTCCTCAGCGGGCGCGTAGCGCAAGGGGCTGGCCACCTCCACCGTCCACTCCGGAAACGAGGGGGCGTCCATTGGCCGCACCGTGAGGCCATCGTCGACCACCTCGATCCCCACGATCTTCCCGCCCGCGAGCGTCACCTTCTCGCCGAGGCTCGTACGAACGGTCACCGCGTCCCCCTCACGCGCCACCACCCGCGCGTCCCACGGCGTCGCGCCACCGCCGGACAGATTCACCACGCGCAGCGTCCACGGCTGATCCCGCACCGGTCGCATCGCAAACAACAGCTCTTCGTGGATCGTAGACATGAAGCCCATGAATCCGTCTCCCGCCGCGTACGCCAAGGTGTCGCGCTCCTCACCCGCTGTGAAGACGAGGGTGTCCCCCTCGACCTGGTACTCCAGTCGGGCCGCCTCGCTTTGCTCCCAGCCTCGCACCAGCGCTCCGGAGTCGTCGAGCACCATGTGTCCCTCCGTTCGCACCTGTGCGCGTCCGGGCACCCGCAGCGTGTTTCGAACGGAGAAGTGATGCTCCACATCTCCCGCCTGGGTGGTTTGTGGGCCGTCGTAGCGGCCGTAGGAGGCCCCAATCTTCTCGTCTCCTTGCTCAAAGACGAAGCCGCGCACCTCGCCGGGCGCGTAGAGGTCGGCCACCGCGCGCGCCGCCACGAGCACCGCGCCGCTCCCTTCGCTGGCGGCCGTGGCTCCTTGATCCGCACCGGTGGGCGCGTTGGCCGGGGGCAGCTTGAGGCACCCCGGCAGCCCGACCAGCGCCAGGACCATCACGCTGCCTCGGGCGGCCTGATCAAAGAGCGCCGCAATCGATGGCCAGAGTCGTCGCATATTTGAGACTATACAGTTCCAGCCATGCCTTGGACACGAGACGAAATTGCCGCCCGCGCGTCGCGCGAACTTCCGCCCAACGCGGTCGCCAACCTGGGCATCGGCATCCCCACCCTCATCGCCAACCACCTCAAGCCCGAGGACAAGGTGGTGCTGCACTCCGAGAACGGGCTGCTCGGGATGGGTCGGTTCCCCTACGAGGATGAGGTGGATCCGCAGATCATCAACGCCGGCAAACAGACCGTCACGGTCATCGAAGGCGGCAGCACCTTCGACTCCGCCCAGAGCTTCGCCATGATCCGCGGAGGGCACGTGGACGTGGCGGTCCTCGGGGCCATGCAGGTGAGCGTCTCCGGGGACCTCGCCAATTGGATGGTGCCTGGGAAAAAGGTGGCGGGAATCGGGGGCGCCATGGACCTCGCCACGGGCGCGCGCCGGGTCATCGCCGTCATGACCCACCAAGACCGCAACGGCAACAGCAAGCTGGTGGACACCTGCTCCCTCCCGCTCACGGCCATGCGCTGCGTGGACCTCGTCATCACCGATCTCGCCGTCCTCGCGCCCCACCGCGAGGCCGAGGCCTTCCGTCTCCTGGAGATCGCGCCGGGCGTCACGCGAGAAGAGGTGGTAACGGCCACCGCGGCCCCAGTGCTCGACGCCGAGCCCTGACCCTGAAAAGCGGCCGTGGGCGGCTGCGAGGGAGCGCTCCGCCGGGGCTTTACATCTCGCCCAAATCGTCTATAACTCCCTCCCTCGGGCTCGTAGCTCAATTGGCAGAGCAGCGGACTCTTAATCCGCGGGTTGAAGGTTCAAGTCCTTCCGGGCTCACAACGAAACCGCCTCTCCAGGCGGTTTCGGTTTTTTCTTCGGGTGCGCCGGTGCGTTGCGAGTCCAGGCATCGCTCAGTATCGTGCCGCGATGCGTCTTCACCCTCAGGCGTCCACAAGTCCTCGTTGCCCCCCTGTGATGATCGCCGCCACAACAGCGTGGCTCGCGGGCTGTGCTGCTCACCCGCGCTGTGACAGCCTCGAACGGCTCGCCGCAGACGACACTGTCGTGGTCGTCGGCGACTCTGTCTTCGATTTCAACGGCGACGTGTGCGGGGATGTTGGCGACTTCATCTCCTTGGCGCGGGAAGCCCGGATCGAGGACCGCGCCGTGGGGGGGACGTGGCTCGACCACCCCTCCGATTTCGACATTCTCGAGCAGTACACCCCCGGGCCGTGGTCGTGGGTGATCGTGGACGGCGGCGCCAACGACCTCAACGAGGGGTGCGGATGTGAGTGCACTGACGAGCTCGACACCCTCGTCAGCGAAGACACCCTCGCTGGCGCCATGCCAAGCCTCGTGGAGGCGGCCCTCGCGGACGGCGCCAAGGTGTTGCTCTTCGGGTACTACGACCCCGCCCCCGGCAGTGAGTTCGCCGCATGCCAAGACGAGCTCGTCATCATGAGCTCCCGCTACCAGGCCTTGGCAGAACGTCTCGAGGGCGTCACCTTCGTCGACGGTCGCGACATTGTCTCCGCGCAGACGCAACCGGAGGCGTTCCATGGCGACGGGATCCACCTCACCCCCGTGGGCGCCGAGCTTGTCGCCAATACCATGCTGGAGACGATGTCCGCGGGTACCGGCCCGTGATGGCGCCCCCACGTCAGTCGCCGAAGCGGGCGAGGCCAACGCCGAAGACTTGATCGATGATGGCGTAGACATCTCCGGCGGCGTCCACCACCACGAACTCGGCGGCGCTCTCCGAGGCCTCTCCGGTGGACTCGACGAAGGAGTCGGCGCGACTCCACAGCACCTCGCCGGCGCCATCCACCGCCACGAGGTAGCTTCGCCAGCTCCGTCGCGGGTCCCCCTCGCAGGCTTGGGTCTCACTCGCTGTCGCCTCCACCGCACCACAGCCCTCGATCCCGGTCCCGCACGCCACCACCAAGCTCGCACCGCGCTGCGCGACACCCCAACACTCGTCAAAAATAAACTTATCGGGAGCGAGCCCGCCATTGGGTACCTCGCTGTCATCCAAGCTTGGGTTGCCGAACGTCGAGGTCCACAGGACAGCTCCTTGCGTGTCCATGAGCGCGGCGTGACCGTCGATGGTGTTGGATCCGCCGTGGCCCACGACCGCGATGGCGTCGCCTTGGTCGAGCCCCGAGAACACAGAGACGTCGGTGAGCTCGATGCCCTCGGCGTAAGGCATCCACCGATGACCCGTCAGCCCCGCCTCCACCCAGAGCACGCCGCTTCGCTCGTCGAGGTCGCTGGCCACCGCGACCAAGCTCCCGTCCGACCAGCGCCGCATGCTCTTCACAGAGAACGTCTCTGAAATCTCCCGACTGACCGCTGACACGTCTGCCGGCGTGGCGACGGCGCCCCCCTCCGAAGCGGAGAGCCACGCGGCGAGCTCAAACTCCATGACGACGCCCTGCCCGCCGACCACGTTCCCGTAAGACTTGAAGCCCTCCATCTGCTCGCGCGCGAGGCCCCACGCGCCGCCCACCACCACGCGCCCATCGGTCGTGACGAGCACGGACTCGAGCGCCGCAGACTCCCCGGCCTGGGGCGCGTCGACCCGAAGCTGCGCGCGCACATCGAAGGTCGCGGCGTCCAGCGCGAGCACGACGCCGTGTGCCGTGTCTCCCCCGGACGCAGCCTGAAAGCCCACTGCCACAACGAGGTCTCCCGCGCTCGCCACCTGCAGCAGCGACGAATCGGGCTCGAGCGTCATTGTATGGAGGATGATTTCTCCTCCGTCGTTCACAAAGTTCCCGTAGGCGGGCCCCTCTGGCGCAGCCCAGTGGGTGATAAAACCCGCCGTCTGCTCCCCGCTCGCCGCCGCCTTTCCCACCATGACCACCGAACCATCCGCCAAGGCGGCGCCGTGAACGGGATGCGGATCCTCGCCGCAGCAGTTGGCCGCGCCGCTCCACGAGCGAAGTGAGGGTGGCTCCCCGTCGAGCACGCTTTGCGCCGCAGGGCCGGGATCCTCCCGACTGCAGCCGACAGCCGCCACGGCCAACATCGCCAGCCAAGATGCAAAACCGGCGCGAGTGTTCAAACATCTCATGCGCCAATTCTCGCACGGAAATGCGACCGAGGGTCGTCACAAAATTTTATTTGTGCACCGACCACACCTCCACACACCGACCCGTGGGCCCTACTTGGCGTCGGGATCGTAGCTGCGGTCTTTCACCAGCACCGCGGTGCACTTGCCCGCCTGGCACAAGCACCCTCCCCCGCACGACATGGTGTTGAGCGGACAGTTGGCGGTGCACTTGCGTGGCGTGCAGGCGCGCCCTTCTTCGGCAGAGACGCACGACGAGGAGTGGCAGCCGCAGTCGCGCATGCAATCCGCGTCACTAGAGCAAGCAACATTCGAGGTTTTGAGCGTCCCGACCATCTTGGTTCGGCCTTGGTCGATGAGGACGGTCTTCGGGTCGCCATCATCAAGGGGAAGAATCTTCGGCGAAGGCCTCCGGGTCGGGGCTGGACCCTTCGGCACAGCCTTCGGCTTGACCCCCTTCGCGGGCGCGGCCGCCTTCGCTGGCGCCGCCTCCTTCGCTGGCGCCGCCTCCTTCGCGGGCGCGGCCTCCTTCGCGGGCGCGGCCTCCTTCGCCGGCGCGGCCTCCTTCGCCGGCGCGGCCTCCTTCGCCGGCGCGGCCTCCTTCGCCGGCGCGGCCTCCTTCGCGGGTGCGGGTTGTGCCGCGCTCGGGGCGTCGCTCGTTTCGGCGCATGCGCTCGCCATGAACAGAACCGCTCCGAAAGACAGCAGGACAAAACGCTTTGGAAGAGCAGTGATGGCGGGCCTCATGACAAGAGTATATCGAACCCCGCCACAACGTGCGCCGAACCGAACGTAGAATCGATCAAAGTCGCGGCGCTTGCGTGTCCACGAGATTCTTGGCGATCCAGTCGCTCCTCAGCATCGCGAGACTCACCTCATCGGCCCACTCGTCATAGACCTCGTCGTAGTAGGACGCGAGGGCGTGGCCCTCCCGGCGAAAGCCGAGCCGCTCGAACAGCCGCAGGCTTGGCGCGTTGCGCGGGTCCACCACGGCAGCCACACGGTGAACCCCCGCCGCGAATAAGGCGTCAAGCAACATCCGCGCGCCGCGGATCGCCAACCCGCGGCCACGTTGCCCCGGGGCGAGCGTCACCCCGAGCTCGACTGTGGGGAGCGGGAGCGTGGTGCAGATTCCGAAGTCTCCGACGAAGACTCCATCCTCAAGGAGCACCGCCTGCACCGTTCCCACTGCTCGACCCACCGATGCGGGATCCTGCCGCCGCGCGTGGTCGACCACCTCCGCCACCGTCGGTGGTCGCCACCCCTGATAGCGAACGTTGTCGGGGTGGGTTCGCGAGGCCTGCACGGCCGCGGCGTCCTCGGGCTGCATGGCCCGGAGGCTCAGCGGTGGCGCGCGTAGGGGGAACATGCACGCGAGGCTAGCACTCGGAGTGCCGCTCTCCGCCAGCGCCAAGAATGGCCCCGTGAGCGACGGCACCCCTCACCCCCCGCACGCCCCGAAGTCCACGATCTTCGAATAAAGGTTCATCGGGATGTCCTGGGTGCAGCTGTCGAGGAAGGTGGTCTTTTCGGTGGGCGTGTCGTCGCCGGCGCCGCAGGTGAGGCTGTTGTACTGGGTGTAGGTGAAGCTGCCCGCGCCCGCATCACACATAAAGCTGTCGGCGGAGTTCATCCCGGAGTTGCCTGGCCAGCAGTAGCAAGGGTCGTCGCTGCCCACGGGGAACGCGTTGGTCTTGATGGGTTCCCCGGAGCAGGTCGGATCGCCGTTCCAAAACCCTACGATCACATACTGCGACGGGTCGGTCTCGTTGGGGAGGCAGTCGCCGCCTCCCTCGTCCGCTCCTCCGCCGTCGGTGGTGTCTCCCGCGTCGGCGCCCGCGTCGTCCGTCCCGGCGCCGTCGGTGCCCGTGTCTCCTGTGGTGCCCGTCTCGCTTGACCCGGAGGTGCCGGAGGTGTCCGTGGTCGCGCCACTCGAGGTGTCGTCCTCCACATCCGCGCACGCGACAAGGGTCACAAGGAGGCTCGTACAAAATAGCGTTCGGAACATCACAGGGGCTGCATATCATCCACGCACGCGTTCCTCCCACAATTTACGTACAGAAAACATGGGCATTAACAACGTTCGGTCGGCGGCGCCCACAATCTGTGGCGGTGCCC
>JBDQGY010000031.1:0-24463 GCA_040265175.1 Nannocystaceae bacterium
ACACAAACACGGTCCGTCTCGAAGGAATCGAGATGGACCAGTCGACACGCGCGGGCTCGTGGATCTCACCGTCCAGTCCTTTCCAGAGACAACGCCCCATGAGCGCCACGTTTACCCAATCAACCCGGCTGAAGCTTGGGTGATGGTTGCCGCCGACGCTGCGAAACGACGACCGAAATGCGCACGAGACCCCGCCGCCATTGAACAAGCCCCGTGTGGGTTCTAGGACCTGCCCCGTTGTACTTCGCTCGCCTCCCTGCGTGGCCTCCCTGTCGCAACTCCGCGCCTCAAATAGTTGTCCACCTCTTCATTTGATGCGATAGGTTCACGCAGAGGCAGCGTCTCCATGGCAGGCAACACCAGGCTCACCGGCAAAAACCACGATCACGCGATGCGTCTGCTCGCGGACGTATGTGGCTCGCTGGACGCGGCTGGCGTCAAATACTGCCTCGACGCAGGGACCCTGCTCGGCGTCGTGCGCGAAAATCGTCTGCTGCCCTGGGACAACGACCTCGACCTCGCCGTCTCGCGCGTAGAGTTCCCCAATCTGGACGGGCCCATCGAGGCCCTACGCAAGATGGGCTACCGCGTGCGCGTTCTCAACCACACCCGTGAAGATCCGCCGATGCTGCTCGAAGAGGTCCGGATCGTCAAGGTCAGCGTCCGCCGGTTCTATGTGTTTCGCGGGGTTCAACTCGACATCTTCATCAAGACAAAGACGGACGACGTGTACACCTGGGCGGAGGGAATCCGACGGTACGCCCGCAAGTCCGTGCCCGCGCGCTTCCACGACGAGCTCAAACAAATTGAATTCGCGGGTCGCAGTTATCCGATTCCTGCCGACGCCGAGGGCTACCTCACCTGCCGCTACGGCGACTGGCGCACGCCCCAACGAGACTGGGACCACATTCACGACGACCAGGCGCTCGCCTAACGTCGCTCCCCCATCTCCGGCGTCCTCTGCGTTAGCGCCCAGTTAGCTTCTCAAACCATCCGACCTTCCGCGGTTCCCAGACCCGAGCTTCGTTGCGTCGGGGATAGTCGTCGAGGAAATGATTAAGATGTACAAGCGTGCGGTCGCCGTGCAGATCCACGATCGCGTACGCCGGCGGCCCATGACTGTACGGCATCGGTTCGCGCATCTCGAAGTCGGTCGCAATCTGGTGGTTCGTTCCTGGCAACGCCGAAAACGGAACGCTGCCCCAACTACCCGACAAGGGTCGATGCACGTGGCCAAAAAACAGGTGTCGAACCTGCCCGGTAGATTCAAGAATCTCGCGAAACCGTTCGCCATCGCAAAGCTTCATCCGATCGAGCGACGGAAAGCCGATGTCAAAGGGCGGGTGATGCATGAATACGTAGACAGGACGCTCCCCGGCCTGCTCCAATCGCTCGGACAACCACGCTTGGCGGCGCTCGCAATACAGGCCCGCGTGCGCTCCCTCGTCAACGCTGTCCAAGAAAAGAAATACCTGGCTGTCTGTAGCCAGCTCCCCCTGTGCGAACCCGTAAGGGTCTTTGGCCGCCGTGGGGAACACCTCGAAGAAGTTGTCTCGGCGGTCATGATTCCCCATCATCAAATGGCAGGGCAGCTTCAAGTCCTTGAGCATCTCGCGCAAAATTTCGTACGACTCCCGGTCGCCGCGGTCACACAGGTCGCCGGTGATGACACAAAAATCGAGGCGATGGGCGTGCGTATTGATGTCTGCGATGCACCGCTTGAATCGTCGCACTGGATCCAAACCGTGTAATTTTTGACCGTCGGAGACGAGATGAAGATCGCTGACTTGGACAAATCGCATCGCGGGTCTCTCCCCAAGGGTCCGCGCGCAGCGATTGGGGACTCGGGCTCGTTTCAAACGGCCACGCACAAGCATAACTCACGCGCCGCCCGGAACCCAACGTTCGCACCCACCACCAACCATCTGGTCCCCCACCTCCTTTTGTCCGACCTCGCGAGGAGAAATCGCGCCGCTCATACGGCCGTTATCGGCAGAACCGGCGCCGGGCCTAGCCGCGTCGAGGTCTCACTCGGACGAGAGCCCGACTCGGTGCGCCCTCCGGGGGGGCATTTCTCCACGGGAGCTCGTCTCGCCATGACGCGCGCGACTTCGATACGAGCGATCGGAGCTCGCCAAAAAACGTCTTCTTTTTGCGACCTGCTGAGATCGCGAGTCTGCTGTTCGACGCGACCGTACACCCTCCCGTCGAGGGAGAGCCCCGCGGTCGACATGGTACGGTCCCGCCGTGCGACGACCTCACCACACTCCTCGCCGGTCGCGTTGCGCGGCGATCTTCCTAGCGCTGGCTGCGACCTCTTTCGCTGGTTGCGCGACTCCCCTCGATCGTGCGCTCCAAGACCACCGCGGCACCGAGGTCTGGAACAAGTCGAGCGACGCGTTCAAAGAGATCATGCGGCGCTACGTCCACGGTGACGACCACGTGTACACGGACGCCGAGCTCGATGAGCAGTTCCACGCGTACTTGACCCTCAACGAGGATGACGTCGACGACTTCATCCGACAGCAGTCATGTGTGCCGCCGACGGGTAGCGGGCCCGCGCGCTACTACACCGTCAACGCGACACACCAGCGACACGACGCCTTCTACGAGGAGGCTCCTGCGCGTCCGCTGGCGGGAGAAGGCAGCGGCAAGACTCTGAAAGCAGCGTTCACCGCGAACATGCTCCTCGAGCGCCATGAGATCTCGGAGGGCACAACCTTTCCAAAACGAGCGAACAAAGCGGGGAACCCCTTCACCGAGTGGAAGGCGCTCACCTCGATCTTGAGCGAACGCGGCCGATTCGATGATGTCTTCCGTTTTCGTGATCCCGCGCAGGCCGATGAGGTCTTTGGCGCAACCAGCGCCGTCGACTGGTCGTCGGCCTCCGGCGAGCTCTACATCGCGCCCCCGTTGACCGACGGGCACGTGTTCTCTCCCGCGTTATTCGGGGTGTTCATGTTGCGCGCGACAACCGAGGCGCCCTTCTCGATGTATCTGACCGTGTCGGCCAACGCATCCGGCGCCCCCGAGGTCTCCTACGTCGGGCTCATTCGCCCTGGAACACAGCGACACCAGGAGGCGTTCTTTAGCGATACGCGATTTCGATTTACCGTCTTGTCCGACAAGTCCAATCTCCTCAACTACGAGTTGGTGCTGACGGGAGAAAACCCGACGAGCTTTGAGCTGTGGCTGACGACGGCCTTCCCAGAGCATCCTAACAAGCCCTATCTGACCGTGCGGAGCGTCGTCTCCCCCACCGTCTCGGAGAAGGCGCTTGAATCTTTCAACAAGGTGAAGGCGGCCAGCTTGATCATGATGCTGCGCAAGGGGACGCTGATGCGCGACCTCGTCGCTGCCTACTACCCCGACGCCAAAGAACTCGAGCTGTGGAGCGAGGTTGGGGCGATCAAATCCGATCCGGACTTTAAGCACGACATGGAGGCCGCCGGCTTGACCGTGGGCGCAGACCTCTTCGAGTCTGGACTGTGGCTTCAAAAGCCGACCATCGTCGACGGAGATGATCAGTCGACTCCCGGCTTCGAGGTCCTCCCTGGGATGGATCTCCGGTGCGAGACCTCACCGTGAGTTCGTCACGATGACAGGCCCAACGCTGGCACCAGAAGGTTCGCGACGCGCTGGGGCTCCCTGATCTTCGCGCGCTGAAAATACTCGGGAGTCTCGTGGGTGCTCTCCCCGGAGGACACCCGCGAGACCTGAACACGGATGGAGGCGCAATGAGCCTCCATCCCATACTCGGCGAAGGTCGCTTCGGCGCGGGCCCACCTCTCGAGCGCGGACTCAGTGTCTCGGGAGACGATGGCCAGCCCCGCCTCGATCACCTCCGCGTGGGCCTCAAGCACGGGGTTGCAGGTCTTCCGAAGCTCACGCGCGCGCACCTTGGCGAGCCCCGCCCTCTTTTTGTCTCCGGCGAGCGCGGCCAGCAGATAGGTGCGCGCCTCGATCTCTTTGACGCTGTCTCGAATGAAGGCCAGCTGATCCAGCGACGCTGGACCCATCGCCTCCACCGTCTTCCGACACAGCTCAAGGGCACCCTCAAGATCCCCCTTGGCGAGCGCGAGCGGGGCGGTCGCGTAAAACAGCCACACGTGGGAAAAAAGGTAGCGATCCGGCGACCACCCGTCGGTCGCTCGGTCGAGCGTCGCTTGCGCCTCTTCCAGGTTTCCGCTGACAAGCTCGACGATGGCGAGCATGGCGGAGAAGTCGATAGACAGCTGGAGGTCGCCGCAGTCTTGAGCGCGCTGCAGTCCCGGTACCAGCCGCGCTCTCGCCTGCGCGAAGTCTCCCCGCTGGATCAGCGCCCAGTTGAGGAACTCCTCCGCGGTGCTGCGCTCCCAGCTTGAGTCTGGGATTCCTTCCAGGCGCTCGATGAGGTCCAAAAAACCCGTCGCCGAGTCAGACCAGCGTCGCTCAAGCCAGTGGGCGGAGCTCTCACACAAATCCACATAGCCCTCCAACTTGGGATCTTCGATCTTTTGGGCGAGCGCCTTGGCCTGGTTCCAGTCGCGCAGCGAATCGACCCACCGTCCACCCAAGTGAACAGAGACGACGGCTTGATACGCGAGGGCGCGCGCGATCCGATAGGGTTCTCCCGCGTCGAGCGCGAGGCGAAGGTTCCGCGCCTGAAAGAGCGCGCCCACCAGCACCTCTTGGGTGGATAATCCACAGACGACCGCGAAACACAGATCAATCTTCTCGAGCTGCTCGGGGGGAATGCGGGCCGCCGGTCGCGCGTGGAACCTGCGGCCCCGAACTGCCGACCGCCCTCGCTCCCACACCAACGACGTGAGGGCCCCGGCTCTGCCCCGCGGCAACGCGAGCCCAAAGTCATCGAGGATCGACGCCAAGACATCGAGGCCGTCTTCGACGTGTCCGGTTTTGATCAGTGAGTCAGCCGCTCTACGTTTGAACGATCGCCCCTCCTCTGGAGTGGTCTCCTTGGCGATCGCGAGCCAGAGATGCGCCGCCTCCTTGCCTCGCCCGACATCATTGAGGGCGTCGGCCAACAAGCGGCGGCGGTGGCTGCTCTCGTGAAGACCCGGACTCGAGTCGAGCGAGAGCGAGCGCCGGAGCAGCTCCACGGCGCGGTCAAACGCGAAGGTCTCGTAGGCGACGGCGGCGGCTTTGGCGGCGTAGTTCGCCGCTTTCACGTCGTCCCCACCTTGCTCGAAGTGTTCCAAGAGGACCTCAAACTCTCCTCCCCCGCGCTCGATCACCTCGCCCAGCTGCAGGTGCTGCTCCCGCAGCCTGGAGGGCGCCAAGTCGCTCACGACCGTCTCGCGGATCCGATCGTGGGCACACTCCACCCACTCCGCCTCGTCGAGTTGAATCATGCCGTCGCGATGTAGCTCGCCCAAGATCTGCCGAATTCGAGCGTCGCTCTCGCCACCTTCTACTTGAGAGACCTGGTCGATCCGGATCGGGCCGGCGGCGACCGCGATAATCTCGAGCAGCCGCCTCGACGAAGACTCCAGCCGTCGCACGCGACGAGCGACAAGCTCGTCAAGCTGGGTGGATGAATGCTCAGGCTCTCCACCCCGAACGAGCTCTCCGATGTGGAAGGGGTTTCCGTTGGCCGAGGCCAGCGCCTGCGCGAGCAGTTTCTCGTTCGCCCCGTCGAGGAGATGGTTCATCAACGATTGCACGTCCTCGTCTCGCAGCGGCCCCAAGTCAATCGTCTCAATGTCTCGTCCAGATGTCGCCAAGGCGGAGCCCAAGGTGAGGAGCGCTGCGCGTTTGTCCGTCTCCGGTCGAAACGCGACGATCAGCATCAGCAAGGGCCCGTCTGGCTCACTCATGAGTTCATTAAGCAGGCGTGCGCTGTCCGGGTCAGCCCACTGAAAATCATCAATGATGACGATGAGCGGATGGCGGTCGCCTAGACGACCGAACAACTCACGGAGCGCAGCCACCCCCCGCTGACGCATCTCTTGCGGATCTAGCCCCGTGGCCGCGCGTTTACGCTGATTGGAGACCGCAGGGATCTGAGCCAACACGGGAAAGAGCAGACTCAGCGACGTCACGTCGCGTGGAAGAATCGCCGCCACCTCCAATTCGCTGAGATGTCGCAGCTGGCTGGAGAGCGAGTCGATGACGCCATCGAGTCCCTTATACGGGACCGATTCTCGCTCGAAGCAGCGGCCACGTAGGATGAATGGAGTCGACGTGGACAGTGGAGCCGCCAAAAACTCAGAGATGAGCTTTGACTTCCCCATGCCACTCTCCGCCCGCAGGTGAATCGTGACCGACTGTCCATTCAGGCGAACTCGATCGTAGGCCGCTCGCAGGGCCGAAAACTCGGCCTGCCGCCCCACCAGCGGCTGATGTGTGAGTTCAAGCGCGACAGGATCGTGTTCCGGGTCGACACCGAGGACCTCGAGGATCTCGGCTGCCCCCGGGCGCTGCGTGGGGTCGACTGCCAGCAATGACATCGTCAGCGAGGCGAGATCCGCAGGTACCGAGGCCACCACCGCCCGGGGATCGGGAGGCGGGCCCTCGCTCTTGGCGCTCAAGATCTGGAGGAGCGTGCCGCGAAACGGGCGCTCTCCCGTGAGCAGCTCAAACAACATCGTGCCCACCGCGTACCAGTCCGTCGCAGGGGTAGACGGCGTCGCCATCGACTGCTCCGGGGACATGTACGCGGGCGTGCCCAAAAGTTGTCCCTCCATGGTGATGTCATCCGAGGCCGCCACGTCGCGCACGAGTCCAAAATCGAGCACGCGCACGAGCCCATAGCTGGTGACCAACACATTCGACGGCTTAAGATCTCGGTGCAGCAGCCCGGCGCTGTGGAGCGCCGAAACGCCTGCCACCAGCTGCCGCAGCGACCGCCGAAGACGGATCAGGTTCGGCAGCTGCCCAGGTTCCACTTCGTGCCGAACATGGCCGACCAGGTTCGGACCGTCACAAAGGTCCATCGTGAAGAAAAAACAATCATCAGTGGCGACAAGCTCGCGCGGCCGGACGAGGTTCTCGTGCCGCAACTGCGCGAGCACCCGAAATTCACGCTTAAAGCGGATCTGCTGCGCGGGCTCCCACCGCTTCAACACCTTCAACGCGACGGTCTCTCGGTTGCGGGTATCAACCGCCTCGTAAACTTCCCCCATCCCTCCTGCCCCGAGGCGCGCCATGATCGTGTAGTCCCCGAGCACCTTGCCCGGCGGAAGGAATGTCGCGGACTTCCGGGTCACTCCCCCCGCCGAGATGTCAGCCGATGCGGGCGCGGAACCCTCCGGCGCCGCCCGGCTCATGGATTCATCCGCGAGGGTGCTGTCTGGACACGTCGAGGGTGATGCGCCAGCGTGATTGGAATCAGAGCCCATTCCCCTCCCGAGAATCCCCCAGGACCGCAGGTTGAATCAACCCCCGAACGCGGGACGCCTCTCCAAGATCGGTTCGGAGTCCTAACATGAAGACTCGTCCGCGAAATCTCTGCGCGCGGTCCGGCTGGAGCTCATCCGACACCTCAGCGCCTTGTCCGTCGATGGTGCGGAGCCGCCACACCGTGCCGCCCCCTCCCGGCCTCGCTACGCCGTTCTAACGCGACAGCGTCTCGGGCACTCGACACCGATCCCTTCGACACCCTCCCCACGCGAGGCCAACCCGCTGACCAGCGTGCGAGACTCGCGGCGGCTCCGACGCTTCCTCTTTTGAGCCAAGGCCCACGCGGCACTCCCCGCGGCCTGCGAAGAACTCGGACGTTTTTCCTTCTCGCTTCAGGAGGAGGCGCGCGAGGTTGCGCGTCGCGGCGGCGGCTCTGTCCCCGGGCTCCTCGCTCCCCTCACCGACCAAGGCGTCACCAAGCCTGGCCTTCGAGGGCCACGACGGGGTCGCCGCGGCACGCGACCCAAACTCCGCCGCTGCGGCGCTTTCTCCGGCGCCTTTGCGAGCGGTACCGGAGCGAAGCGTTTCCCCTAAAGAGCGCTACACTCCCGCGTGCATGAGACTCGCCCCAACGTTCCCGCGCCTGACTCCGCTGCTGGTGTTCGCTGCTGTCGCTTGTACAGCCCCCGTAGAGGGGGGGGCCCGCCCGCCCTCGTCGGCCGCCCACACTCGCGAACAATCACAGAGTTCACGCCCCGCCGCTGGGAGCCCCGAGGCCGTCGTGCAAGCGCAGCTTGAAGCGTACAACCGCGGTGACCTGGATGACTTCATGGCCACGTTTCATCCGGAGGCCGAGCTGTTCGCTCTCGGCGACCCGGCGCCCCGCGCTCAAGGGCGCGAGGCCGTCCGCGGAATCTACAGAGAGTTGTTCGCCCGCTCTCCCGAGCTTCACAGCGACCTCGTCCACCGGGCGGTCTTTGGCGACCGCGTCATCGACCACGAGCGCATCACAGGGCGCGAGGGGGGCGACGTGCTGGAGTTGATCATGGTCTACGAGGTGGAAGATGGCGGTATCCGCCGCGCCTGGTCGATCAAGTAAATAGTCTTCAACAGGCCACGCAGCCCTCATTCGAGGGTCTCGAGCGCGCGACCTCTTTGAGTGACGCGAACATCGTCACATCGGATTGGCGGCACGATCTCGTCTCGAAAAAGCGCAGCACCCTAGCTCGGCATTTTTTCAGGCGTCGCGTGCCCGGGCCGTGAGATAGGCCAACATCGCGAATCCACCCAGCACAAACACTGGGGGTGCCAAGGGTTCTTGATACAGCCACCCCGGCACACGCGCGACCAACACAATCGTCGCGAGCACCACCCTCGCCATGGCGTAGCGATGCACCCGACGGATACCGACGTCGGCACCCCGCGTCCACTTAAGCGCCGGCCACAGCAACCACAAGTCCAGCGGTACGAAGGTCAAAATAAGCTCGTTCTCGACGAACTCCGGCACCGACGAGGTCATCATCACCGTCACGACGACCAGCGACATTGATCCGCACACGAGGCTCCAACCGAGCGACCATCGTCCAAGCGCGCGCGTGCGCTGATCTGGCGCCGCCTTCATCTTTCGAACCTGCACGCCCTTCACGGCGAACACCAAGGCCAGCAGACCCAACACCCAGGCGCCACCCAATGTCTGGCCTGTCGCGAGCGGGGGTCCGTCACGACCGGCGAGCATCTTTGGCGCGCTCGCCAGCGGGACATCCTCGCTCCCACCCCCCGGATCGGGCACCCTCAGTTTTTGGAACCGCGCCCGCATCGCGTCTGGGTGGAACAAAGAGCGGTACTCGTCAATGGGTACGTCGTTGCGCCGACCCATCAACAGGTCTGCGCCGAAGCCCGCGAGCGGATAGCCGTCGAAGGCCCGACGCTGGTAGTCCCGGATGGTCATGGGATCGACCTTGGATTCGAGCTGCGCGCGAATCGGGCCGCCGAGCACCTCGTCGAGCAGGTCCCTTATCTTGGTGGTGCAGATGGCGTCGACGTAGTGGTACCGATAGCCGCGCCGGTCGGGTGCCAGCGTGGACTCGAGCCTGGTCGCGACCTCGCGGGCTTGGGATGGCGTGAGCGCGAGCTGCTGCAAGACCACATCGCGGTTTTGGTAGTAGCCGTAGTCCTCAGCCACCTTGTACATGTCTCCCGGCTTGTCGAGCCGGAAGTCCAAGGTGCCGGTGAGGAACTTCCAAGGGAGCGATTCGTCCTCCCAGTCGGTGTCGCCAAAGTTGTATACGTCGCTGTGGACCAGCTCGGCGCCGCGCATCTGAGCGACCATCAGCGCGGCGTGGCCACCTTGGGCGTAGAGGCTCTCGCCCGGCCCCATCGTCATCAACAGGATCTCGGTGCGAGACTCTTGTTCGCCGGCGGCGTAGGCCACCGACGACAAAAGCCCCACCAGGACCGCCACGAGTGTGATGAGGTGCCGCGCGGCGAAATGTGCTGAACGTCCCAGAGCCGTCGAACCATACAGGAATTACCGAACGCGCGCCGTCCCCTGAGATGCGGGAGCTGCCGCGCTCTCTAGTTGCCGCCGGCCCGGAACTGGGAGAAGGGCTCGCGCTCCACACGGAACTGGAGGTCTCGGTGGTCCGTGATCTCAGGCGAGGCCACCTCAAAATCCATCAGGCGACCCTGCAGCCGAAGCGCCTGGATGTTCTGCGGGTCCAGGTCTCCGTACAGCGGGATCTCCACCATGAACGCGCCCGGGATGTCGGGCACATCCAAGACCTGCGTCGGCACCCGCAGCGTCCCCGCGGGGGAATCCACCTCGATGGCCACGTCGGACAAAAAGCTTGCGCCCGCAGGTGCGGCGTCGCGCGAGTTCACCCACCATTGATCCTTGTCACCGCTTGGCGTGATCAGACCGATCAAAGCCGCCCCCTGGAAGTCGCCAGTCTCGGGTCCGGGTCCCATATCCGCGCCCCCCCAGCTTGTCATGGTGGTCTGGTGGCTGAAGCTCTTGCGCCACCGGTAATCCGACACCCAGTACGGGCGGCAGTAGCTCATGAAATCTGTGTGCTGGCTGGGTAGATAGGTCGTCCCGTCGAGCGGATCGAGTCCGCGGATCCCGATGGACGCGCCCGCGTGAGGATAGTTGGGGTCGGAGCTTCCAACGCCGCACGGCGCGTGCGGGGCCCCCTGGTTGTGCCCCACCTCGTGCACCGCCGTGTTGACCGACTCCTGAATGAAGGCGCCGTTGCTGCGCGGGTTCCACAGCCCCGAGGAATAACGGAACGCGGCGCCCTCGGGGGTCGGATCCTCATTACCAACGGGGGCGATGCCAAGCACCCCGCCCGGCGCAGGAGCGCAGTCATCCCACACAATATAAAAGAAGGCGTCGGGAACGGCGCTGGCGTACTGGGCGCGAATCTGGCCGACCACGCCGAGCAGGTCCTGTACGCTGCCGACGGGGTAGTCAATGTCCACGGAGATCGACGTGTCGATTTGGGTCTGATTGGTCTCGACGGCGTTCCACGCCTCGAATCCCGCGCGCAGCGCCTCAAACTCCTCGGCGCGGGGGCCCTCGGCGGTGAGGTCGCTGGTGTCTGAGACGCAGCCGTTCGCGTTGTAGCGGACCCCTACAAGGCCGACCTTCAGGACAGACCGCTCGCTGCTGACGAACAAATCAGTGTCGCCCTCGGGTGGGTAGACGTTGCTCCCGGAGGACTCGGGGATCGCGGATGCGTCGGTCGCCTCCAGCACCTCGATGCGGTAGTTCAGACCAGGCTCCACAAGTTCGGGATCGATGCGCCAGAAAAAACTCTCGCCGAGCTGGACCTCGGACGAGTCCGCCTCGGGCACGACGGGGCTCCCGGTGAGCGTGAGGTAGTCAACGAACGATTCTTCGATGCCGCCGGGGAGCGTGACGTGCAACTTCGCCATCATGGGTCGCGGGCTCCAGTTTTGGGGGAGGCTCCAGAGCGCACGAATCACCATGAAGCGGTTCCGCACAAACTGAACGGCCCGGTCTCCAGGAGCGACATTGCTACCCTCCACCCACACGGGCTGCGCGATGGACTGCGACACCTCGACTTGGCGAATGGCAAAGTCGCCGCGGGCCGGACCGTAGTCAGGGATGACGCCGTCGCCGTCGCCGTCGCCGCCGGTGCCACCGTCCTCTTCATCCCCGAACTCTGAAGAACCCGCTCCATCCGAGCCGCTGTCATCGGCGCAGCCCACCAGCGTGAGGGGGGCGGCGAGCATCGTCAGGAACAAAGGTGCATAGTTCGAAAATGCCATGGGTTGAAAGACTACTATTCCTCTCGCGGATGGAAAGGGGGTTTCATGAACACAAGGACGTGAAGAGGTGGAGACTGCACTCCCGCACTTTGTGCGGGGTTCTCCGCCGTGCAGGATCCGTGTGTTGACATACAACTCCTTCTTCGGGCAAAGATACGCGCCCCGCAGGTACGGCGCCCGTGGTTCGCCGCAGACACAACCGGGTCGACGTCCCCCCTCCCTGGCGGGTTGCAGGCCTCGGCAAAAGCGCGGCAGTTGCGAGACGACCCCTGGGTGAATGGTGCGCATCGACCTCTGGGCCCGCGCCGGCGTCGACACCGCACAGCGTCGCGCATCCTCGCGAGCCCTCCCTGGCCGACACGAGAATCCTCGCCCGCCGAGATCGTGGCGCTGATGGCCCCGCGCCGCCGGCACGGGATGTGGTGTAGCTTCCGCGCATGCGAAGGAGCATCCTCGGAATCATCGTGTGCGTCTCACTCCTCGGCTGCGGCGACACGAGCGGCGACGCGACCGGGGATGGCAACACCACCGCGACGTCCGAGGCCGACGACGACACCACCGCAGGCGACGGGGACGGCGACGGCGACACCACCGGCGACGGCGACGGCGACACCACCGGGGACGGCGACGGCGACGTCAGCTTCACGCTGACGAGCACAGACTTCGAGATGGACGGCATCATCCCCTCCGTGCATCACTTCCAGGGAGGAAACGTGTCGCCCGCGCTGTCGTGGGTCGGCGCGCCCGCGGGCACCATGAGCTTCGGCGTCTATTTCCACGACCTCGACTTCCAGCCCCAAGGCTACCCCTACCGACACTCCGCCATTTGGAATATCCCGGCCGACGTCGAAGGCCTCCCCCAGGGGGTTGAGATGAGCGCCTCCCCCAGCGACGTCCCCGGCGCCACCCAGTGCCTCAACTGGTTCGGCGAGTACGGCTACGGCGGCCCCGGCTCTGCGAGCAACACCTACGAGTTCATCCTCTATGCGCTCGATGTGGCCGAGCTCAGTGAGGTCGACGCGGCCTCCGACCTCGCCGAGGTCAAGACCGCCCTCGACGCGCACGCCCTCGACGCGGCCACCCTCTCCGGCCAGACCGAGGGCCCTCCCTAACGCTCGGCGGGCGCCACGAAGATCGGAGCGCCAGCTTTCGCGCCGCCGCCCTGACCTCGCGATTTTATACTTTGAACACCCCGGCCGCGAGCGAGCGTCATGAGCCCGGCGATCGCCGCCGAATCAACAAGCGGCTCACCACCCGCCCCGAGTGAGTCCCCCCCTCTCCTGTCCCAACGCCGAGGACCCAACGCTGTACGGATCTTTACCCGATGTACCGTCGTATGCACCCGCCGGGATCGGATGCCTGGGCTCCCCATCGAGTTGCCCGCCGAAGCACCCCAAGGACGAGCTTCACGGCTACGCCATCAAGCGGCGCAAGGATGGCGGCCAGTGGAGGACTGTTGGACATGTTTCGCATCAAGGCTACCCGCAGGCGATGTCATGGGTCGATGATAATATTCCAAACAGTGGGGGCACGTTCTCATACTGGATCTCCCTGGTGGACAGGGTTGGAAACGAGAGCACGGTTCAAACGGCCACAACTAGCCAGCACTTTGTGGCGATCAAAGAACAGAGTATCGATCCCGAGATTGGGCTCCCGATCCCCTGAACCGCGTTGCAAAACACGACCTCGCCACCGCGAGGCGTCCGCCCCATCCTCTCGTGCGAGGGGATGGGGTTCGCAGATTCTGTGCAGATATTCCCACCTCTGGACAAGAGGACCGATCCGATGGTGGGCGCGAGCCGTGACCGCCTCCGTACGCTGGGGACCCCCCCGCTTAGAAACAGCCGGCCGCGTTGCCGCAGGTCATGAGGGCGGTGCCCGTATCGAGATTGACCTGGGACGTTCCGAGTGACATCGCGCAATTGTTCAGGCAAGTCGCCGCGGTGCCCCCTTGATTGACGCACGGCCCCACACACACCACGAGGTCCACACACTCTTGCTCGTCGGAGCAGGCGTCCAACAGACCCTGACAATTGGTCTCAGTGCATGCGACTACACTTGCGAAGGGGGTCCAGCAGTCTGGTGCGCACGACAGTTCGTTCTCCACCGCGCCGTCGCAGGTCCCGTCGCCACACACCGAGCCCACCTCTCCGCCCGGGCAGTCTTGCGCGCAGCTCGTGGACGTCTCCGGCGGAAGGCACACCGTGTCCCCGCACGTCCCGTCCACAGGCGCACAGTCGAAGGCGCAGGTGGAAGCCTCGCCCGCGTCACACACGCCGTCGCCGCAGGCGTCGCCAAGCTGTCCATCACCGGCCGGTCGCGCGAGGACCTGCACAGGCGCTTGGGCGCCCGCGACCAGGGCGAGCGCCTCTGCCTGGGCAATCTCTGGCTCTCGGAAGTAGATAATTCTCGTCGCCATCACGTGCTCGGTGCTCCCGTTCTTGGGATCCGTATCGGGCAACGGACCGTCGAGCCACCCACCGCTGGTTCCCAAAGCGCTGCCGTCCGGAGCGTCCACGTTGGAGCCCGTGGCGCACTGGTTAAACGAGGCGTTCTGCTCGTCTGCCCAATAAAAATGGCTGAAGTCGTCGTTGAACGACACATCGAAGCTCGAGGCCATCACGAGCGACCCTTGCGGCCCCGTCACGACCTCCCACTGTTGCACGCCGGACTCGTCTGCCGCCTCAGGTACACCGTCGATGGTGAGCCCTCCGGGGTTGAGATCGTTGGTGTAGGTCATGCCGATCGCGGCGTCGCTATAATCGAACAGGTCCATGATGCCCTTGGACAACGAGTGCACTCGAAGGTGGGTGATGATGTCCTCGCGTCGGTCATAAAATTGGTGCACTCGCTGAGTGAGCGGTCCGCTGTTTGCTCCCACATACGACCGCAACGCCCGTACGGGGCCGTCTTTGTTCACGATGTAAGCGCCCTCTGCGGTGGAGAAGGTCAACACGTGACGACCGCACGACGACGGATCAAACCTCGCCTGATGGATATCGAGGATGTCCACGCCGGTCGCGTCGCCCGCGGTGATTCGCAGCTCGTCGGTCACCCAGCGCGCCGAAAAATGGTGGCTGTAGGTGGCGCCTTGAATGGTGGAGTCTTCGGTTTGTGGGGTGCACACGCTGGTGTCGCCGCCACAGTTGTAGCCGTAGAGATCGTAGCCTGTTTTGTAGTCCAGACCCCCGTCCAGCGAGAAGGTGTACGAAACGTAGTCTTGTCCCGCGCCGGGGTCGAGGGTCCCGTCCTCGCGTACGAACAGGTAGACGTAGCCCGTGCTGGGTCCGTCGACGATCTCAAGCTCCAGGCCGGAGCCGGCCACCACCCCCGCAGGATCCGCCCACGCTCCCACGCGATCGCCAGCGTCGCGCGCCATGAACACGACCTCGTCGTCCGCGTCGAGCAACGGGTCGGTGTCTTGCCCCGTAAACGTCTCGGTGTCCGTATAAAAAAGCGCGGTCACCACCTGGTCGGTCTTGCAGGCGGGGGAGCCTGTCCAAAGGCCCGAGCTTTTGCCATAGATCTCGCAAAAGTCCTGCACCACCCGCTCGTCTACTTGCACGGGGACCTGCGTCCACACTCCCCCCTGCCGCGCAAATGCGACCAGGTCGTCCACATTTTGACCCGACATCCCCGGGAGCTGCGCGCCGAGGATCACCACAGGGTCCTCCATGCGGTCGACGCCGCCGGGCGTATCCACCCCGTCCCCGTCTCCGTCTCCGACCGTGGTGGTCGCGTCTCCGTCTCCGTCTCCGTCTCCGCCTCCGTCTCCGTCTCCCGTGGTAGCGTCGGACGAGCCTGCGTCGGCGGTGGCTGTGGCGGTGACGTCCGCGCCCATGGTCCCGAAGCTCGTGCCGTCGGGAACCGACTGGGTGCAACCGGCCAACGACGCATGGCCAAAAGCACAACCCAGTCCTAAAATATACCGTTGTCGCGCGCGCAAAATCATGACGCCCCCAGGCTACCAAAGTACGCACACCGGGCGCGAGGGGCTCGTGGCGGCCGCGCCTCACACCCCGAAAAAACACCAAAGCGCCCTCCCCGCGCGAATGTAGACCCCCACACGCGCGGGTGAAGGGTCCAAGGGACCCCAGCGCCGATCTTTGGATCGGCCCACGTCTCCGCGGCGCCCTTTACAGCCCTCGGGTTTTCAGAGAATGTCCGAGCACTCCCCCGTGCTCTTTAGCTCCTACGAGTTTCTTTTTGGATTTTTGCCCGTCACCTGGATCGTCCATACGGTGCTGCGAGGCGTGGGGCTGCAGCGAACAAGCCTCCTGTGGCTGCTGATCGCCTCGGTGTTCTTCTATGGCTGGTGGGACCCGCGCTATGTGCCGCTCATCGTGGGATCCATGGTGTGCAACTACACCCTCGGTCGCAAGATCGCCTCGTCTGCACGACCGAAGACATGGATGGCAGGAGGCATCACCCTCAACCTCGCGCTCCTCGCCTACTTCAAGTACGCGCGGTTTTTCGCGGACACGCTCGCCGCCGCGACCGACATCGAGCCGCGCATGAGCACCATCGTGCTGCCGCTGGCCATCTCCTTTTTTACGTTCCAACAGATCGCGTACCTGGTCGACGCAAGGGACGGCGTGGAGCGAGACCCGCTCTCCTACGCGCTGTTTGTCACCTTCTTCCCTCAGTTGATCGCGGGGCCCATCGTCCACCACGCGGAGATGATGCCGCAGTTCTCACGTGGCGCGCGGCTCAGCCCCGACAAGTTGGTGGGGGGCTTTACCTTGCTCGTGCTCGGGCTGTTCAAAAAAGTCGTGATCGCCGACGGGCTGTCCCCCACGGTGGCCGCGTGCTTTGGGCCTGCCGACGCGGGGCAAGCCGTGGATGCCACCCTCGCCTGGCAAGGCGCCCTCGCCTACACCTTCCAGCTGTACTTTGACTTTTCGGGCTACACCGACATGGCTCGGGGCGCGGCCAAGCTGTTTGGCATCGACCTGCCGCTCAACTTTGACTCTCCGTACAAGGCCCGCAACATCGCCGAGTTCTGGCGCCGCTGGCACATGACGCTCAGCCGTTTCTTGCGCGACTACCTCTACATTCCCCTGGGCGGCAACCGGCATGGCAAGGTGCGCCGCTACCGGAACCTCATGCTCACCATGCTGCTGGGCGGACTGTGGCACGGCGCGGGCTGGAACTTCGTGATCTGGGGTGGGCTTCACGGCCTTTATCTTGTGGTGCAACACGTGTTTGAGGCGTTCCACCGCCGTCTCCGCGCCCCGGAAGCCCGGGACACGCTCGGCGACTCGGAGCTCGCATGGCTCGGCCGCTCAGTCTCCACCCTTGTGACCTTTGCGGTGGTCGTCGTGGCCTGGGTGTTCTTCCGCGCGACCACGTTTACAGGCGCCCTCGCGGTGCTCTCCGCGATGAGCAACGCTCCCACCACCACCGATGTCCACCTGTGGATCGTGCTGTTGGGACTCATGGGCACCGTGTGGTGCGCCCCCAACAGTCAACAGATCGCCGCGTGGGCGACGGCCCGGGAGTTCCGCCTCTCCCTCAAGCCGACATTGTGGGGAGTCGCTCTCGGCGTGCTCGCATGGATCTCGGTGCTCCACCTCAACCGGGCCAGCGAGTTCTTGTACTTCCAATTTTAGCCGCCTCCCTAACGCTTCACCACGCCTTGTCTGCTGCCCCACCCCCTCCGCTCCATCCCGCACGCGCCCAGTCGTGGATCAGCGCGTTCGTGAGCGCCACGGTGGCGCTCACCGTGGGCGGGCTGCTGCTCGCGAGCACCGCGTTGGCCAATCGACACGTGCGCTCGCACCCGAAGCGCTTCGGCCTCGAGAAGACCGCTCGGGATGCTCGACAGGTCCTCGTGGAGCACCTCATGTACAATCCGGCGGCGTGCGAGGCGGACTCCGTGCTGATCGGGAGTAGCCGCATGCGCGTGGCGGGGGACGTGATCGTGGCCGGCGAACGGTTCGTCAACCTCTCCGTGCCCGGCATGCGGCCCGCGGAGTTCGGCGCCTATCTAGATTTGTTCGAGCGAAGCTGCCACAAGACGCCACGCACCATCGTGCTCGGGCTCGACTTCTTTGGATCCAGCACCTACTTCGTCAGCACTCCGCAGCCTCCGAGCTATTATATCGACAAGACGGGCAACCCCACCTACCGGTTGGGGCTCTATGACGACCTCTCCATCAGCGCCACGGAGCGCACCTGGGACCTTTGGTGGGAATACCCGCGCCGTAAGCACTTCAGCGAGAAACGACTTGAGGAGACGCTCAAGCCCAACAAGTGGCGGCAGCGTCGAGCAACAAACGAGGCGGACCGACTGGCCTATCGCAAGGCCTACGTACGCGACGCAAACGCACGGTGTCTCACCCCGCGGATCTACGAAGCCACCAAGATCGGCCGCGCCGATTCCACCGCACACTATCCCCACCGCGCGTACTACGAGGAGGCATACGGAGAGTATTTTTTCGACCCCAAGGTGAAGCAGGTGCTGCGTCAACTCCACGACGACCACCACGACTCCCGAATGGTCGTGCTGCTCACGCCCACAAGCCACATCATCTACGACGCATTGGTGAGCCACGGACTGTCGGACCAGCTCGCCACCTACGAGGCATTCATCGGCGAAGAATTTGACGAGGCATACTCCTTCATGGGCCCCGACGCGGTGTCTTCAGAGCGCCGGAACTTCCAAGACGACAATCACCTCACCAAGCCCGCCATGGACGTGATGCTGCGGCGGGTGCTTGGTGAGGAGGTAGGACCCGCATCCTTCGGCCGGAACATCTCCGGTGTCCCTCTTGAGGCGCTGCAGCGCATCCACGAGGCCTTCGCGAGCGCGGCACCTTGGATGCGCTCGCGCCGACATCCAGCCTCCCCCCGCTCCATCCGCTACGACGCGATCTCCGCCCGCCCCCGGGTGGAGCGCACCCTCGCCGGCGACTGCACCGTCAGTATCAAGCCGGGCGAGCACCTCGACGTGACGATGACACAGACCAGTCATGCGCGCTTCCTTGAGATCATGGCCAGTCGGAAAACGCCGATCCGTGTCGAGTTCTTCGCGGGAACCTCGAGCCGTGGCAGCGTCAAAATCCCCAAGGTCGATACGCCGGTGGTCGGCTTGCGAACCCGAATTGTCAATGTCCCCACGAAGACGCAGGCGGCGGGATACGACACCCTACGAATTCACAACGGCGCCAAGACTACCAAGGCCGCGGTGGCCTACCTCGCGGTACACGACACGTCGCTCAAACCTGCTGCCACCGATCTGTCCGACAATGGTCCGCCCGCCCAAGACGAAACATCCACCGACGGTGGCGACTCCGACTCCGGTCGTTGATCCCTGCGCATACCTCTCGATGCTCCCGAGCCCCCGCGCTCCCCGCCGAGTCTCCGCGAGACCGGTCCCCCGGCTGCCGACACAACAGGAATCCCGGCGCCCACAAAAATGTGGCGCACCGCGTTCGATTTGTCGCGCGGTTGCGAAGGGCACTCATGAGAGCCCACCACCATGAAGCACCAACACATCGTCCGGTCACTCACCCTCATCTCCACCTTCACCACCGCGCTGCTCGCACCACCGACCGCCCAGGCGGGCGTCGTCTGCCAAGTCGGCCTGCTCGGTGAGATGGTCGCGTGCTGCGCCGCCGGCTGTGGAAGTTTTGGGGTGGGGTGCGCCACGGGCAGCGGCAACTACGAGATGTCCAGCGACAGCACGCTGGGCAGCGCATGCCCGGAATTGAGCGTCTCCAGTGACGGTCTTGAGCCGAACGACACCGTCGACAACACCACGCCCGTCATCAGCGGCCCCGGCGCCGTCGCAACGTTCGTGCGCGACGAGGTGATCTTCGAGTTCAGCCTGCGGCGGATGTACGCCACCGACATCGAGACCGAGGCCATCGACGACGTCGCATTTTTGCTCACAGTGGGTGAAGACTCCGCCGCAAGCCGCTTGGAGCGCGGTGACGTCTCCGGAGCTATCCGCACCGTTCGCGCCGCCGTCGATCGGCTGGATATGGCCCAGGCATCCGAGGGGTCTGCGGAGGGAGCCGGCGCCAACCTTCACGCGATGGTGGGTCGACTCTACGACGCGGCGTTCCTCGGCGCGCGTGCGGAGCTTGAACGCCGCTCCTTTCAGGCCGAGTCCTCCACGGAGGTCGACGGGCGCTGGGCCTACCTTGATGAGGCCGCCTACAGCCTGGATGTGGAGTCCGATCCGAGCACGGCGCTTGAGCTGCTTGAAGAGGCGACTCTCGACCCTACCGCGACACCGGAGTGAGTCGGCGCAGCACTCCATCGTAGGGCCTCGATCCCGCTCGCGTGGCCTGGTCCTTTCGCGCCCCTATCCCCAGATCGCGATGCGGCGCCTGGAGGTTCCGCTCGCGCGCTGCACCTTCTCGGGGAACGCCCGCGCCTCTCCACGGGCGATACGGCGAGCCGACCACGCCGCGCCTGCCGCGTCGACTACGTCGTCAATGGGCACCCCGTCCGCGTCCCCGAGGGATCTGCGGAGAGTCACGCCCTGCTTACGCAGCGCCGACAGCCGCGCCTGCAACCCGCCCCAGGTCTTTTTGCTGTGCGCGAGCTTGGTGCCCGTCATGAGCTGAAATGACACCTCCGGGTGCACCTCGTACACCCGCTGGTTCTTGGCGAAGGCGTCCACCTCTCGAATCTTCGCGAGCAGGTGATACGACTGTTTACTGAGCCCCTTGCCGCTCGCTCGAGTGGAGGCTGCCGCCGCCTGTTCGTAGTTCGATGCGGTGAGCACCGCGTGCGCCGGCGCGTTGAACACCGACGACGACCGCCCCTTCAAGAACGCCCGAGCGGCGGCGTCGGCGTGGCGTACCCCGTCCTCGCGCAGCCCGATGGGCATGTCCACCCCGATGACCCGCGCCTCACCGTGCGTGCCCCGCTTCCCGTGGGCCGCCATCAATGCCTCAAAGTGCACATAGCACCCGGCCCCCACAACGCCCTCGTCATCCAAGAAGACTGCCACCCAGCCTTTTTTGTGGCCGTCCACACCGATATAGAGCGCGCTGCGATCCATGATGAAGGGAGTGTACACCGGGGCAAAGGCACCGCGTTTGCCCCAACCAAAACGAACACCCCCTACGCAGACCTCCGACCAACAACAGTGGCATCGAGGGTGCGCGACGGGGCGCGGTTTTGGGGCGCGAAGGGGGTCGCTTACAACGACGACCGCCCCTCGAGCAATGATGTGGGTGCTCAGCCGGGTGGCAAGAGCACAGTGTCGATGACGTGGATGACGCCGTTGGACGCCGCGATGTCCGCGGTGACCACGGTGGCGTCGTTGATCTTCACCCCGTTCGAGGCGTCGATGGCGATGTTGGCTCCGCCCACGGTGGCTGCCTCGGTCAAGTTGACCACGTCGGCGGCCATCACTTTGCCCGACACCACGTGGTAGGTAAGCACGGCAGTGAGCTTCTCCTTGTCTGCGAGGAGTGACTCCACTGTCCCCTCGGGGAGCTTGGCGAACGCCTCGTTCGTCGGCGCGAACACGGTGAACGGTCCCTCTCCCGACAGCGTGTCCACGAGCTCTGCTGCTTGCAGGGCGGCCACGAGGGTGGAGAAGTCGGCGTTGCCCACGGCGATGTCGACGATGGTCGAGCTGGGCGCCTCGGCGGCTGCTGCGGGGGCTTCCTCAACGGCGGGCTCACTCGAGGCGGCGTCGGGGGCGGTGGAGGCACATCCGGCGAGGAGCAGGAAGGCACAGAGGCTCGGGATAGTCTGTAGTTTCTTCATGATTGTTTCGTTTCTTCTTGGGAACTTGGAACTCGCCGGATGCGCTTTCGCGTCGCGGCACGCCTAGCTTTGTGCAAAATCCTCAGTTGGCAATGCGTCCTGCGCGCGCGGCGGCACAAAGTCCGCCTACCGGCGTTTGGTGGCGCTCCACGCCTCGATTGTGCCGACGCCCGCGACCACGGCCGCCTCACGACCGTCCCCCGGGAACGCCAGGACCCGTATCGCACGAGCGCGGACTTTAGAACGCCGACACCTCGCGGGTCACCGCACCAAATGAAAGGTCTCCTGGCGCCGCAACACCCACGCCATGGTGCCGTCTGCTTGGAGCACTGCGTCTTCTTCGAGGGCCGCCCGCACCGGCTGGTTGTTCCACTCGGGCACCGGCGTCGTCGCTTGCAACTCGATGGCGTACCAGGTCTCCGGTCGAAGTTTCACCTCGCCCCGCGCGGGGATCGCCTCTTGACGATCCCACAAGCCGATCAGCGGGCCCGCCCCGTGCCCGTGGTCGCCGATGGGGTGGGTATAGATAGACCCGTCGATGCCCGCCTCGCGCATGCGCTCGAGCGCAGCGGCCAGGACCTCATTGCCCGTGCGCCCTGGCTTCATCTCGGCCATGAGGAGGTCTTGCAGGTCATTGGTACGCTTGAGCGCGCGCATCAGCCCTTCGGGCGGCGCGGTCTCCCCTTCGCGCAGCACATACGCGAGATGCTGTGTGTCGGTAGCGAGCCCCAGTCCTACCAAACCAAAGTCGCAGTGCAGCACGTCTCCGCGCTCAATCACAGGGCGCACGCCCTCGTCCAGCGGACTGCCGGCCACGCGCCCCTTGCGTTGCAGGTCCACGGTGGGCACAAACCACTCCCCGAGTCCACGCGCCCGCGCCTGCTCGCGTAGCTCGAGCACCACCTCGTCGGTGGTGGTCACTCCCGGCGTGATGACGGCCGAGGAGAAAGCGTACGCGATGATCTCGTGCGCCACCTCCATGAGCTCGCGGTATCGCGGTCGCATACTCTGGGTGCGCTGGTAGATGTAGTCGATGGCCAGGTGCTCCGCGGGGCGCAGCCGCTCCGCGTGCGGCCCGAGCGCCTCCACGAGCCGCCCGTGCAATCCGTGGCTCAGGCCGTCAGCGAAGGCGTGATCGCGCGAGGTGTTGATGGCGATGGCCGTGGGGTTGCGCTCGTCGAGGAGCTTGCGCAGCAGGGCCCACTGGGCCCTGCCGTAGAGTTCTCGGTTCTCGATGTCGGGGTCGCGATACACCGTGTACAGCCCCGCCTGGCTGCCGCCGCCGAGGGCGAGCCGCTCGATGCCTTCGCCCTCCCCGCGATCGAAGAAGGCGAGGATCGTGGTGCGACGGGCGGCCAAGGTCTGCGGTGCCACCAGGCTGAAAAACTCCGGCCCCTCGTTGTACTCGCGGGCGAGCACGATCCACGCGTCCACGCCGTGCTCGCGCATCAGCCCCGGCAACACCGTCTCGAGCCGCTCGCGCAGCCATCCCGTACGCACCTCGTCTTGCGAGGCGATGCTTCCCAGCGCCAGCGGCGGTCGGACCTTTGCGACCGGAACTACCACCGGTGAGGCGTCGCCCATATCGCCATGCGCCGCGTTTTCGGTGGCACCGGAGGGCCCAGGCCGCGGAGGGGTGCAGGCGAGCGCGAGCACAGACACACAACAGGCAACCACGAGGCGACACATACCGGGAGCATAGGCGATTTTGGTCAGCGCGGCGCATGAACCGGGGGCTCGTGTCCGTAGTCAGTGGACCGGCTTCTCACCCGAATAAACCGCGATTTTTGCTCCCAGACACGCTCCCGGGGCGTCTCAGCGTTTGCTGAGTTCGCGGGCGCTACGTGTCTCTCGCCTCCAAAATCAAAGGACCCTCAAGATCAACGACTCTCGGCTCGAGTTTTCTGCGAAGTCACCACAGCGTGGGTGCCTGCTCATCGCCCATCTCCCAGCAGCCATAGCTGCCATCGAGCGCCCCCGCCTGTTTGTAGTCTTCGCAGCTTGTGCCGCACAGGGTCAGGCTCATGGTGTCTGGGTCGAGGTAGGGAACGCCCGTCGACATACACGCCGCGAGGTCCGAAGAGAGCGGGCCCGTACAGTTGTCGACGGGGCTGCCGTCGCCCCAGTCGAAACAATGCCCGTACGCCTTGTCTCCGACGTAGAGGGTGAGGTAGCCCAACTGCATCGACTCATGCTCGGGTGTCGGCGGCGCGGGGATGCCAACTGTGCACGTGGGCAGCGACGCTTCGATGTCACGCAAAGCCGCCTCGAGCGCGGGGGCGTCGTCGACGGCGTAAAAGTCGCCCGCGGGAGGGTTGGGATGCGCGCCGGCCTGCCCCATGGTGGCCAGTGCCTCCCGGGGATTCACGTCTTTGATGCCGTTGGCTGGGAGCGCGCAGGTGCCATCCACAGGACAGTTGGCGCTGCCCAGGGCCGGGTCGCAGCACTCGGTGCCCGGCGGGCAGTCGGCGTCGCTGGTGCACGTGGCCCCCGCGAACGGGTCAAAATCACGAATCTGCACACACGCGAACCCGCCCCCGCATTGCTCCAGGGCCTCCACCTGGTCGGCGTGACAGCCGGGCGCTCCGTCGGTCACGTAGAATACGTGGCCGCGACTCCCGGGGTTGGCATCGCGCACGTCCGACAGATGCCCATACGCCACCCGCAATGCGCGGCTTCCCGGGGTCGCCCCCCCCTGCGCGGCAGGGTTCGGGCCAGGGATGCCTGCCACGATTCCGTCGCCGCCAGTGGTGATGGGCACATCCACCGGTATCGACACCTCGCACACGCTGGCGCTCACCGAGCCTGTGGTGCCCGGGCGAGGAAACAGCTCCGCGCCGAGATTCGCGATGGGTTGGGGATAGCGGTCGATAAAGTCGGTGGTGGCGGCGTGAAGCGCGGCCCATGTGGTGAGACTGCCGCCTTCCCCGTCTTCGAGGAGCGTCGAGAACATGGACGCCGACTTGTCATAGACGAGCACAACAGACTCTCGCACCAGCGGCACGGTAAAGTCCTCAGACTCACAGCCCACCCAGCCCCCTTCGTCGGTGCCGGTGTCGGTGGTCTCCGGGTCGGTCGTGCCGGTGTCCTC
>JBDQGY010000032.1:0-24358 GCA_040265175.1 Nannocystaceae bacterium
ACCGCGCCGCTCGTGAACGACGATGGCCTGCGAAAATACATCCACAGCATTCAGCATGGTGTGCGAGCGGTGCTCCACGAGCTCCGTCCATGCGTCACGTGGGCCGACAGACAAGGGGGTCTGCACGAGGCGAAAGTTTGGGCCTGTGTCGTTGATACGCACGAGGAGCGAGCCACGTCGGTGTTCCACGTCATATTCGATCCCCTGGACGCGGGGGAGCACGAGCTGTGGGGCCGCGGAGGGCGCGTCGGTTGGGATCAGATGGACCTCGCTCGTGGTGTGACTGTCTGTTTGAACCACGAAGAACTGGCCGTCCTTGGTGCGTCCCACAGCCACCGCGAACCGGCCGTCTTGCTCCTCAAGGCGGACGCCGTAGCGACCCCCATCCCGTTCGATCTCAAGCAGTTGGTAGGAGCGCTTGGTATCTTCGTCTTCGCGGGTGGCGAGCAGGGTGAGGCTGTCGGCCGACCACGCCACGGAGGTGATTCGCTCGATGCTCCAGTCGGAGGTGGCCCCAGTATCGAGACACTTGAGCTTCAATGTGTATTGGCGAAATCCCGTGTCGTCCAGGGTGTAGGCCAGCCATCGGCCGTCTGGGCTCACTTCAAAGTCGCCAATGTCGACGTAGGGGAGGGATTGTGCCCACTCATTGGGATCCAGGATCACCTCCTCGGGGGCCTGGGGGTCGTCGGCTCGCCGCCGACATTCGATCCCGTATTGGAGCCCCTTCTCCGTGCGCGAGTAGTAGAGGTGGTCGCCATGCCGCGTCTCCACGGTTTTGTCGGTCTCTTGGATACGCGCGACCATCTCGTCGTAGAGGGCTCGGGTGTCGCCTTCATATCGCTGCATATGGAGGTTTGCGCGCTCGTTCTCCGCCGTGAGATACGCGCGCACTTCGGGTGCATCGCGCTCTCGCATCCAGTGATACTCATCGACCCGCGTCTCAGTGGGCGCGAGGAGCGTGTGGGGCCGCATGGGGGGAGCGCTGGGCTGGGAGGGGTCAGAGGCGTTCATGGCGTCGAAGTGGAGAGGTCGACATGGGGTCGAGCGTCGGCGGACTCGACTTGTAGCCCATGCCCGGACTTGTGGGGACACAATCTCCACATGGGGGACAATTCTCACGGATCGGAACGAGGCGTCCCGTTAAGAGGTGGTGATCTCAGGCGGGAGGTGGCCCGTATCGTTGTAGCGATTGAGCGTGAAGACCGGCCCAGGGAAGACGCGGAGTTCGGTCAACGAGGCGTGACATATTTGCATACGGGCCCAGTGCTCAAGTGGTAAGCCGCAGGCCAGCGCAACGAGGTATCTGATCAAGTTCCCGTGCGCAAAAATCATCGAGGTGCTCTCGCGGCGGGCCGGACGGAAAAATCGTGCGGTGATGCGTTCGAGTCTCGCGGTGGTGATCTCTCGATCTCCGTCGGTGCTCGGGGGGAGCCCCATCATGGAGGTCTGCTCGTCCGCCGCGGAGATCAGCGGGATGCATTCGTGGAGATATGGTTTCACCTTCACGCGCGCGAGGCCAAGCTCGTGCGCGGAGATCTCCGCGGTCTGCAACGCCCGCGGCCAGGGGCTGCTGAAGATGCCTTGGAGGGTGCCCTCGTACGGCTCCATGGTGCGCGCGAGCCGTCGCCCAAGACGTGCGGATTGTCGACGGCCCAGTAGACTCAGCCCGTATTCTTCGTCGGTCATCCCCTCCACCCGATCGTAGTGGCCATGCCGGACTAGAAAGAGCCGGTGTCCGGGAGCTGGCTTTGGGGGAGACTGGGCCATCGTAGCGAGGGGGCGGGACCAAAGGTCGACCGCCTTCTCGTTCATTGCACACGGCTTGGCAAGGGCGAAATGTTCGGCAGGTATGGCGGGCGCAGCGCCCCGTTTGGGGCTGCTCGGGGGTCGCGTAGATCGACGGCGACGATGGACTCTCGCGGAATACGCGCGCACCGCGGGGTGTGGCGCAGTTGGGTGCGTGTCCTCCCCGTCGATGCGGGCGTGTTCAAGTGCTTTCGACTATGCTCTCGGCGATCGCGTCCCGCGATCCTCATCATGCGCGCCGTCCTCCAAGAGTTGATCGATCTGCTCGCCCTCGAACGCCTCTCGGAGGATACGTTTCGAGGGCAGAGCCAAGATCTTGGTTGGGGGACCGTATTTGGGGGGCAGGTGCTCGGCCAAGCCCTCTCGGCCGCCCAGCAGACCGTGCCGCACGAACGGGCCGCGCACTCGCTGCATGGATATTTTTTGCGCCCAGGTCGGGTCGATGAACCCATCGAGTACGAGGTCGATCGGATTCGTGATGGGAGGAGCTTCACGACTCGCCGCGTCGTGGCGCGCCAAGGAGCGCGGGCCATCTTCAACCTCGCGGCCTCATTCCAGATCGAGGAGGAGGGGGTGTCTCACCAGGCGTCGGCGCCCAACGTGCCAGGGCCTGACGGGCTGCTCTCGGAGCGTGAGCTCGCGCTCCGCTTCGCCGAGCTCATCCCTAAACGGCTGCGGGAGCGCGCCACGGGGGAGCGACCCATCGAGATTCGACCGGTGCGACCGGTGAACCCGATGCAGCCGGACGTGCGTGAGCCGCTTAAGTATGTGTGGCTGCGTGCGGTGGACCCTCTCGGGGATAACATGGCATTGCACCGCTACTTGCTCGCCTACGCGAGTGACTTTCACTTTCTGACGACGGCGCTTCATCCTCATGGTCTGTCTTGGATGACCCGAGGGCTTCAGCTCGCGAGTCTCGATCACTCGATGTACGTCCACCGCCCGTTTCGATTCGACGACTGGCTGCTGTACGCCATCGACAGCCCCTCCTCAAGCGGCGCCCGCGGGCTCGTACGAGGGCAGCTGTTTGATCGCGAGGGCGTTTTGGTCGCCTCGTGTGTTCAAGAAGGGCTGATGCGACAGCGCGACGAGACCCTGGAAACCTCACAGTAGGGCTCGCAACTCATTGAAAGTCGCGACTCTTTGGGGCCTCCATTGGGGCGCGTAACGGTGGCGTCCAGAGCTCCTCTGCGATGAGGTGCACCACCCCCTCCGCGGCCTGAATCTTCCCGGTGACACCGAGGACACGACTGGTGCGGGCGAGGACACGATGTCGCTGATACACCTGCCGCCACACCACCACGTTCACGAATCCGGTCTCGTCTTCGAGGGTGTAGAACGTGACTCCGCTGGCGCTCGAGGGGCGCTGGCGGCAGATGACCATACCGACGTAGCGCAGACGCCGTCCGTTAGGCATGTCCGAGAGTTGCTCGGCGCGAGGGAGGGTGAGGATATCGAGCTGGGGGCGGACCACCTCCATCGGGTGACCGCGGGTGCTGTGAGCGCTCGCGCGATAATCCCAGACGATGCTCTCCGGTAAAGAGAGCGGGCGGAACGCGGTGTCATCCTCGGCGTGAGAGAGAGCGAGGGTGTCATCTCTGCGACGGAGAATCCCCCTGATCTTCCAGTTCGCGTCCCGTCGACCCACACCGAAGCAGTGAAGGGCGCCCGCCTCTGCGAGCGAGAGGAGCGCGCGCTTGGAGAGCATCGTCGACACGATGAACTCCTCGAGTGTCGCAGGCTTCGCCCCCGGGTGCTCGAGAAGAGAGCGCTCCCGTGAGCCGAGCCCTCGCACCTGTCGGAGCCCGGCGCGGATGCTCCATGGATGCGCGTGGTGGTCCCGCTCAAGGGTGCAATCCCACGAGCTTTGTTGAACGCACACTGGGCGCACGTCGACCCCTCTTCGCTTGATGTCTTCGACGATGGTGGACGGCGTATAAAACCCCATGGGCTGGGCGTTGAGGAGTCCCGCCGCGAAACTCGCGGGGTGATGCGCGCGGAGGTAGGCGGTCGCATATGCGATGAGGGCGAAGGAGGCCGCGTGACTCTCGGGGAAGCCGTACTCGCCAAACCCACGGATCTGGGCGAAGAGCCGCTCGGCGAACTCGGCAGAGATCCCCCGTTGAATCATGCGCGTCGTGAGGCGCTCACGATGGGCCTCGATACGGCCTGAAGAGCGCCACGCCGCCATGTCTCGCCGCAGCTGGTCTGCCTCGCCAGGGGTGTACCCGGCCGCGACGACCGCGAGCTTCATCACCTGCTCTTGAAAGATAGGGACGCCAAGAGTGCGGGAGAGGACCCGCCGGACGTCTGGATGTGGATACTCCACCGGCTCTTGCCCCCGCCGTCGTCGCAGGTAGGGGTGAACCATGTCGCCTTGAATGGGACCAGGGCGGACGAGAGCGATCTCGATGACGAGATCGTAAAAACAGCGAGGGTTCATGCGGGGGAGCATCGCCATTTGGGCGCGGCTCTCAATCTGGAAGACTCCTACGGTTTCTCCGCGAGAGACCATCTCAAAGGTGGTGGGGTCATCATGGGGGATCGTGGCCATGGAGAGGCTTTCCCCTTCATGGCGCTCAATGAGATCAAAGGTCTGGTGTAGATGCGTCAACGCGCCAAGCCCAAGCAGATCGATCTTGAACAGCCCTAGGTTCTCCACGTCGTACTTGTCCCATTGGATGACGGTGCGGTCCTCCATGGAGGCAGGCTCCACAGGAACCATCTCGTCGATGCGCGCATGCCCGAGGAGGAATCCTCCCGGATGGATCGAGAGGTGTCTCGGGAAGTCTTGAATTTCTTTGACGAGGGTGAGGAGGTGTCTGTGTGTCGGACGGCGGACATCAACGCCCGCTTGCTCAAATCGCTCCTTGTCGCCCTCGTCGAGGTGATGTCCGAGGAGCTTCGCCATGCGATCCAAGGTGACGTTCTCGATGCCGAGGACCTTGCCCACATCACGAATTGCGGACTTAGGTCGATAGCGAACGAGATTCGCGACCATGGCGGCGCGATGACGTCCGTAACGTTTGTAGACCCACTGGATGACCTCCTCGCGGCGCTGGTGTTCGATGTCGAGATCGATGTCGGGGGGCTCGGCGCGCTCCTTGCTGATGAAACGCTCGAACAGAAGATCCATTTTGACAGGGTCGATGGATGTGATCCCGAGGCAAAAACAGACGGCGCTGTTCGCCGCGCTCCCACGCCCCTGGCAGAGGATCTGTTCACGCTGGCAGAATTGTACGATCTCCCACATCGTGAGGAAGTAGCCCCCGTATTGAAGCTCGTAAATGAGGGAGAGTTCACGCTCAAGCTGGGCGCGAACCTCGGAAGAGACGATGTCGCCATAGCGATGGCGCGCGCCTCGATAGGTGAGCTCTCGAAGCCACTCATCTTCACTTCGGCCACGGGGGACGTGCTCTTCAGGGTAGACATAGCGGAGCTCGTCGAGGGAGAAGTTGCAACGATCGGCGACCTCAAGGGTTCGCGCGACAAGCTCTGGAGAATCTGCGAAGAGGCGGGCCATCTGTACGGGCGATCGAAGCGCGTGCTGATGATTTCCCCTCAACAGGCGCCGCCCCTGACTGAGAGGGACGCCATGGCGGATGCAGGTGAGCACATCTTGGAGTGGCCTCCGCGCGGTCGTGTGGTAGAGGACCTCTGTTCCGCCGACGAGGGGCACGGAGAGTTTTGTCGCGGTCTCGCGGAGCATGAACTCTTGGGCGCACTCCTCCTCGTACCGATGTCGCGTGCAGATTCCGTATAGGCGCCGCGCGAACGCGTCATAGAGGCGAGGGAGGCTGGTCGCGGAGGGCGCGAGACAGATCAGACCGCTCGAGCGTTGCGACACCTCTTCGTAACTGACGAGCGATCGACCCTTTGGCGCCCGTCGATGTCCCGCGGTGAGGAGTCGGCACAGATTTCCATAGCCCTCGCGGTTTTGAGCGAGCAAGAGGACTTGGTCATGGTCATCGAGGAGCGACTTGCCGACGAGCGGAGGTAAGGGGTGAGTGCGGGCTTTGGAGACCGCGACTTGAGCGCCGAGGAGCAGCTTGGGTGCGAGGGGAGCAGGTGAGTCTTGGTCGCGAGAGTTTCGCTGAAGATCGCGAACCGCGACATGTGCACGTGTCGCGGCATAGAGCCCCTCGCGATCAGTGAGGGCAAGTCCGGGGATACCGAGGGCGGCTGCCCGTTCAATGAGTTCTTCTGGGTGGCTCGCGCCCTCCAAAAAGGAGCCGCTGCTTTTGACCCACAAGGGTACGTAGGGGGGGCTTCGACTCAACACAAGCCTTATAACTGATCGCATGTTCAGTTTCAAGTAGATCTCCGCATATCGACTCGTCGAGGACTTCGATATGGTTAATCCCGGAGGAGGCGCCATGGTCGAGCCTACGCAGTTGGGACCGAACGGAGCCGGACAACGTCCGAGCGTGCGCGCGCGCGCGCTCAAGGAGACCTTGGCATTCCTCGACGAGTATCGGCCCGAGCTCGCCCGAACGGTCGAAGTGGATGCGCCCTCCGACACCCTCTGTGCGATTCGCGAGGCGCTCCCTGTGGACTGGATCTCGGCAGACCTCAGCCGTGGTCTGATCGAGGTTATCGTCGATGAGCTCGGTGAGCGCGACGGTCTCAATGTCTGGCGCGATCTCGTGACCTACCGGTTGCGCCACTCTTCGGTGATCGGCCCTCTAATTACACTCGCGACGACGGTTGGATTCGCGGCGCCGTGGAGCTTTGCGAAGCAAGTGCCGCGCGGGTGGGAGAACACCTACAAGGACTACGGTTCACCGACTGTGAGCCGTGACGGCGCGCAGGCGGTGGAGTTTAGGTGGTGCGACGTACCTGAATATCTGTTTGAGAATCCAATCCACTATGTCGCCATTCAAGGCGCCTTGATCGGCGTGATTGAGCTGTCCGGCCAACAGGCGGAGTCACAGATCGAGTTCGCTCGTGAGCGACGGCAGGTGAGCGCGAGTGTGCGGTGGCGTGAGCCATCGGTGTCCTAGCCGCGATGGTAAGTCGAGGCGCCGCCCGCGGGACTTGACCAACGCAGGCGGCGTCGAGATCATCTCTGCATGGTAGGGACACCCCGTCGATCTCCGCGCGCGCGCCATGACCAACGTCGGTATCGAAGCAGGTCTGCACGCCCTCGATGGTGGGCGTCGCTCGTCGCGGCGGCCGGGGTGCTGTTGGCGGCACCGGCGGCGGCATCAGCCCCAGAGGATGGCGCCCGAACAGAGCGTCGACGGGGTAAGGACCGCCTCGATCTAGAGGAGACCGCGGAGATTCGCGGCGCGGTGACGGACCCGGCCTTTCGCAACGCGTGGGTGGATCATATGCCGGAGTCACGGCGGGTCCCCTCACCGCGCGACTTCCTCGGCTACGCCATCGGGACGCCCGACCGACTGACCCCACCGGAGAAAATCGTGGCGTATATGCGACTGCTCGCGAAGAAGTCCGCCAAGGTGGAGGTAGTCGAGATGGGGAAGAGTCACGGTGGGCGGGAGATGATCGCGGTCGCCGTGGGCACGCCGAAGCATCTTCGCCGCCTCGACGCCATCGCCACCGCTAATGCGGAGCTCGCGGACCCCCGCGAGACCTCGCGCGCGCAGGCTGAGAAGATCGCGGACGACACCCCCCTGATGTACTGGATGACCGCCGGCCTGCACTCGCCAGAGACCGGCCCACCGGAGATGGTCATGGAGCTGGCGTATCGCCTCGCCGTCTCCGAACAAGAGCATATTCGCGAGATTCTTGATGACGTGGTGGTCATGATCTCACCGGTGTTGGAGATGGACGGGCGGGCTCGGATGGTGGATTGGTGGAGCCGGCATCTTCAGGACGTGGAGGATCTTGACGACTCTCCGCCCCGGATGGCGCCTTATTGGGGCGACTACACCGCCCACGACAATAACCGCGACGGGTTGCAACTCAGCCAAGCGCTCACCCAAAATTACGTCAATTTCTATCATCGCTTCCACCCGATCGTGTCGCTGGATCTTCACGAGTCGGTGCCGCTCCTCTACGTCTCGACAGGCACCGGGCCGTACAACGAGGCCATCGATCCGATTACCGTCACGGAGTGGCAAGCGTTCTCGAGCCATGAGGTCAGCGAGGCGACGCGGCTCGGCTTGCGCGGCGTTTGGACCTGGGGGTTTTATACGGGCTGGTACCCGGGCTACCTGTTGTGGGTCACCAACAACCACAACGCGGTGGGGCGGTTTTACGAGACCTTTGGAAACTCCAACCCTGGAACCTTTGACCGCGATCTTCGCCGCTCAAGCTTCGCGGATGTCCGTGTGAACTCGCGCGCCTGGTACCGGGCGTGGCCGCCGCCGAAAGAGCTACGCTGGAGCCTGAGGAACAACACCAACTATATGCAGACAGGGGTGTTGTCCTCGTTACGCTACGCGGCCCGAAATCGCCGAGAGTTGCTGCTCAACTTTTGGACCAAGGGAAATAACGCCATCGAGGCGGGCAAGTCCCGTGGTGTCCGCGCCTTTGTCATCCCGGCGAAGCAGCGGGACGGCGGCGCGCTCGCCCACTTGCTGAGCTTGCTTGAGAATCATCGCGTGGAGGTTCACCGCGCGACGCAGGCGGGCACCTTCGGATCGGTGACGGTGGAGGCCGATGATTTCGTGGTCCGGATGGATCAGCCGTATCGTAACTTCGCGCGGACATTGCTCAAGGCGCAGGCGTTCCCCAAGGACGCGGCGCACACCCCCTATGATGACGTCGCGTGGAGCCTAGACCTGATGCTCGGGGCGGAGGTGCGGCCGGTCGACGACCCGGAGGTGCTCCGCCTGCCGATGCGTGAGTTGCTCGGTGAGAGCGTGGCCCGCGGAAGCGTAGAAGGTGAGGGACCTTGGGTCGTGGATCACGTGGGGCAAGCGGACCTGATGACCTTGGTTTACGGGTTGCGCGGCGCGACGATCAGCGGCATCGAGCGCGAGGTAGAGGGCGCCCCTGCGGGCTCGCTCGTGATCGAAGGGGTCTCGCGGGAAGCCCTCGAGGAGTGCATCGGCGGCACCTACCTTCGCGCCCGCTCCGCGACGGCGGCGATGCGAGAGGCGGCGACCATCGACGTGACCCCGGCGCGCGTGGGTTTGTTTCATACCTGGCGCTATACCCAAGACTCGGGCTGGGCTCGTTTTACGCTGGAGTCGCTGGGCGTTCCCTTCACCCTCATTGACAAGGACGACCTCCGCGATGGCAACTTAGGCGATCGCTTCGACGTGATTTTGATCCCCAGCCAAGGTGGGATGTCGTTCGCCAACATGGTTCATGGCATCGACACCAAGTGGAGCCCGCTGGCCTACACCACGACATCCGAGTTCCCGTCCCACGGTGTCATCGACAGCTCGCCAGACATCACCGGCGGCATGGGGTTCGCGGGGCTCGCCGAGCTGGAGCGCTTTGTGCGATCGGGTGGCGTGCTGCTCGCGCTCGGGAGCGCGGGTAAGCTGGCCGCTGAAGGGGGGATGGCGCGAGGGGTGTCGGTCAAGTCGGCGCCGAATCCCGGTTCTCATATTACGGTGCGCGCGGTCCGCCCGGAGCATCCGCTGGCGTTTGGCTACGATGAGACCTCCTATGTGTTCCGGGGGAATTTTCCCATCTACGACGTGCGCGAGTTCGACCGGGGCATGACCGTCTTTCAGTACGGCACAAAGACCTGGGTTGAGGCGGATCGGGAGGCGGACAAAAAGGCGCACATCGAAGCAGACCGGGTCCAGGGAGGTGCGGCGTCGACGGCGGACGACAACGGAGCGCGGAATACAAAGGCCGCCCGTGGAGACGGAGAGACCCTCAAGCCGCCGTTGGTGCGTTCTGGGCTGGTCAAGAAACCTGCGCTCTTGAGCAGAGCGCCGGCGGTCCTCGACGTGCCGGTGGGCGACGGTCGTGTGATCTTGATGTCCTTTAACCCGCTGCACCGGCACCAAAATCGACACGACTTCGCGCTCGTTGGGAACGTGTTCACATTTTGGAATGACCTCCCGCCGCCGCTCGACAAACAAGAGATGCGGCGCCGCTAGGGGCGAGGGGGAGGGCGTCACCGCTCCGGAGGCTGGCGCGGCATTAGTCGTCATGAGCGCCGAGCGATTCGCCGCCGAGCGCGGTCCCATCGACGCCATCGATCTCAAAATACAACGGCGCGCGCTCGACGGACTCCGGCAGCACCTGGTTCATGCTGTCGGCATCAAAGACCCGACCGTTGATCACCGTCCAGTGAACATTCTTGGTCGTTCGAAGATCCCCGAGGACGTCGCCGCGAATGATGGCCACATCGGCGAGCTTTCCCGCTTCGAGAGAGCCGATATCGCCGTCCATGCCCAGGTACTGCGCACCCGACAAGGTCGCGGAGCGCAGCGCCTCGTGGGGGCTCATCCCGCCTTGTTCGAACATCCAAAGCTCCCAGTGCGCGGCGAGACCTTCGCGTTGACCGTGGGCGCCGAGGTTCACTCCCACGCCCGCATCAAAAAGCTGCTTGCAGCCCTCGGCGATGGAGATGTGGTTCCAGTCACCGTCGCTCGCCATGACCCGCCGGCGGGCGCGAGGCTCGTAGCGGCCCCGTGGAACGAAGGTGTTGAGCTTCGTGTCGTTGAACACATCGTCTTCTTGATACCAGTAGATTTCGCCAGAGAGCCCGCCGTATCCGACCACCAGGGTGGGGGTGTAGCCGACCTTTGTGGAGGACCACAGCTGCACCACGTCGTCGTAGATCTTCGCTACGGGGAGCGCATGCTCGACACCCGTGTGTCCATCGACCACCTGCGTCATGTTGTGCATGAACAGTGAGCCTCCCTCCGGGACCACCATGATGCCCTCTTCCCGTGCCGCGACCAGCACCTGCTGGCGCTGATCTCGTCGAGGCTGGTTGTAGCTCTTCACGCTGATGGCGCCCTCCGCCTTCATCCTCTTGATATGCGTTCGCGCGTCTTCGAGGGAGTTCACCACCGCGGTGAAGGCTGTTTTTGCGCCATAAAGAATGGTCCCCGTAGAGAAGATTCTGGGGGCGACGATTTCGCCGGTGCGGGCGAGTTCAGCGGCGGCGAAGATCGTCTCCGTGTCGTTGGACGGGTCGTGGATCGTCGTCACGCCGTAGGCCAAGGTCGCCGGGTGCAGCCAATTTTGCTGCGGCATGATGCCGTCCCCGCCTTGAGACCCATGGGCGTGGACATCGACGAGCCCCGGGATCACACTGTGACCGGCGGCGTCGATGACCTCGGCCTCCGCGGGGATTGTTACCTCCGCGCGCGGGCCGACTTTCACGATCCGGTTGCCTTCGATGAGGACGACACCGTCCTCGATGACCTCGTCCCCCTTCATGCTGATCACCTTGCCACCCACGATCGCGATCATCCCCTCTGGCATGTCGGCGTCCACAGAAAAGCCAATGTTGAGGCCCCGTTCTTGTGGCGCCGGGACCTCACGGGTCTCTCCTGGCTTCGCGTCCATGAGGAAGGCGAAGCTGTCGGTCAGCGTTTGAGTGTACAGCTCGGGCCCGAGCATCCATTGGAGCGCGGTCGAGTCTGCGCTCCAGGTGAGATCGCGGCCCGCGTTGGCGGTGACACGCGCGATGGGGAGGGCCTTTGTATCCGCAGAGATCTTAGTGACACGGCCAGTGGCGGGCATGGGCATGATGTAGACGTGAAAACGCTCTCGAAACGCGACCCAGCGGCCATCGGGGCTGACCCGAAAGTCAGAGGCCCACGTGCTCGAGAGGTGGGCCCGCTCCTGAGTGCCGTCGAGATCGATGCTCTTGAGCGTGGTGGAGGGCTCTCCGTTTTTGTAGCTCTGGGTCACGAAGAACAGGCGCTCCGGGTCCGCACCAAAGTGCGGCTGAGCGCCGGCACGTGTGAGGCGTCGTCGGTCCTTGCCGTCTGTACCGACGACGTAGATGCCGAGCTCATCGGACCACAGCCGAGAGCGTGTGCCTCCGCCCGAGACTCTTCGATACACCACCGCGTCGCCGTTCGGGCTGAACACGGGGTCTACGTAGTGGCCCGGTGAGGAGGTAAGCACGCGCTCGGTGCCTCGCTTCAGAGTTCGGATCCGGATCTCACCGAGTCGTTCATCATCCCAGGTGCCAAACACAACCTCACCGCCGTCGGGGCTAAAAGATGGATCGTGCTCGTTGCGATCTTCAGCGTCGGAGAGCCGCTGCGCCTGACCCTCGGGGATCGGTCGCAGGTAGACCTTGCCGAGGGCTTGGTAGGCGGCGGTGCCTCGATCTGCGGAGACCGCCAGCTGCCGCAGCATCTTGACGTCGAAGGACTCGGGGTGAACGTCGACCGCGAAGCGAACAGCGGTGGCGAATTGTCGGCGCTGGTTCACGTGGAAGGGGATTGGACTTGAGACGCCATCCTCCACCGAGATCTTGTGCAGGCCTCCCTTGGCCCACACCACGAGCGAGGCGCCGTCTGGTGTCCAGTCGATGGTGGGGTAGACCCCGTGGATCGCCCACGTTTCCTGCATGTCGCGATCGAGACCGTCGTAGAGCGTGCGTTGCTTGCCGGACTCAAGATCCATCAACATCAGCACCGACTTGAGTCCCACGCGCCGGATGTAGGCGAGGGTTGTTCCGTCAGGGGAGGGGGTAGGCCGGATGGCGCCGCCGGAACCTCGGACGAGCACTTTGGTGCGTTGGGTGTGAAGATCGATCCGCTTGATCACGTAAATCTGGCTGTGAGGATCCTTGTTATATTCGAAGTAGTCGCCGTCCGTGGTGTCCTGCGAGTAGTACAGGTAGCGGCCGTCTGGGGAGAACGCCGGCTCTCCAAGATCTTTTTGCTGGTTTGGTCGCTTGGTGAGCTGCACCCCCGCGCCGCCTGAGTGATGGTACAGCCACAGCTCTCCCGCGCCGAGACTCCGAGACTTTGTGTAGTGCTTTCTCGCGACGATGTATTGACCGTCGGGAGACCAGGCGGGGGAATTTAACAGACGAAACTTCTCTTCTGTCACGGGGCGGGGCTCGCTGCCGTCGCGGTTCATGACCCATATATTGTCACCGCCGCCGCGATCGCTGGTGAAGACGATGCTTCGTCCGTCGGGGCTGAAGCGGGGCTGCATGTCCCAGGCGAGACCTTCCGAGATGGGCTTGGCCTCTCCGCCTTGGATGGGCATCACGAAGATGTCTCCCAAGAGATCGAAGACGAGTTCTTCTCCGTTTGGATGAACATCAACGCTGATCCATGTGCCCTCCTTCACGTCGAGGTCGAAGCTCTCAAGCGGCAAGTCGGGGTTGGCGACGTCCCACGCGGTGGACTCCTCCTCACCGTCGGCGTCAGACTTCGTCGGCGCTGCCGCAGCAGCCGGCAGCAGCGCGGTCTGCATCGCGAGGGGAGGCGACATGGGGTCGCCGAGGTGTTGCCCCGGTGTGGCACATGCGGTGGTTGCAGTGACCAGGCTGAGGCAGGGGATCAAAAACGAAGCGCGAGACGTGATGCACTCAAACATGAGAAGGGGAGAGTAGCGCCAACTCCAAGACGTGGGCAGAGGTAGGAATTGTCGGTGTGAGGCGGGTGTTTGGTCGCTGTTGTGGGGGAGCGGCGGTCGGTGCGCTATGCCATGTGGTGTGGCTCGCCAGACATCAATGTCGTGTCCCATGACGCTTCGCGGGCCCAAGGTCGGCAAAATTGCGGGGTTTGGCCCTTAAAGTCCTACAAAATTCGAAAATTTTGGGATTCGGCCCGTCCCTTGCAACTGTTCGGTACGTGGCCAAACGACGACACCGTACGACGCGCCCGCAGCGCGAGATCCTCGCGACTGTGCCGCGCGGTGACGTGCTGCGTCGACGCGCGACTCGGCTGCTTCGCAGCGGTCGACCACGAAAGGCGAGCATCGCACTGCGTGAGCTCGCGGCGATGACGGAGGCGCCCGCTCATTACGTGGCGTTGGGGCACTCCTTGCTCGGAGCGCGACGCACCGAAGATGGTCTGAGAGCCCTTCGTCAAGGCATGTGGCTCCATTCGCGCCAGGGGAACCCGAGCCGCGCGCGCTCGGTAGCTCGAATGATCTTGAAACAAGCGCCCTATGATCAGGTCGCCCGCAAGTACGCGTAGCGCGAGAGGCATCATGACGAAGCGCGCCGCCGCGATCGGCGGATGCTCGTGGCCGTCGCCGCTGTTAGAGCGTCCGCACGCAGCGGACCCCGAGTTCTTCCGTGGTGGCGAAGAGCGGGTATGGCGTGGCGAAATCCATGTACCAGTAGGACTCCCCGCCGCAGTCGATGCATGGGGAGTTTGACCAGAAGTTCACGATGCCAGAGCAGTCCTGTTGCCAGAGGGCGGTGTCGAAAAAACAAGAGGCGGTGGCGTCGATGCAGCCAATGCATGTCAGCGTTGGGTCCGCACAGGCGAGGTCGAGACATCCTGGATCCGAGAGCAAGCACGGGCCTCCGGCGGAGAGGTCGGGGCAATCCACGATCGCCGTTCGATGTTGATCGATGGTCGGAAGCGTCCAGTCGTCGAACCCTCCATGGTTGGATTCTGCGCATAAGGACACTGCGTCCGCGTGGCTTAAGACTGTGTCGGACTGAAACCATTGAAGCCCTGAGACGCCGTCATCAATGATCGGTGCGCCGTCACCGTCACCGTCGCCGTCACCGTCACCGTCGCCGTCGCCGTCGCCGTCGCCGTCGCCGTCGCCGTCGCCGTCACCGTCACCGTCACCGCTGCCCGTGACTGTCGCAGAACTCGATGCGTCGGTGGTTTGGGCGCCACCGCTCCAAGTGATCCCGCTCGAGCCGGATCCAGGGGGTGCGTACGCGGGATCTTCCTCGCTTTCCTCGCATCCTGTTATTAACACGGACGCCGGAATCAACAGAACCGAGCACACGAAGACCGAGCCGACACGCCATTTCATACGAAGATCGTAGTTCAGATCGCGGCGAAGGGCGACAAGTTGGCAAAAAACTGCGACGAGCGAGGATCGCAAGAACCCCGTCTTCCCAGGGGATTCGATCTTTGTTGGGGTCCATCACACGAGGCGCTAGAGTGTCGGGTGATGGCTCTTCCCGGCAATGATCGGCAGTCCAAGGATGCGCGGGACCCCCGGCGCCTCGTGACGAGGTTGGTGTACCCCCTCCTCCTCGCGCTGATTGGCTGGGTTTGGGGTTCGTGCGCGGTGGGGCTGCTCTCCTCCAATGACGGCTCTCACCTGGCGTTGACTCGCTCCTTGGCGCTGCGACACGAGGCGGCCCTGGCAGACGAAGCGCCGATGACGCTGCGGGTGGACCTCGCGCGTCGCGAGGGGGTGCTGTACTCGGACCGACCCCCCGGGACTGCCATGCTGGCGATTCCCGCGGTGTGGATCGGCGCGCAGTTCGATGACGAGCTGGCGGCGTGGGCGCAACAATCGCGGAGGGTACTGCAAGTACCGGCGGGCCCTGATTTCGCCCACACCTACCGCGTCCGAGCACCGCGCGCGCGACCGCTGGTCCAGCTGCAGGGCAGCGCCATCTTCGCGACGTTGCACGTGGGGGTGCTCGGGTTGCTGACGTTGATCTTGGTGGGCCTGCGTCTGAGGGCGGCAGGGGGGAAAGAGCGCACGGTGGGATTTTGCGTGGCGGCGCTGGCGCTCGCTTCACTGCTCGGGCCCTACGCGATCACGTTATTTAGCCACGTACCGGCGGCCTTCGCTGTGAGTCTGCTGTACTGGAGCGCGCAGCGGGTGGAGTCATCCGCAGCTGTGAGGGGGCGCGCGGGGAGGAGCGCAGGCGCGCTCTTTGGTCTGGCCGCGGGCTTGGCGGTCGCCACTGACTACCTGCTGCTCGTCCCGGTCGCAGGCCTAACAATTGCGCGGATGCGTAGGGAGCTCGTCGTCCCGTTCCTCGCGGGGGCGCTCATCTTTGGTGGGGGGGCGGCGCTGTATCACACGGCAGCGTTCGGTGCGCCGTGGGCGATCGGCTATGACTTTCATACGAATTTCGAGTTCGCGAAATCCCGGGCGACCACGTTCAGCGGAGACACCATCGATGGATTTATGAGCCTCTTCGGTTTTGCAGAGGGAGGAATGGGCCGCTTGAGCCCGCTGTGGTTTTTGGGGATCGTCGCGTTTTTTTGGTCGGAGGGATCCTCCTCGTCTCGCTGGGCCCATTGGCTGGAGCGGGGTGGGTGGTGTCTGTGGGTGATCGCGTTGGCGAGCCACCGCACACCGATGGGGGGGGCGTTCCACGATCATCGCTACCTCCTGCCGCTCTTACCGGTCCTCGCGTTCGACCTCGGACGATTGATGGAACGTGTGGATGGACCGCGCGTACGTCGGATGTGGATGCTGCTCCCTCTGGTGGCGCTGGCATCGGTCATCGGCACATGGAGCTACATCTTCGAGATGCGACGGCTCTCGCTGTTAACGGGCAGCGTCAGTATGTGGGCGCTAGCCCTCGCCGGGGCCGCGCTCGGGCTCGTCTTGAACGCCCGCGAGGAACGCGTCACCCGCGACGAGGAGCCCGCCGAGGTCGCGGGCTGATCTAGCCGGCGCGCACCAGGGCGCCGGGACGCGCACTGGTGAGTTGGCCACGCTCCGTGATGACCTGACCGCCACAGATCGTCGCGAGATATCCTGTGGCATCTTGCAAGAGGCGTTTGCCACCGGCGGGGAGGTCCGCCTCGATCCTCGGGCGATGGAGGGTGAGCCGCTCCATGTCGATGATGTTGAGGTCCGCCCGCAGGCCCTCTCGAATTACACCCCGGTCGTGGAGTCCCATGAACCGCGCGTTCTTTTGTGTGAGCATGTGGACCACCTCGGGCACAGAGAATCCCACGCGCTGCCGCTTGGCCGCGCGGTCTCGGGCCCAATGGGAGAGCATGAAGGTGGGGAAGCTCGCGTCGCAGATGGTCCCGACATGCGCGCCCCCATCCGACAATCCGCTCAGCGCCATGGGGTGTCGGAGCATCTCGTGGACCGCGTCGAGGTTGCCGAGGGCATAGTTATAGACTGGGAAGTAGAGCAGGGCGTTGCCGTCGTCAGCGAGGAGCTCGTCGTAGATCACATCGAGCAGCCCGCGTTGTTCGCGGTGCGCCCGCGCGAGCAGGGAATTCCTCGGATCCGGCTCGTAGTCAAAGCGCTCATCCATGGCGAACAGTCCGCGACCAACCTCCTCAGGGTTCGCGAGGAAGTAGTCCACAAGCGGGGGAATCGAGCTGCCGTCCCCAGAGACTCGCACGGGCGTCTCCCCCAAGATCTTCGCCTTGAACTCCGGAGCGCGCATGTGGGCGACCTGCTCCGGGAGGGGGAGGTGGGCAATTTCACGAAAGCTGGGATGACCGATGAAGGGATGAAACGTCGCGTTGAGCCCGATCATCACGCCGATTCCTCGCGCCGCAACCTGCACGTGGAGCGCCACGTCGTCGTCGGCGAGCTTGGTCACCTCATCGAGGATCCGTCTCCACTGCTCCGTGTCCCGCACTCGCTGCAGCAAAGAGACGCTCATGGGATGGTTTGGGATGGCCGCGCGCACCCGTCGGATGAGGTCGAATTCGGCGTCGAAGCTGGTGGGGCCATCAATGATGTCGAAGTCACTCACCGCTTGAATGGCGCCGTGGGTGAACTCATTGAGGACGGAGGCGATCCCGCAGAGCTCCTTCGCGGTGGCCTCTGAGGACGGGGTGGCGAGCCCCGCCGCGTTGCGGTGGTTGTCGGTCCTCCCCGTTGAAAACCCAAACGCACCGGCGGCAAGGGCCTGTCGAAGGGACGCGCGCATCGCCTCGATGTCCTCGTCCGCGGCGGCCTCCTCTGCGACCGCGCGCGCACCCATGGTGTAGACCCGCAGCGCGTCGTGGGGCACTTGGAGCGCGACGTCCATGGTGCGAGGGACGCGTGCTACCGCGTCCATGTACTCTGTAAAGCTCTCCCACTCCCAAGTGAGCCCCTCCGCGAGGGCGGTACCAGGAATATCCTCTACGCCCTCCATCAAGTCGATCAGGACCTGGTGGTCCGTGGACCGCACCGGGGCAAACCCCACGCCGCAGTTACCCATGAGGGCGGTCGTCACGCCGTGGTAGACGGATGGTGCGAGGACGTCGTCCCACGTGACCTGGCCGTCGTAGTGTGTGTGGAGATCAACAAAGCCTGGGGTCACGATGGCGCCAGTAGCGTCGATGGTCCGCGTCGCGGAATCAGTCACCGTACCGACGGAGACGATGGCTCCGTTGACGACTCCCACATCTCCGGCGTACCCGGTGGCGCCAGTTCCGTCATGAATAGTTCCACCTTTAATGATGAGATCGAGCATGATGTGTTCCTCGTTGAGGGTGGCGATGGTACCAGGGGATGGTCGGAGGGGGCGGCTGTTTGTTACTAATGGGGCTGGAGATGAAGGGGTTCGAACACAGCGAGGGGGAGACGCGGGGTCGATGCCGTCGCTGCGATCGCGTCCACGTCTTGCCGCGCGATGGAGCCTTGCGCGCGATGGTGGCGTTGCAACAAGAACTGATGACGGGACGCCTCGCCGAATCCGGAGCGACCGATGAACGAGGCCGCGCCATCGTCGACGCGAACGTGCTGCACGAACCTCGCGGGGGCAAGATGTTTGGCGTCTTGGTCGGTCGTGACGCCGGCGGTTCAGTGGTCGTCCTCCGCGCCTTCTCGGGGCAGGTGGGCGGCGCGTGGAGCATCCCGGGGTGGTGTCCACCGCTGTTTGACGTGGGCGCCTGGCTCTCGTTGGAGGCGACCTATGACCCAGAGATCAGGGGGGTGACCGCGAAGATTGAGGCGTGCGAGCAGGACGCGGAACGCTCCGTCTTGGCGCGGCAACGCGCGGCGCTGTCCCGCAAACTCATGGAGCGGTATCACGGGCTGTATTTGTTTCATAACTTCGCGGGGCGTCGAGGCAGGTGGCCGCAGGTGCTCGATGGGGAGACGAGGGTCTCGTCGGGGATGGGAGACTGCTGCGCGCCTAAGCTGCTCAACGAGGCTGCGCGTCGAGGCATCGTGCCGACAGCCCTCGTGGAATTTTATTGGGGGGCGAGCAATCGCGCCAAAACCCGAACCCACAAAGCGACCTACTCGCCCTGCACCGAGAAGTGTACGCCGCTGTTGGGCTTCATGCTCTGTGGCATCCAGGGCTCGCCGTGACTTGTTCCAGCTCGTGATAGGGTTGGGATGTGGTGGCGCGTCCCCATCGTCCGACAATCTACGGTTGGCCTTCGTCGCCCTACACCGAGAAGGTGGCCCGGTACGCTCGGTTTCATCGGCTTCCACACAAGTTGATCGCGCCCACCGCGTGGCTGCTCCGCCGAAAGATCACGAAGGCTGTCGGGCGACCGATCATGCCAACCTTAGAGATCTCTCGCGGGCGATGGATCCAAGACTCGAGCGAGATTATCGACTACTTCGCGTCGCAGCTCCCTCACGATGTGGCGTTCCCATCGTCGCCACAGCAGCGGCTGGTGAGCACGCTGTTTGAATATTATGCGGACGAGTGGATGCCCATCTTGATCATGCACACTCGATGGAACACGCCCGAAAATCGCGCCTTCGCCGAGGCGGAGTTCGCGGCGACCGGGCTGCCGTGGGTGCCGTCGGCGTTGGCGAGGCGCGTGATGCGACCGATCTCGGAGAAGATGGCCTCGTACCGCGAGGTGCTTGGGATCACACAAGAGAGCATCCCCGGGGTGGAGCGCCGCATCGACGGGCTCTTGAGCGTGTTGAACACGCATTTTGAGGCGACGCAGTTCTTGCTCGGAGACACCCCGTGCACCGGGGATTTTGCGCTCTGCGGACCGTTGTACGCCCACATCTATCGTGATCCAGGTTCCCGGTATCGATTTGATGGACACGAGCACGTGAAACGGTGGATGGAGCGGCTCTCCGTTCCCCCGTCTTCTCCGGGTAGATTTTTGGAAGATGGCGCAGTGCCGCGGACGCTCGAACCACTCCTCGCGAGTATTTTTTCAGAGCAGTGGCCCTTCGCAAACGAGGTGGTAGACGCCGTGGCGAGGTTCACGTTGAAGTCCCCGGGGATGCCACTGCCGCGCGGTCTCGGTTGGGCGCCATGCACCCTTGGTGGCGTGAAGACCCGCCGAAAGATTGCCACGGAGTCTCAGTGGAAGATTCAACGGGTATTGGAGGTGTACCAACAGCCGTGGGTGTGCGAGTCCACGCAGGTCGAGTCTCTGCTGGAGCGGGTGAACGGAGCGGCGCTCGCGAATCTACGCGTAGAACATCCCGTGGTGCGCCGGCGAGGGAGAGCCCACTTCCTCCATCAAACGAAGCGAGCGGAGCCAGCTCCCCCGTCCTCGTCGTCCCCCGTGGATGATTGATACTGGGGGTCGAGAAGTGCTGCGATGCGGCCCATCACGATTTTTGTCATCGCTTCGAGTTTGTCTCCGTGGGCTTGTTTGATCCTGCGGGAGAACGGCACCGCGTCCTCCATGATCCGGTGTGGAGAGAGTTCGGGTCCGTCCACGGACAATGCGGATCCAACTCGGTAGACGACATCGCCGCCCTTGGAGAGGGGGCTGTTTCCGGGGTAGAGGTGGTTGCTCCCGTTGCATCCCACGGGGATGATGGGAAGCCCGAGGAACTGACTCACCTCGACCAGGCCCGTGTGGCCGGGTTTGAGAGTGAGGGACCGGGTCCCCTCGGGGAAGACCAATAGGTTCAAGCCGAGCTCATGAACGGCGCGCGAGTTGAGCGCCATGACTCTTCGCATTAGCGCCTCGAAGCGACCCTCGAATTCGACGGCGAATTTTTCGGGAGAGTCCCCAAGCAAGGACGAGATGGCGTCCGAGCAGCTTCGGCCCGTGATGTCGGCGCCGTTGGTGAGGTCACGCAGATAGCGATACTCCTCTCCGGTGGGCACACGCCCCGCGTGTTCGCGAAACGAAGTCGTGAGGAGGTAGCCTCGCGAGGGGAGTGGGATATTGTTCGTCTGGTTCAAAAACCAGGTCATGAACGCATTCTCGTAATACTTGCCTTTCACCCATGTCGCCGTAAACGGGAGTCCATGGCGGTACATTTTGTATTGGAATGGCCAGTAGTTGAAGCGATCGGTGTGGTTCATCGCCAAGATCGCTCCGCCCTCCTTCGGGAGGTTCTCGATGCCTTCGATCGTGATGGACGTGCGGCGAGGGAAGCGATAGTCCGGCGACAGCACGAGGTTCGCGAAGAGGATCTGTCCGCGCGGACGTCGATGAAGCTTCAACTGCTCAAGATGATCGCCGTCGATGACCGGCATGGGGGAAGTTTCCGAGGCCTCGCCCCGCGTGTCAACATGCGTCTCCAGGGGACAACCCCGTCGGCGCCAAGGCGACGTCAGGGGTGTCCGCACGAGGGAGCCGCTCTCAATGAGGCCCGAGTCGGCCGGCTCTAGGGAGCTGAAGGCAGGGTGACATTTGGATTGAGAGAGTACAGGCCGGTGATGGAGGCTTGTGCGAGCACGTGACCTTCCATGGCCGCCTGGGCGGCATCGAGGGTGAAGTTTTCCCCCACCTCAAGCCTCTCCACATCGAGCGCGTAGACCGTCGTGACATAGTGATGGACGCGCTCGTCATTCCATGGGGGGCATGGTCCATCGTATCCGCCGTAGCTCCCGGCCATATTCTCGTCGGCTGCGAACCACTTTGTGTAGTCGTTGACGCCTCGAGTGCCCAGCTCCGTCGGACCAGGAGGCTTGCCCTTCGGCGTAATGGCGTCGGAATCAGCGCCCGCCGCAATGGCGGTCGTCGAGGCGGGGACGTCCACCAGGATCCAGTGGACAAAGGTGATGCGCGGGAGATCCTCTGCGACGGTTTTTCCCTCTTGATTCACGTCGTCGAGGGCCGAGGGGACGTCGGGATCGTGCATCACGATCGCGAAGGACTTGGTGGCGTCGGGGGCGCCTGCCCAGCGAAGCTCGGGGTTGATATTGGTGCCCAAGCCTACGTGTCCCTCTTCGGCGGGAATGCAAAATGCGTTTGCCCCAGGTATCGCTGCGCCTTCGCTCCACGTCGCGGAGGTCACGGTGAAGGCCTCTGGCGCGGGAGAGGGCGCGTCGAGCGCCTCGTCGTCGGCCGCAGGGGCGGGGATCGACGTCTCGGTCTTGGGTCCGCAGCCGGTGACTGTGAGGGGCAACGCGAGGGCAATGAAACTGCTCAACAGTGAGATGCGCATGAGGGAGACGGTATCAGGTTCTTAGGCCCTCCAACACTAGAACCTGAGGGCATGCGCAGGCTCACGATTGCACCGTGCTTGTCGTGCCGTGATCACGGGTGCTCGCGAGGTACTCGGCGCCAAAACAGCGATGCAATCATCCAATGTAGGGTCTATGCTTGGGTTGATTTTCACCGGTATGTCCCCGGTGTGTGCTCGCGAACGGCGACGCCAGAGGAACACACGATGACAGCTACTCCACGCTCTTCTTCTCTCCTTTCGTCCCGCTCCATCCGCTGGCGTGGAGGCATCGCCTCGATGGCGTTCTCGATCGTCTTGATGGGGTGTGCGGGCCAGGCAACACCCCCCAAGGGCCCCGAGGAACTCAACGCCACGTTGTTTCATCAACTCTCTGCGGAGTATCGAGCGGTGGTACTGCACATCTTTGCCGCAGCGGAGTCGAGGCTTGAGGCGCAGCTTCTTGATCCCGACGCGTCGGCGCTCGAGGCGGTGACCACTGGGGCAGACAAGCCACCTGCGATCATCGTGGATGTAGACGAGACGATGCTTGACAACTCACCGTGGCAGGTCAGAGCGATGCGGGATGGGACCGCGTATCCCGTAGGGTGGGCGGAGTGGTGTGAAGAGGCGAGCGCCGAGCCCCTGCCCGGGGCTGTTGAGTTCGCGCAGGCTGCGGCGGCCAGGGGGGTCACAATGTTCTACGTGACGAACCGCGATGTGAGCGTGGACGATGCGACGGCGAGAAATCTCGCAGCGCGGGGCTTCCCGATGGCCGCAGGTCTCGATGTCGTCCTCACCAAAAATGAGCGTGAGGACTGGGGCTCAGACAAGACCAGCCGGAGACTCCATGTGGCTGAGCAATATCGGGTCGTGATGCTGCTCGGGGACAATCTCGGAGACTTCATCGGCGACGAGTACACGCGCCTGGACAACGCAGGCCGTCGTGACGCGGTTGATCGCTTTACGGTGCATTGGGGGACCGACTGGTTTATGATTCCCAACGCCATTTACGGCGGATGGTCCCAGGCGGCGGTGGGGTACCGGCGAGGGCTGGGCAAGGCTGGAGAACTGCGCCGAAAGCTCCGTGCGTTGGATGATGGTCGGGGGCGCCCGTAGCGCGCACCCATGAGAGCGCTCAGACACAGGTGTGAGGTGGACGCCCCTAGCGCGCCCCGCCGCCGAAGGATGGGTCCCGAGCGTGCGAGGTGGAGGTCTCCCGTTTGAGGAGCTGCGCGATGTTTTGAAGGCAGCATCGGCCCTCCGGATTTTTGTTTTTGCAGTCGCCCAAGCCTTCGCGGCACCGAGATTGGATCTCAAGGACGACGGGATTGACGGAATCGGGTGCGCGTTTGGGGTGCTCGAGATCCGAGATGCGATACTCGAAACAGAAGCAAATGAGCGGGTCGGGGGATCGTGCTTTGTGGTGCACCGTCGCAGACACCTCGGTCACGGAGATCGTGGCGCTCGCGCCGTAGTAGGCGACGGGACACGCCGAGGACAGGCACGTTCTCCACGGCGCCTCCGCGGAACGTACCCGATCTGCGGGGATGGGACGCATGGAGCGTCGCATCGACGCGATCGTGACGAGGGGCGTCGTCCGGCCGAGTACGTCACATTCCGGGCATGGACGGGGCGTTGAGGTGCCTTCATGTGGCTGCGCCGTAGCTTCAAGGGTAGGGTCACAGCACGGAGACTTCGCCGTTGTTGGGGACGGAGTCTCTGGTTTGTTCATTGGGGGATCAAGCTCGCCGGCAACCGAAAGAGAAGGAACTGATGGTCGGGGTTGGTCCCGCCGGGCCACAAGAAGGGGCTCGACGAGTCATTGATATCCCAGTCAAACCACATCCAGGTCGCTTCGGCGTCCATCACGGTTTGGCAGACGAGCGGGAATTCGTTACCTGCCTGAGGTCCCCCGCTGTACGGTGTTGAATTGTCTTCACCGACCGCGAGCGCACCGAGCATCGTGCCGGTCTGGTCGACCCAGCCGCCGCTTGTGGTCGCGGGATCGAGACCCCCAGAGTTGCACGCACCGATCATCTGGTCGATGAGCGGCTCGGAGGGGCCGCCGGAGCCAGGATTAAAGTTCATCCCGGTCGCACACACCTGCCATCCGGGATCTCCGGTGTAGACAACCGGTCCAAAGGTGCCGCCGCCATCGGAGCGCTGGAACTGCCCGAGGACCCCTTGCGTGACCGAACTGTCGGCCCAGGCGACGATGTACAGGGCTTGCGCCTGATCTGCTTCGGACGGATCGATCACATAGGTTTCAGGACCGCTACCGCAGTTAAAGATCTCTCCTGCAAGCGACGCCTCAAGCCCTCCGTAATAGGTAAACAGCTCATCTGTGGTGCCCCATCCGAAGCCATACGCGTTGTCGGCGGTGATGACCACTCGGATGTCAGATTGGTCGCCGTCACCGTCACCGTCGCCGTCGCCGTCACCGTCGCCGTCACCGTCG
>JBDQGY010000033.1:0-23453 GCA_040265175.1 Nannocystaceae bacterium
CGACCAGGCTCGCCTCTCCCTCGATCCCAAGCGCGCGAGCGCCCTTCGCCGCGATCGGGAGGGTAAAATTTCCAAGCCCGCAGAACAAATCAAGCACCCGCATGCCCTCGGTCAACTGAAGATGCGCGAGCGCCTCGGCCACGAGCACCTCATTCATCTCGCCGTTCACCTGAACAAAACTCGTGGGCGTGAACTCAAACTCCAGACCCGCAGCTGCATAAGACAGCGCCGCAGGGGCTTCCCCAGGAAGCGGCCGGATGGTGTCGAGCCCCCCGGGCTGCACGTAAACGTGCACCTCATGGGCACGTCCAAACGCCCTCAACGCCGCGAGGTCCTCGTCCGTCGGCGGCTCAAGCACCCGAAACACCAACACGCACGCGTCGTCGCCCACAGCCACCTCCACTTGGGGGACGTTCGCGCGGATGCTGAGCCCTTGGATCAAGCTCGCGAGCGGCTCGATCAAATCCCCCGCGGGCGGACGCAGCACCGCGCAGCTGTTCATACGAGCGACGAATCGACGATCAATGCGCTCACGAAAGCCGACCAGCACCTCGTCCTTGGAACGCACGTACCGCACCCCGAGCCGCGCGCGACGGCGGTAGCCCGTGGAGGCCCCACGACGATCCGGGAGCCAACGGGTTGGAGCGACGCCCGCAGCCTCAAAGTCCGCGCTGAGTGCCCCGCGCTTGTGGGCAATTTGTGCGTCTGGATCCATCTCTTGCAGGACGCATCCGCCACACACTCGGTGGTGCACGCAGGGGGCCTCCACCCGCTCCTTTGCCGGCTCTAGCACCTCTTCGGCGTTGGCCAGCATCACGCCTCTGCGGGACCGGAGCGGGCGCGCCACGAGGCGCTCGCCTGCCAATCCACCTTGTACGCGGACACTCTTGGCGCCGTGCGTCGCGACCCCGAGTCCATCGCGACCAAGCCGCTCAATGTCAACCTCGAACGGCTCGATATCCTTTGCGCGTCTCCTGCCCACGCAGCCTTGCTAGTGCACGCGCTGTTTCTTGTCAACACGACGCCCATGGCCATCGAAGACCACACCGACTCCCCGCGCCTGCACTAGGCCGACACGTCGACCGATACGCCCACCCGCGAGCTTTGCCCACCGCGCAAATCGGCCATCTTCGCGAGCTGGCTGCGAGCCGAGCCCTCAGTGCGCACCGACATGAAGGTCGCCACACGATCGTTTTGGGTTCGTTGGACGCTGACTCCAGCCGCCGCGCGCACGCGCTGCATCTTTGAAATTGTTGCCCGCGGGTTGTTCTCGACGGGCGACACATCAAGGGAGACATCCCCCCCGACAATGTAGCGACGACCGTCGGGGCCCAACGCAAACTGGTAGGTGGAATCTCCGGCGAACGCTCCTCCCACGGCCGCCTTCATCACCTGGGTACGGCGAACCTCGCGCTCTTGGACGCGCATGCGCTGCACTTGGGCGTTGACGCGCTCGGATCCGTTGGCCGTCGAGCGCGCGCGGTCCTCGTCGCGCCGTTTCGTGACGTCTCGTCCCGACTGCTCGTCCCCCTCGCGAACGACAACTCGTCCCCCTTCACCTTCACCCGCTGCCGAGAGCGTCTTGGGTGCCGCCGCGTCGGGCCTCCGTTCGATCGCTTGGTCCCTCGCACGTGCGGCTGCATCCGTCGCAACTGGGACTGCGGGGGAGGACACCCCACGCTGCGTCACCTGCACCTGAATGGGAGGGGGTGACGCGGGCGTCGTTGGCGGGGTCGACAAGGCGCGGGCCTCCGGCGACAGTGTCACCGTGTCCCGCATGACCACAGAGTCCGACACCCGCGGGCCTACGGGCCTCGGTGCGCCGATTCTGCCAGTTCCTGAAGCACGAGACGCTTTCGCCGCGGCGTTGGAACCGACTATGGTGTCCACAAAAGACATACCTGTCCCCAGTTTTGATAGTGTAGGGTGCGAGCGCGCTCCTCAAGGCCCTAAAGTGGGCCACATCGCTCGAACACGAGCATGGGCGAGCGCGGCGACACCATGACCGCAAATCTACTCATCGACGCCAACATCACCGCGGGCCGTGATCTCCTTGAACAGTGTGGCAATTCGCGGACCTTCCAGACGGAAAATCTCGAAAAAGAGGACCTCCGCGACGTCCAGGGGCTCATCTGCCGCACAGCCACCAAGGTGGGCCCGGCGCTGCTCGACCGTGCCCCGTCCCTCAAATTTGTCGCCACGGCCAGCGCTGGGCACGACCATTTGGACCTGGCCGCGCTCGAGCACCGCGGAGTCCGCTGGTGCTCCTCCCCCGGATGCAATGCGTCTTCAGTCGCAGACTATGCGATGACGGCCATCGTTGAGGTTCTCGACCGGATGCGCATGTCGCGCATTCCGCGTGTCGGGGTGGTCGGCCTGGGCCATGTGGGCTCAAGGGTCGCGGCCCGTTGTCGTGCGCTGGGCTTCGAGATCCACGCCTGCGATCCTCCTCGCGCGGCGCGTGAAGCCGGCGCGCACGTCGGCGAGGCCCCCGGTACGCCGACGCCCCCCCTTCATCCACTGACCACGCTCTTGGGCGAGTGCGACCTGCTCACCGTGCACGTCCCGCTCACGCGAGTCGGACCTCATGCCACCCACGGGCTCTTGAAGGCACGCGACGTGTCCGCGAGCTCTGTCCGAGCGGTGATCAACACATCCCGTGGTGGGATCGTGGAGGCGACGCGCCTCGCCGAGCTGTCGCAGCCTGTATTGCAGGCCATCGACGTTTGGGAAGCCGAGCCGAGTCCCTCGCCTGCCCTGCTCGGCGCCGCCGAGGTTGTCATGGCGACGCCGCATATTGCGGGCTACGGCGCCGCGGCGAAGTGGGCGGCCAGCGCACTCCTCGTCTCGCCAATCACCTCCATCCTCAACTCGCCGCCCGTGGCGGTCCCCTCGTTTAACGCACCCGAGGTGCCACCGCTCACGGTCCATTGGGATACGACGACGGGCTTCCCCCCCCTGGCCGTGCTCCTCCGCACCTTGCTCGGCGTCGATCCGCTGGACCGCGCCCTCCGTGCGTGCGCCGACGTTCCCGACGAAGAACGGGCCGCTGCGTTTCGTTCGCTGAGGAACTCTCAGCCCTATCGGCTCGAGTTCGCCTACAAGGGGGTCGCCGTCCACGCGCCTGCCGCCAGACGCGAGGTCGCGGCGGAGCTCGTCGCTCAACTGGAGGCCTGCGGTGTGGGCCGCGTGAAGCTCCACACTCAAGAACGGACGGCCACGTAACGGCCGCCGCACGAGCGGGTTCCTCCCCCGAAGGTGAGAGGGATACGAGGCGGTCTCAAGATCTCGTACACTCCCACGGTGATCACTCCACGACACGTATTTTGGGTCTTGAGCGTGACGACGATCGTCGCCATCGAATGGTTGTCCTCGCGCACACCGATGGCCAGGCTCGCGTATGTGGTCACGGTTCCCCTCATGGCCCTCGGCCTTCGAGACATGCTCCAGCGACGGCACTCGTTGCTGAGGAACTATCCCGTCATCGGTCACGGCCGCTACTTGATGGAGTCGGTACGCCCCGAATTGCAGCAATACTTTGTGGAGTCGAACACCGACGGCATGCCCTACGATCGGTCGCGACGCTCGCTCGTGTACCAGCGCGCCAAGCTGCAAAACGACACGGTGCCTTTTGGAACCCAACTTGACGTCTACGCACCCGGCTACGAGTGGATGGAGCATTCGATCGTCGCGCGGCATACCCACGACCCCGATCCTCGATGCGTAATCGGCGGACGCGGTGGCGGCCACGCCTACAGCGCATCCATCCTCAACATCTCCGCCATGAGTTTTGGCTCTCTCAGCGATCGAGCCATCCAGTCCCTCAGCGCGGGTGCACGGGCGGGAGGATTCGCGCACAACACCGGCGAGGGAGGTGTGAGCCCCTACCACCTTGAGGGGGGCGGCGATCTGATTTGGCAAATCGGCACAGGCTATTTCGGATGTCGCACCGCAAACGGACAATTCGATCCGGTCGCCTTCGCGGAACGGGTCGCCCATCCAAACATCAAGATGGTGGAGATTAAACTCAGCCAAGGCGCGAAGCCCGGCCACGGGGGAATTCTCCCCGCAGCCAAGGTCTCCCTCGAAATCGCCAACATCCGAGGAGTCCCGCGCGGACGAGATGTGCTCTCTCCCCCATCCCACACCGCTTTCTCAGATCCAGAGGGACTTTTGAGGTTCGTCCAACTTCTGCGAGAGGCGAGCGAAGGCAAACCGGTGGGATTCAAGCTCTGTGTCGGCCGACCCCATGAGTTTCTCGCCATCTGTAAGGCCATGCGCTCCACGGGAATCGTCCCTGATTACATCGCGGTTGATGGGGGCGAAGGGGGCACCGGGGCCGCCCCGCTCGAGTTCTCGGACAGCATCGGCGCGCCGCTGTACGAGGGGCTGTCCTTGGTCAACAACGCGCTCATCGCATGCGGACTACGCGACCAAACCCGCGTCTTCGCTGGGGGTAAGATCTCCACGGGCTTTGACATCGCGCGTGCGAGAGCCCTCGGCGCCGACGCATGCTACGCCGCCCGCGCGATGATGTTCGCCCTCGGCTGCATTCAAGCTCGACGCTGCAACTCCAACGACTGCCCTGTGGGGGTGGCTACTCAAAATCCAGCGCTGGCACGCGGCATCGACGTAACCGACAAGGCCCAGCGCGTGCGCCTCTACCACCAGCACACGGTGACCGCATTCGCGGAGCTCGTTGCCGCGGCCGGTCTCGATGGCCATGAGCAGGTGATGCCTTCCCACCTGTACCGGCGCGTCTCCCCCACCAAGGTCATGAACTTTGCGCAGCTGTACCCGCGCCTCTCCTCCAACGCGCTGCTCGATGACACGCTCCGAGAGTCGCTGCCCACACAGTGGAGCCAGTGGTGGTCCGAAGCCTCCGCGACGGACTTCCACGCCTCAGATCACTGATCGCCACACGCAGGCTCAAACGCAGAGTTCCACGTTCGACTCACGATCTCAAACACGTCGCGGGAGAGCCCGCCGTGGGTCAGGATTCGATCGAGCTGGTCCCGGACGAGCCCCACCAGATGCGGATCGAGCCGACCCACCCCATTGAACGCCGCCACCACCCTCGCTGCGGTCTGCGGATTCAGGCCATCGAGCGCCAACACCTCGGAGGCGACGAACTCATAGCCGCGCCCGTCCGCAGCGTTAAAATGGCGCTGATTCCCCACCCCGAAGACACCGACGAGGGAGCGGAAACGGTTCGGATTTTTCCGCTCAAACGCCGGGTGTTCGGCGAGCGCCAAAATCTTATCCAGGGCCCCATCTGCGCTCGACGCCGCCTGCGCCCGGAACCACTTGTCGACGACGAGCGGCTCGTTGCTCCACCGGTCGTAGAAGTGCGCGAGCCCGTCCGCGCGGAGGGTCGCGAGCCGCTCGGATTCCAGCGAGGTCAACATGCACAAAGATGCGTACGCGTCCGTCATATTGTCGGCGCTCAACAACCTCTCTAGCAGCCGCGGCCCCACCTGCTCCGGTGCGGCCAGGTTGCGAAGACTCCACGCGAGGTTCACGAGTCTGCGGTGCCCTATCGCCGGCCCGGTGAGCTCATAACAGCGCGCCTCTCCGGCCGCGATGATCTCCTCGAGCGCGTCCTCGCCGACGCCCCCGAGGCGCCTGGCCATAAATCGTTGCGCCTGATGTAGCGCCTCTGGCCGGAGCACACGTTGCGCCTGACCAGCTGTGCGTGTGCTCGGCAACTCCAGCGCGAGCGACTTCATGGCCGGGTCGAGTGTGTCGTCGAGCAGCACCCGGTGCCAGGCCTCCTCTAGCTGAGGATTCATGACCGCCTCCTCTCCCGTGTCGAACGCCGCCGCCAGACTCAGCATCTCTTCGGTCGCGAGCCGTTGACCGCTGTCCCATCTGTTGAAGGGATCCTGGTCGTGGGCCATCAAAAACGCGAGGCGAGCCGCGCCACCCGCCTGCTCAAGATGCACCGGCGCAGAGAAATGTCGACCCACGGACGCCGTCGCTGCGGCCCGCAGCCCCACCACCTGGAGCGTTTGTGAGGCTTCCGTTAGCTCGAACACCCCCTGCTGCAACCCCACGGTCTCACCTTGAGAGTCCGTAACCTGCACGTCTTCCCACGGGACCGCGGCGCCCGCCTCGTCGAGCAGCCCGATCCGAATGGGGATGTGCCGGAGTCGATACTCATCAGGGGCAACGTTCACCGGGGAACGCTGCGAAAGGGTCAACGTCAAACGCCGCTCCTTGGCATCGTAGTCCTCCATGCATTCGACGCTAGGTGTGCCTTCCTGGCTATACCAGTTCTTGAATTGCCGCAGATCTCGATCATTCGCGTCCGCGAGGGCCGCGACAAAATCATCACAGGTGACCGCCTGACCATCATGCCGCTCGAAGTACAGATCCATCCCCCGGCGAAACCCCTCCTCACCGAGGAGGGTGTGCAACATGCGAATAACCTCCGCACCTTTGTTGTACACGGTCACCGTGTAAAAATTGTTCATCTCGATATATGAGTCGGGTCGAATTGGATGAGCCATCGGCCCCGCGTCCTCTGCGAACTGGGACGCGCGCAACACCTTCACATCCTCGATTCGCTTCACGGCGTGGGAGTTCATGTCCCCCGAGAATTGCTGGTCGCGGAACACTGTCAGCCCCTCCTTCAGGGTCAACTGAAACCAGTCACGACAGGTGATTCGATTGCCCGTCCAGTTGTGGAAATACTCATGCGCGATGACCGACTCGATCCCCTCGTAGTCCTCGTCCGTCGCGGTTTGCGGATCTGCCAGGACGTACTTGGAGTTGAAGACATTCAGCCCCTTGTTCTCCATGGCGCCCATGTTGAAATCATCCACGGCGACGATCATGTAGACGTCGAGATCGTACTCGCGGCCAAAGCAACGCTCATCCCAAGCCATCGCATGCTTGAGGCTCGCCATCGCATGATCACACTTTGAGAGATTCCGCTCTTGCACCCAAATCTCGAGGGCCACATCACGCCCTGAACGAGTGGTGAAGCTGTCTCGAATTGCGCGCAGGTCTCCCGCGACGAGCGCGAACAGATAGCACGGCTTCGGGAACGGGTCCTCCCAGCGCGCGAGGCGACGCCCGTCGTCAAGCGTGACTTCACGGACCAGGTTGCCATTGGAGAGCATCACGGGACAAAGCGCTCGCGGCGCGACGAGCTCCACCGAGTATCGCGACATGATGTCGGGGCGATCTAGAAACCAAGTGATGCGCCGGAACCCCTCCGCCTCACATTGGGTGCAAAAGTTCCCGCTGCTCCGATAGAGCCCCTCGAGCGCCGCATTCTCCTCCGGGCAAATCTCCACCAGCGTCTCGACCGAGGCGCTCGACCCGAGCCCCTTGATCGAGAGAGTCGTCGGCGTCTCGTCGAACTCATCGGCGCCGAGCACCCGCCCGTCGACTCGAACTTCGAGGGTTTTCAGATGCTCCCCATCGAGCACCAACGGCGTAGAGGCATCCTCTCCCGCCGCTCGATGCACCGCGAGACGGGCCCGAACATGGGTGGCCTGCGGATCGAGGTCGAATCTCAAGTCGACGTCCTCGATCTGAAACGGGGACGGCGCATAGTCGCGACGAAGGACGGGAGTCGGAGCAGGATCTTTCATATCGATTTTGAAGTGGCGCTAAGGGTTTTTGTGGAGCAGCCGCCGCGCACGCCAATATCCGCGACGCGTTTCTGTATGTTTGGGACGCAGTCGCATCGCCGCTCGGAAGGCCACGACCGCCTCCTCGTAGCGCTTCAGCGACAAGAGCGAGGAGGCCCGCAGTCTCGACGCAGAGAAATTTTCGGGCTGTACGGTCAAGATCTCATCCGCCGCTGCGAGCGCCTCCATGTGTTCCCCCGCCCGCCTCGCTCTCCATCCATCACGCGCGATCGCCTTGACGAGGCCTGTCTTCGCGTCATTGTGGTCAGGAACGATTTTTAGCAGAGGACGAAAATTAGCGGCGGCCTTGGACCAGCGCTCCGCCTTGAGGTCCTCGGCTCCGCGACCGGCGAGGACCTCAAGGCTCGCCGCCCTCAACGTATCGAGCGCCGGATTTGTCGGGTCGAGCGTCTCAAGTCGCGCGAGATACTCGCGCACGTTGTCCCCGTCCGGTTCGGTCCATCGCTCGTCGGTGATTGCGCGTTCACACGCCTGCACCAACGCTGCGGCGTCCACAAAGCCGCCCCCCGCCCCGCGCGCTTCCACGTTTTGGGTCGGCGCCGCAGCCCCGCGCTGCCCATCCACCTGCGGTGGCGTCTTGATATCTAGCGGGGCCCGAGTCGCAACACCCACGGGAGGATCCGACGCGGCAGGCTCCTCCCGTGAGCGCTCACCCTCGTCCACCCCAAGGACCGTCCACAGGGATCCGCCAACGCCCACACACAGCGCCAACCCGATCAGCACCTGCCGCAGCCGTGATTTCGCGGCGATCCTCGCAGCTCCCGCCTCGCTGTGCGCTGCAGCAGCCTGCTGGTGCACTGTAACCAGCGACGCTCCAGCCTCAATGTCGAGCGACTCCGTCGGTGTTGGAACGCCTTCCAATCCATGAGGGGTGCCCGCCTCCGGGGTCGCCTCCGCATCGAAGCAGCGTTCGAGGCGACGTTCCAAGTCCGCGGCGCTTCCCGGTCGCCGACTCGGATCACGATCGAGGCACTCGGAGATGATTGCGTCGATAGAACGCGGCACCTGGGGCACCAGACCCCTGACAGACGGCGCCCCCATAGCGCCCTTCTTCATCAACACGTCGATCGCGTTTCGGCCTTGAAACGGCACTCGCCCCGACAACATCTTGAACAGGACGCTCCCGAGAGAATACATGTCAAAGCCAGGGGTCGCGGGCGCCCCCGCCGCCTGCTCCGGCGCCATGTAGTCGGGTGAGCCGAGGACCATGCCCGGCGTGGTCAACGACGCCGAAATCTCCTCTGCATCTCCGCACAGGCCAAAATCAAACAACTTCACCTTGATCGAGCCGTCCTCGGACTCCGTGACCATAATATTCTCGGGCTTGATGTCGCGGTGGATGATCCCCACAGCGTGCGCCGCCGCCAGCGCGCGACACAGCTGGATGGCGATCTCCACGGCGTATCGCACGTCGAGTCGCGATCTGTCCTCCAAGATCTGCCCGAGGTCATCGCCGTGAACAAGCTCCATCACGAGGTAGGGCTCGTCTTCGCTGAGCATCCCCGTGTCGATGACGTTGACGATGTTGGGGTGCCCTGTCCGCGTCGCTGCCTGGGCCTCTCTCCACATTCGATCGACGAGCTCGGGCCGCAGGCCGTGCTCCGGATGCAAAACCTTGAGGGCAAAGGTCCGCCCCAGCGTCAGGTGCTCTGCTTCATAGACCGCGCCCATCGCCCCGATCCCCACGAGGCTCTTGAGCTTATATTTATCCCCGGCGACCCGCCCCGTCCTCGCTTGCGCCATCGCGCGATACGCGTCGAGATCGAGCCCGCGACGCGCGAGGTCGCTGCCCGACCATCCTCCAGATCCCGCGCTCCTCGACGCACCCGATTCCTCCTCCGCACCCACCGCTCGATGCGTCCCCGTCGATCGCACCTCGCTAAAGTCCTCTTGCACGTAGGTTCCGTAGTCACGGGACTCAACGTCGATCTCCTTGGCGAAGATTTCCGACATAAACCCCGCGATCCGATCGACGTCGCAGCCGGGAGCGAAGGACGACAACACGCCGCTTAAGGCCGCGCGAAAATCCTCCGCGGTTTGGTAGCGCCGATCAGTGTCGCGCTCAAGCGCGCGGAGCACCACATCGTCCAGACCTCGAGGTATTCCCGGGACGAGGTCGGAGGGAGGCGTGACAGGCCTCGCGTGCAGTTTGGTCAAAGACTTCCCCCCCACGCGGCCCTTCTGGGCACCAGAGGGGTATAGTTGTCTTCCGGTCAACAGTTCCCACAAAATGATCCCCGCCGCAAAGATGTCTGAGCGTCGATCCACTGGCATCCCCAACGCCTGCTCCGGGGATAAATAGCTGAACCGCCCGTACACCACGCCAGGGTTGGTGAGTTCACGCTTGATGGCGTGCTTGGCGAGGCCGAAGTCGGTCAGCTTCACCATCCCGCGATATCCAACGAGGATATTGGGGGGCGAAACATCGCGATGCACCAGATCAAGCTCCATCGCGTCGTGCACATACGAGAGCCCTCGGCAGAGCTCTCGGATCACGAACACCGCCACGTCCACGGGGATCCGGCGCTGCAGCTTCGCGCATCGATTCCACATGGCGCGCAGGTCTCTCCCCTCCACAAGCTCCATCGCGAGGTAGTGCTCGTCCTCGGCGACCCCTGCGTCGAACACCTGGACCAAGTTGGCCTGATTCAAGCGCACCACAACCTTCGCCTCGTCCAGAAATCGGCGCCGGATCGCGGGATCATCGAGCCCCGGAAGAACCTTTTTCACGACGCAAAGTTTTTCGAACCCGCCCGTCTCTCCTGACGCCGCCAGGTACAGCTGCCCCATTCCTCCCTTGGCGAGCGGCCGCAAGATCACGTACTTCCCAAAGGTTCGCGGGAAGACATCGTCGCCTCGAACCTTCTCGTAAGAGTTCGAGGAGGTGATCGGTGACCTCATGAGCGCAGAGCATAGCCGCCGAGAGCCCCCGCGGGTACTCTCGTTCGCCGCCCCACAAGAAGCGCTACGATGCGTCGATCCCCGGGTGCCAGTGGGGAGCCGCGCCACGCGCAGCGTCCATCTCCTCGACGAGTTCAAGGGCCCGAAGCCCAACATCGAGGCAGCGTCGCTCCGCCGACGCGCGCCCCTCATCGTCGAGGAACCCATGGGAATACCGACTACCGTAGGCGGCGCAGACCACCCCCGCGCGGAACCCTCCAACCGACGCGAGGGTTAGAAGACACGACGCCTCCATCTCAAGGTTCAACACCCGCTGCGCCACGAGTCGTTCCACCACCCCCGCCTCGCGCGCTCCATACGGGCCGACCTCCCTTCCCTGGGCGGCGTAAAAACCGCCTGCGGTCGCCGTAAGCCCCACGTGATGGGGCACGTTGTTCTCGGCGGAAGCTTGAATCAAACCGAGCATCACCTCCGCGCTCGCCACCGCCGGGTAGCCCGGTTCCACGTACTGTTGCGAGGTCTGCTCTATACGCACCGCCCCCTGCGTGATGATGAGGTCGGCGAGGTCAATCTCTGGCTGCAGCCCGCCGCACGATCCACACCGCACCACCACGGGGTCGTCCACGACCCGCGTCATCTCGACGATGGTGATCTCCATATTCGCAGCGCTGATCCCGGTGCCAATGACGGTCCGGCGGCGCCCCTCGAGCGTCCCCGTGATCGTGATGAACTCCCTGTGAACTCGCTCGAGTTCGACGCTCTCGAAGCGTGACGCGACCCGGCGGGCGCGTTCCGGGTCGCCGACGAGCAGCACGTGCTTGGCCACATCGCCCGGACCCACGGCGAGGTGATATTGCTGTCCGGAATCCATCGTGGGTTGTTCTGCGCTCGTGATGCTCATGCCGGCTCCACCATACCAAGAAGCGGCGGCACACGGCGCGCGTTAGAGGCGCGCATCCGCCTAGTCCAGCTCGATCACGTAGGTTGATGTGTCTGAACGAACGACCAACTCTCGCCGCGCGAGGGTCTCTCGCCCCTTGGCGATCCGCACGGGGTACGTCCCCTCGACCACACCGCCCGCTCGCACCTCGCCCTCCTCGTCGGTCTCGCGTCCGCGAAACGAGGCCCCAAACACCCGCAGCCCCTCGGCGGGGCCGCCCCTGAGGAGCACCCGTACGCGCACATTCGTGCCCGCCGCGACCTCATCGGTCACTATGGTCATCGTGTCCCCCGCCACCGCTGAAGAGGACGCGCCAATACGCCGCCCGTCTTGCACCACGGTGATCGCATACGACCCCTCTCCGAGCCCCTCAAGAATAAACTCGCCGTCCTCACCCACAGGCACGGAGCGCCGTTCATCCGGACGGTCGTCGGCGCGGGCGAGGACTCGGGCGCGCGCGTATTGGCTGCCGTCCCTTCCGAGCACTGTCCCCGTGACCACGCCCGCGGGCGCTTCGAGTTGAAGCGTGACCTGGTCCGACTCATCGGACGCGACCTGCATACTGGTGAACCCGTGACTCCCCCCAGAAACCAGCAGGTTAACATCTGCCCACACCGGGAGCGCCCGGGCGGTCTCTTCGTCACAGCTGCCCACAGCCTCGGCACACAAATCGCAGGGGTCGTGTGTAATTCGTATGAACGTGAAGCCGCCCGCCTCGTCTGTGATCGCGTACATGGACCGAAAGGGCGGCAGCGCGAGTGGATCCGAGTCATCCACCCTCGCGGCAGACACCCGCACGCCCGCGAGCGGTGCCCCGTCTGAGTCCAGCACCTCGCCGTACACCACCGGGGCAGCCTCCACCTCCACCTCGTACGCGCCCGCCTCCTCAAACACCCAGGCCTCTTTGGCCCTCAAGGTCGGATGCCGAAGCCGGACGCACGTGGCCGCTCCAACGCACGCAGACACAACGGCGGTTCCCCCCTCCCCGATCGACACAGGCGCCTGCGCGCCGAGCCCTGACGATGCCCCCTGCGGTGCCCTCCCCTCGAACGGTGGTCCACATGCGGTGACCAGCCCGCCCGAGGTGAGCGCGTCTCCGTCCGCGTCGATCACGGTCAAGGCGAGGTGACGACCAGCGCCGTCCGCCGCTCGACCCTGCACGTGGCCGGGCGTTGGCGTGCTCACACCTGGCGCGTTGGCCTGCAGGTCACTCGGCGCCTGATCCGTAGGGGGCTGCTTGTCCGATACGAACCACCAGACCATAAGGCCGCACATCGCGACGCCCAATAGCCCCCAGCCGCTTCGTCTCCGCGCTACCACGAGCCCCGCGCGCGGCGCCTCCCGCGAACCTGTGTGAGGTCTACCCTGCGCTCGCCCTTGGCCGCATACCGTGGGTCGTCGACGCTCATGACGGACTCTTCATCACGCGCTCCGCGGCGGCCGCCGCGTCTCTCGCCACCCGCTCCACCAAGGTATCGACCGCCATAATCTGCGCGTCGAGCTCCGCGCCCTGCGCTCCTGCGGCGCCTCGAGCGAGCACGTAGACCTTCACCTTGGGCTCTGTGCCGCTCGGGCGAAGCACCAAGCGACAGGCGCCCTCATCCCCCTCGAGTTCAAAAAGCAATACGTTACCCAGCAAGTCACGGGTGGCGGAGCCCGTCGCGCGGGCGATGGCTCTATCAACCACGGAGACGACGTGGAGCCCCCCGAACGTTGACGGGGCCTTCGACCGCCACACCTCCATCAGCCTATCGATCTCGACGCGTCCTCGCAGACCGCGGGCGTAGATGCTCGTGGTCCTCTCGCGGTGATAGCCGCGCGCGCGCCATATCTCGCGAAGTCGGTCGTGGAGCGTGCCTCCCTCCTGCTTCATCTCCGCCGCGCACTCGCACAAGAGCAGCGCCGCCATGGCGCCGTCTTTATCCCGAACGGCGTCACCGCGCACGTACCCGTGGCTCTCCTCCATGGAGAACAGGTTCGTTTTGGTTCGAGCTTCCTCGGCGTATCCCGCGTGGTGTTTGAACCCCACCAAGAGGTCGTCCACGACTTCGACATCGCGCCCGGCGCAGACGCCCCGGACGAGGGGGCTCGTCACCAAGGTCGTCAACACCATCGACTGTGGCGGCGGTGGCTGTGAGCGGAGCACATGATCCAACATCAGCACGCCAAGTCGGTTGCCATCCACGAAGTGAAACTCGCCCGCAGAATCCTTGACCAGCGCGCCCAGTCGATCGGCGTCTGGATCCGTCGCGATGACCAAGTCGGCGTCGCAGGAGCGCGCCAACTCAAGCCCCATCTCGAACGCCGCGGGGTCCTCAGGGTTCGCGCTTTGGACCGTCGAAAATCGCCCCTCGTCAGGGTCGAGTTGGACCTCCACGCACGCCACCTCCACGCCGCGCGCGCGCAAGGCCGGCACCACGCCCGCGTGGCCCACCCCGTGCAGGGGCGTGTAGACCACCGACAGGCCCGAGGGAGCCAGCGAACCCGCGCGCACGCCCACGTCCAATACACATCGCAGATACGGCTCGTCCACATCGGAGGAGAGCTCCGCGCCGGTGAGGCAGCGAACGCCGCCGGGACCCGTCGGCAGCGGCGTGTCCATGTCAAGAGGGGGCAGCGGCGCCGAGGCGGCCCGCTCGATGGCCGCGGTGAGCGCCGCGTCTCGAGCACCCAACACCTGCGCCCCGTCGGCTCCGTAGATTTTCACGCCGTTGTCCGACGGTGGGTTGTGGCTGGCGGAGATGACCACGCCTCCACCGCAGCCATGCGCGCGCACGAGGAACGAGAGCACCGGGGTCGCCCTCGGAGCATCCACCAGCATCACCTCCATGCCCCGCGCATGCATATGACGCGCCGCGACATGGGCGAAGCGGCGACTGTCTCGCCGAGTGTCGTACACCACCACGACCTTGCGCGCGGCCCCCTCCGCCTCGATGACCTGCACCAACGCCTCGACCGTCTCTCGTACGAGCAGCACAGAGACGCGGTTGGGGCCGACACCACACGGTCCCCGCCGCCCGCCCGTCCCGATGGGCAGCACCGCGCTAAACCCATCCACGAGTTCGTCCCGCGCCGCGGTGTCCCCGTTGACAGCGGCGGTGACGAGGCGCTCAAGCTCATCGCGCACATCGACATACCTCGGCTCGGTGCGCCACCGATGGAGTTCGATGGCCACCGCCTCTGGGAGCCCCAACGCGCGCTGCAATTCTTCCAACGTGGTGTTCACGCTGGGCAGCATACAGGCCCCACCTCGGGGGCAAAAGCCTCCCGCGAGGCGTGTTTGAGCCACGAGCCCCGAAGCGACCGACGCGCTCCCCGGCGCTGCGCTCCAACGACAGGCGGCGCCGGGAGATGAAAAGGCCCGAATTGTGTGGAACACTGTGGGGGGTCGTGCGTCCTAGCCTGTACCCCTCTACGGGAGGACGATGGCCCTCTCCCCGCGCGGTTTGAACCATGGCGATGCATCCCCACTCCAAAAGCCCTCCTGCTCACAACTGCGCGCGCTCCGCGGGGCTCGGCGACCTCTGGCGCAGGATCGCTCCGTTTGCCCGCAAAGACCTCCGAACCTCGGTTCGTTCGGCCGCCACCGGCCTGTTTGTCGTGCTGGCGCTGTTCGTCTCCATCGCCATGTCGCTGGGCATGTCATCGGCGTCCACCGCGGCGAGGCTGCGGTTCGACCTTGGCATTGAGGCGCGGCCCACTCCCCACGCGATGCGATTCACCGCGGACGAACACGCCACGGCCCAACGAGCCCACCAAGAACTCGCCGAGGCCCGACGGGCCGTCCTCGACGATCTTCGTCTTCGGATCGACTACGCGGTGACCGCTTCGACCCATCGCGGCGGCGACGCCCCCCGCGTGGAGATGCTGACACCGTCATTGGAGGTGCCGGCCCTGACGACTGCTGCCACCCACGATGCCTATGGCACCCACGCCGCGCTCGCCCCCTTGAAGCGTGAGCCCGGGGCCACCTCCCCCTTCGGCCAGGCCCGTCAGACGCTGCTCGCGTTAATGAAGCGCGAATCTTTCCCCCCAGCAATCGCCGCCGCTGGGATCGAGCGCGCCACGCTCACCGAGCAACTGCGCCGCTCCGATTCAAGCTGCGAACTGGTCGACGGCCCCTGCCGAAGAATCCTCGACTGGATCGAGGCGGGCGAAGGGGCGCCCGCCTCGCCGCTGCTTGCAGACCTGACGCGCGGCGATTGGGCTTCGCTGTACCAGGCGCTGACGCGAGCGGACGCGTGGTACGACGACTGCCACCCCCTCGGTGAGATGCACGTAGAGGCGAGTGTTCTCGACACCGCGACGTCCCAAGCTCCCATGGCGCTGTCGGACTTGCCCCTGCCCCCTGCCCCCTGGCGCTATACAAACCCAGCGCCAGTTCGCTCGTTCTTGTTCTTCTTCGGCGGGCTTTGCTGGATGGCCGCGTGGTTGCTGCTCACCGTGGCCACCCCAGCCGCCGCCACCTACCGCACGGCGACGGAGCGTGAGATGGGCACCTTCCCCAACCTCCGGATGACGGGGCTCTCCTCCCGCGAGCTCGCCGCCGCCATCGCAGTGGCGAGCAACCTCGTCCCGCTCGTGGGCGGCTTGCTCAGTCTCGCGTTCAGCGCCCTCGCCTGGACCTGCATTGGGTTCGGTGGATTCGTGGGTGCCACCATTCCAGGGCTTGGGTGTGGACTGCTCGTTGGGCTCTCCATGGCCCTCGTCCTCGGCCAATCCTACGGACGCCGCAAGAACCCCTCCATGCTCGCAGTGGCGGTCGGTTCCTTGTCGCTGCTCGGTGGCGTCGCCGGGTTGATCGGGCTCGGGACGTCCACCGCTTCCTGGAGCATGTTTGGACCCGGAGCGATGGGACTCGGCGGCATTTTGACCTCGGGGCTCCCCCTTCACCTCTCCCAGGGTGACGGACTGACCGTGACAAGCACGGCGACGGTCGCCGTCTCGCTGTTCATGGTCACGGCCGCCGGTGGCGCCGTGTGGCTCTCGCAGCGCGTGTGGGCGCGAAAGCTCGAGAACAACGACGCGCATACCCTCACCCGCGCCGAGGCCCTCGGCGTCGTCGTGACAGCGACCCTCGGGTGTCTGTTGTGGCTTTTGGAGCACGGCGCCCGATGGGACTGGAGTCTTGAGGACTGGGGACTCGCGGTCTTCTTCGTTGACCTCTGCCTCGTGCTCGTGATCGCCTCGGTCGCCCTGGCGAGCACGCGCCGCCCCGCCCTCGCCGGCGTCCGCCCGAGCGCGGAGGCCGTCCGCCGTTCCTTTGGGTGGGGCACCGGGATCGCTGCGATCGTGTCCGCGGTGAGCGTGATCACTGTTGTCGTGATCCCCGGCGCAGACGACCTGCCACAAGCGCTCGTCTCCGGAGCCTCCACGCGGCTGCTCGCCCCCCCCCTCGTTCAAGCGGCGCTCACCTGCGAGGTCATCCTCGCGGTCATCCTTCTCCGCGCGCGGACCTCCCAGTCCGTGCTTCGCACCATGATCACCGGGATGTTCCTGGCGGGGGGCAACGCCCTGCTCACCCTCTTCACGGTCGCCCTCGTTGGAGCCAACACGGCGTCGCCGGCCTTGGCTGCGCTCCCCTTCGTGGCCCAGCCCGCGACCATGATCCAAGAGGGCATCGCGCCCATCTGGGTCGGACTGGTGGTGTTGTTGTGGCTCGCGAGCGCGGCCGCCCTCTTGTTGGTGTTGTCAGGCCGCGGTCCCATGGGCACGTCCTACGACGACGAACTTCCCGACGATGAGGATGACGACGACGACTCGTGGGATGAGCCCGGCCCCCCCGTGATCCACTGAGTCAACCGGGGGGCAGGCCGCGTTCGTAACGGGCTCACGGCTCTAAACGACGCGCTCGAACCCCGGCGGCGCACCAGCCGAGCCATGCAAAAATCAACAGCGCGACCGACCCCCAGATCGCCTCGCCGAGCGTGTGCCCACGCAGGTCCATATAGGCCGCCCACGCCACCGTGGTCACCGAGCTCATGAGCATGAGCAGGGCCAACTCCGCCGCAAACAGTCGACCACGGACGTGCGCGTCCACCGTCAACTGCAAAACCACCGTGGACATCACCCATACGATGGCGCCCCCAAGGTGCGCCATCACGACGAGCGGCACCGCCGTCCACGGATCGTCGGCGAAGGGGAGCAGCCCGTAGCCGGCCATGGTCAGCACGAAGCCCCACGTGACGCTGCGGCGCAGGCGAAACAGCGATTCACCGGTATACAACCGCACCAACACCGGCCCCACCCCCGTGCCCACCGCACGCGCGGTCCACAAGGTCGCGACGCCGAGGTCCTCACTTCCTCCCACCGCGAACCGTTCATCGATACCGAGCAGCGTCAAAAACAGACTCACGGCCCCAAAGGTCGCCCACACTCCCTTGGCGGCTAGCATGTGCGCGACCCTCGGGTGTGCGCGCAGGTACAGCCACGCTTCGCGAAGAGAATCGAGGCCGAGCGCGTCACCATCTGTCGAAGTACGACCCACCTGTTCGTCGACGGCTGGCAGACGGATCCCTAGGATCAGCGCCGCTGAGATCGCGTAGGACACCGCGTCGAGCACCATCGCGGCGCGCCAGCCGACGAAGGCCAACACGACGCCGCCACCCATGGTCCCCACGGCGAAGGTCACGGACCACGTCGCCGACGCGAGAGTGTTGGCCGCGACCAAGTCGCGGGGCGCCACGAGGTCCGGGGTGGCCGCTTGGCGTGCGGGCTCAAAGAACGTGGTGACACCGATCTGCAACGCCGCCAGCACGTAGACCCACGTTGCATCCTCCCCAGGGGAGAGCCCCAAAAAACTCAGCGCCAACAAGGCGCACGCGACGTCGCAGGCCAGCATCACGGTCCGACGAGAGAACCGATCCGCGACCACGCCCGCCGGCGGTCCGAGGAGCACTGTGGGAAGCTGCTTGATAACGAAGACCGCCGCGTAGGCGAGCGCCCCTACGTTCGTGGTGGCTCCAATCAGATGAACGATCGCCAGGGTGTTGAGCCAGTTCCCGATGAGGCTCGCGGTGCGTGCGAGGTACAGCCGCCGCCACATGGGGTTGTCGCGCCACGCCTCCCGCACCGTCCGCGTGGCTCGGGTCGAGATCGTCACGCCGCCCCCTCCCTGGCCGCGGCCCATGTCTGGCGTGCTCACGCGCCTGGAGCCTAGCCGCAATCGCCTGCCTCGTCGCCATCGCGGCGTGCTCGTGCGAAGCCTGCCCTACCCTGGGTTCCACTTTCTTGCGCGTCTTTGTGGGCGGGTGCGCCTCAAATGACGTACAGTGCCTGCACTGGAGACTCCATGACCGCTTCCCGCAAAATCTCCTGGCTCTGGGTGATCATCGGCATCTGCGTGATCGTCGCCCTCAACAAAACCATCACGGAGGGCTTCTTGGCCAACTCCATCGCCACCGCCTATCAAGGTGAGGACATGACGAGCATGTGGATGTACCTCGGCCTCGGCACGGTGGTCTCCTACGGGCTGGGCGGGGCGTTCGTGGGCATCGTCTCTCCCGGTGAGACCATCACAGAGCCTGCCATCGCCGCGGTGTTGGCCGCGCTGATGAACAATGTGTCGTTTTACGTGGCACACCCCGAAGCCGTGGACGCCGCGGGCGTGGCGACCGTGCTGGCCTACGCAGCGGTGAGCGCGGCCCTCGGATTCGGTGGCGCGATCATCGGTGAGAAGATCCAAGGGGACAACACCGACAAGATGCGCGAGCGCGGCGAGCTTCCGCCGCTCTGAGTTTGGCCGCGCTACGTTGGTCCGCGCGGACCGATGGGTTTGCTCGTCGGTGGAACCGCATGTTGACCGTCGAGGATGGCGAGGCCTTCTCCCATCCATCGGTGGCTTGGAGGTGGCGCTTCGCCACCGTTCGCGAGGACCACCTGTCGCGCGACTGAGGACAAATCCTCATAGGTGGTCCCTGGCGGTCCATCTGCGTGGGCGAGCGACACATCGCCCTGTGCCGACGCCACCACGAGCGCTGAACTGCGGGTGCCGTAGCCAACGCTATCGAGGCGCACATCCACGGCGTCGTCGACGCCCTCTCCACGCAGCCGCAGACAGCGACCGACCTCGGCGAGCCAAGCCGCCGCGGGTGCGGTCGCCCCCATCGTGGACAGCGCCCCAAGAATGCGAGGGCTCCGACGATCGACCGCGGCCTGAAAGCTGCGCTCCGTGAGGACATGCCCGCCGTCCTCGAGGGCACAGGTGCGTAACGCGGCGCCATCACTCCAGGTGATTCCACCGACGCCACGCCCCCTCTGGGTGCCCACGATCAACAGATGAAATGGGTTGTAGTCGCCGGGGCGGATCGTCGCCGCACGTTCGATCGCGCCCTCAAAACTCCCCCCCGAAAGCGCCTGCACGACGAGCTCGCCTCGGGTCCGCCGACCCGGAGCCGGCGTCGCGACTCGATTGGTCACGGCCGCAAAGACCCCCGTGGACGACAGTCCCCACCAGGTACCGCCCGCCTCAAGGTCCGTCGGACAAAGCACCGCCCCGCCCTCGTGAAGCCGTATGGCTGGCCCCGAGGCGGGCCGATCGAGGCGCTCATCCCGGTTGGCGCCGACGAGATAGGCGACCCCGGGCGAGGGGTTGAGTGCGGTGATGAGGGTGCACATGACAAAATCCCCGGCCGACGCGATGGCCGAGGCGGGAACCATACGACCTAGCTCGCGCCGATGCACCCACGGGTTTCAACCCATAAAAATAAGTAATATCCGATATTTGGAACCTTGCGGCGAGGCTGTTTGTCGATGTGTACACCGGCGCACCGGAGCTCGCTCAAAGGGGTGACAAAATAACCTCTTTCTTGGAGATCTTGTCGCAGGCTTACATAGTACGCAGAAGTAGGAATATGTCCTACATCGAGTTCACCATGCGTTCCCCACTGTCACCCCCCCTCGTCCTCCTGTCCTCCTCGCTCCTCTTGGCGAGCTGCTCCTCCGAAGAACCGGGGCCTGGTTCCCTCGAAGTTCGCTACGTGCTGGGCCCAGACCGCACCTGCGAAGAGCTTGGCATCGAAGAGCTTGAGTTGACCCTTGAAGACACCCAGCACGCGGTGGTCGTCCCCTGTGACGACGCCAGCGAGCGCGTCCTTCGCCTCGATAATCTCGCTCCGCGGCGCTACATCCACACCATTCGTGGCCTTGACGGTGCGGGCATCGCGACCATGGACAACCTTGGAGAGTCCCGGGATAGGCGACGCGTGGAGGTCCTCGGCGACGGCGCCATCGTCGAGGCAGACGAAACCTCCGAACTCACCGTCACGCCTGTCTACCTCCAAGTCTCCATCGACTTCGCCGCGTCAAGCTGCGCGAGCGCAGGCATGTCGCACCTTGAAATTAGCGCCTACGACCAGACCGCCGATATCCTGCTCGACGCGGCCGTGCCCTGCGATGACAACACCGAGGGATTCTTCGAGGTGGAAGATGAACTGCGGGCGCTCAAGGGAAGCCTCTTCTCGGAGATGACCATCCAGGCCATCAGCCGGAAGGGGGAACCCATGGGGCCGGTGCTAAACCCAGGCCAGTTTGAACCCGTAGGTCCCGGACGGACGGTGTGGCTGGAGCTTTTGAACTGCACCAGCGACGGCTGCCCGGAGACCCAACTCGACCTCCCCGTCGCGGACTAGCCCCTCCGGAATCCACGAGCGCGCCCTGGTCTTCCACGGCGTGCTCGTCACGTCTTGCGGCCCAATCACCGCGTCGTCCGCGAAGTTCGCGGTTTCGAGGGTCACGGCCGCGTTGGCGTCCCCGACGGTTGGACGCGCGCTCGCGCGGCGTGGTACCCACGTGGACGATGCTTGTACTCCGCCCGATGGTTCTCTCGCTCGCGCTCCTCGCTCCCTTCGTCAGCGGCTGCCCCTCGAAGCAAGGCCCCACGCCCGAGGAGCTCGCCCTGATCATCGACAACAAGCTTGAGATCGCGGCGAACATGCGCCTGAACAACAAGCTGGATGACGCCGAGGAAATCTTTAAGTGGGTCATCGAGAAAGACGACACCCGCGCGGCCGCATGGTACGGACTTGGCGAGGTGCGTGCCGGGCAAGACAACCAGGCCGAGGCGGGGCAATTGTTCCAAAAAGCCGTCCAACTCGCCCCCACCGATCGCGCAGCCCAAGCCGCCCTCGGGCGTTTCCTCGCGGCCTCTGGAGATCACGCCGGCGCGGTGAAGGCCCTGGCCGTCGCCTATGGCGATAGCCTCGAAGACCCCAAGATCGCCCTCGCCTACGGCATCTCATTGCGAGAGTCCGGCGACTTGGCGAACGCGGAGAAGATCCTTCGAGAGGTCGCGGAGGAGGACGAGTACCTTGAGCACGTGTACACGGAACTAGGAGACGTGCTTCGGGCTCAAAAACGTACTGACGACGCCCTCCGCGCGTATCTGAAGGCACAAAAACTCCACGCCTCCGACCGTCGCGCGCAAGCCGGCGGAGCGCTCATCTACGAGGAGCAAGGTCGATATAAATACGCCGCAGACGCGTGGTCCCTGTATATCCGCATGGACTGCTGCACCGAGTACAGCAAGACTGTCGCCCAGGTGAAGCTCAAGGAGATGGAAGCCAAAGAGCAAGCACAAATCGACGCGGCCGCCGAGGAAACCGGCGACGCGAGTCCCTGAGCATGATCGGCCGTCGGTCGCGGGCTACCCGCTACGAGCGGCGCACCGCAGCCAAGGGGGGCAAGCGCCCCGCCGCCCAAGCAACCGGGCCTGTCCCAGCCGTGCACACGAGCACGGCCGCTGCCCACGGCAACGTAAGATCCAACACGGACGGGCGCATCCTCAAGGTCTCCACCCCATAGACGGAGGCGTCCAACCCCAGCGTTGTATGGGCGAGCAGCGCTCCCGCCAGGCAGGTGAGCGTGACCCCAAACATCCCTCCGAGAACGCCCATGGAGAGCCCAATCGCGGCGAACACCTGCCCTTGCGTTCGGGGCGTCGCGCCGAGCATGCCCAGCGTCGCGATTTGGCCCGCGCGGCGTCGCATCAGGATGATCAGGGCGCCCACAAGATTGGCCGCGGCCACCACCAGCAGCAAGGACATGGCCGCGTGCACCGCCACCTGGGTGCGCCGCACCAGCTGTAAAAGTTCACTGCCCTGAGCGAGCCACGTAGTCGCCCGATATAGCCGCCCTCCACCCTCGGGCTGGATCCTCGCGAGGACTCGCTTGGCCACCGCCGGCGCCGCGCGGGCCTTCGCCACATAGGCCTCGACCCCCGTCACGCGCCCCTCCCCAAACAGCAGCGCCTGGGCCGCGGTCAGGTGACAAATTCCGACCCGGCTGTCGATCTCACGCATGCCGGTGCTGATGATGCCAGTGACCTCAAAGGTCGCGTGACGGGGGGGGCGCTGCCGCGCTCGCCCCGTACCGTCAAGAGGGTGCGGCGCCGCCAGCACCACCTCGTCTCCCACGTCGACACCCATCCGCTCCGCCAACACTTGACCGACGACAAGGCCCGGCGGAATCGCCGGGTTCGCAGGCCGCAGCGCGCGCGCGGCTTCGCCCCGCTCGAACATGTCCACGAACCCCGGGAACGACGTGGCGCGGGCGGGCAGCACCCCCTTGAGCATCATCACCGAAGGGCTCACTCCCCCCGCCGAGTCCGTGGTCGCCTCACGAAGCGGCGGCGACATGGACGCGACCCCATACGCGAACGGCGAGGTCCCGAGCACCTCTGGATCGTCAGCCAGCATGTCGGAGACCCGCTCGTACTCAACAAAATCGAGCCCGTACTTCGTGACCAACACGTGACCATTGAGCGCTCCGAGGCGGGAGGTCAGCACCCACTCCACTCCCGACGCGACACCTCCCACGAAGCTGTGCCCCGCGACACCGAGCGCGATCCCTACGAGGGCCGAGGCGAACGATGGTTGAAATCTAGAGAAACAAAGGCACGCGCCCCCGAGCAACGCTCCGCTCCACGCCGCCAGCGCCAGCCCGTGCCCACC
>JBDQGY010000034.1:0-23349 GCA_040265175.1 Nannocystaceae bacterium
CCCCGTCTCCGTCTCCGTCTCCGTCTCCATCTCCATCCCCGTCGCCATCCCCGTCTCCATCCCCGTCTCCATCCCCGTCTCCATCGCCATCGCCGTCGCCGTCGCCGTCTCCGTCTCCGTCGCCGTCTCCGTCTCCGTCTCCGTCTCCGTCTCCGTCCCCCGCTTCCGCACTCGCCGAGCCCTCCTCGGAACCAGCGTCACTCGCGGTGGTCTCCATGCCACCAACGTCACCCGTGGAATCACCCTCTGCGGAAGAGGTTTCATCACCACTCCCCCCGATGAGCGACTCCTTGTCGGCGCATCCGCCGGCGACAAGCCCTGTACACAACAGCCCCTTCATAATTATTGATCGACGCGTCATTGTTTTTTATCCAGTCGTTGTAGCGGCCCCGGCCGCGCCGTGACCGCTCACACCATAGCAAACCGCGACAGCAAAACTCAGCGTATCGCCGCGGATCGTTCCCTAGCCGCCTCAAGTTCCTCAAGCGCGCTCTTTTCGAGCGCTTTGCTGGAAAGGCCTGGTGGGAGACCTCGCAGATGCGTGACGATCCCTTCTCGAGCCTGCCGCTCGGCCGGGGCGTCTCCGAGCTCCGCGTACGCATCGGCAAGCAGCGACCACACGCGCGCCTTCCTTGGGCCGTAGACCAGCGACACGGCGCGCTCAAGCGGCGCCACCGCCCCTCGGGCGTCCCCCATCTTCATCCGCAGCCATCCGAGACGATACGGCGGATCGTATTCATCGGGCAGCGCCTTGTGCAATGCCACAAGCTCGGGCTCGAGCTTGCTCGCCTCACCGAGGTACACATGGACCTCCGCGCGTGGCCACGCGTAAATCATCGCCTCCCGGGGAGTCTTGGCTGCGTGGGCCGCGAGCGACAACAGCTTCAGCTGTCGCGTGGCCGCCGCCCTCGCCGCGTCCTTGTCGTCCAAGGCCTCGTAGAGCCCCCGGAGGTTGTACAAAAGATCGCTGCGGTCATCGATGCTCAAACGCGCCTGGGGATCGCCCTCCAAGTTAACGAGCGCCGCGATCATGTCACGCAGCGCTCGCCCTCGCTGTGCCTCGCTCAAGCCGTCGAGGCAGCGCCTCCCGTAGACCGTGAAGTCGGTGACGCTGGCCGCCTTGGAACGGGTCACCGCCTCCATGGACTCGAAGATCAACGCGGCGCAGCGATCGAAGGCGTCTTGCTTGTAGCGGACGCGGATCAGCTCCACGAGCGCCTCCGGCCGACGAGACCACTGCGGAGGTGCGAGGGCCAAGGCCTTCACGAGGGCGGCCTCCGCGTCACCAAACCGAGTCGCTGCCACCGCCGCCGCCGCCTTGCTCATCCACCCCTGAGCCGTGTCGCCGTCCCCATCGCGTCCTGCCTGCTTCGCTTCATAGCTCGCGAGTCCGTCGGACAAAAACTCTTGGAACTGCTCCACAGAGGCACCCCCCGCGAACACCGCGTGCACCGACTGATCGGCGGGGTCCAGCACGTAGAACGTCGGCCACATGCTCATGTTTAGTTTTTCGACGAGCGCCACATTCTCGGGCCGCTCCGTATCGAGCGCGAGCCACACGAGTCGGTCCGCGTAGCTGGCGAGCGCTGCGTCGCGCAGCACCGTCTGACGCATCGAGAGGCAGGTGTGACACCACCCCGCCCACATGTCCACGAGCAACGGCTTGGTCGGGTTCGACGCTGTGGCCCTGGCCGTGGCTGCCGCGAGGTCATCTTCCAACCATTCGATTCCCGCGAGATCTGCCGCTGCGGGCGTGGGCGCGTCTACAGGGACGATCCCCCCGGTCTCCACCTCTGGAGGGGGTGCAGACGCGACCGCCGCCGCGTCGACGTTGGCGTCGACGCTTGGACCGGGCGTGGAGTTTTTGGCCCCACATCCACTTGACGACACCATCCACGCGACCGCGGTGAACATTGCAAGGCTCCTCATCGCGACAAGCATACGCGGCCGACGGCACCGACCACAACGCGACCTTGGATCCTCTCGATGAGGGCTTCATGGTACCTTCGTGCGCATCCTTGTGACACCTCCAGGTGAGAACGAGCCGGTGGCCGCCGGCCTTACGACCGCCTCCGCAACGCAGGTTCAGTCGCAACCGAGCACCCGTGATCGCGTCCGGCGCCGGCATGAGTGGGAGCGGTGGATGCCGTACGTCTGGGCCGTCGTCTGCGGCGTGTTTATGTACACCTCGGAGCTCGGTCGCACGTGGACCACCGACGAAAAGTTGCACCTCGTGCGCGGCATCGCCTACCTCCACACCGACGATACCCGCCTCAATTACGCCCACCCTCCATTGGCAAACGCCTGGTCCGCGATGATGATCTCCGGCGTCGAAGACCTCGACCCGCCCTTGCGCGAGCGACGGGGCTGGACAAACGCGTACGTGACCGGTGTCGCGACGGATCTGCTCCGCAAGGACGGAGACACCATGGATGCGTGGCGCACGGTGGCGCGACGCACGTCCATGGCATGGATGCTCGCGCTCGTCTTGGTTTGTGGCTGGTGGACCCGACGACGCTTCCCCCCCACGGCGGCCTTCGCCGCCACTGGATTTGTCGCGCTCAACCCGACCCTGCTCGCGCACGCCCGGCTTTGCACCACCGACCTCCCATTGACCGTCGCCGCGACGCTCACCGTGGTCGCCATGATCGAGCTGCTCCGGCGTCCTCAGGCGCGAGCCGCCCTCTCCATGATCGGCGCGACGGTGCTCATGATCTGCGTCAAGCACAGCGGGCTCCCGCTGGCCGTGCTCGCCATGCTCGGCGTGGCGATGGCCGCCGCGTTCGGCGTGGGCGGCTTCGCGACGCTTCCCCGAAGACGCCGTCTTGGGTTTGTCTGCCTGCTCATCCTCGGTGGGGTGCTCACCACCTTGCTGGCGATCAACGCCCTATATCGCTTCCAAGACACGGGATGGACTGTACGCGCGCTGCTCGACGGACCGCAGCCGCACAACTGGCTCTCGCGTCGGGTCGATCATGACGTTTTCTCCGCCGCGGGCTTCGGCCTGCTCCCCGAGCATTGGGTCATCCCACTCCCGCGCACCTACCTCGCGGGGCTGGCCACCGTCCGCACCCAGCAAGGGCTGGGGCACGGGGGATGGTTTTGGGGGCAACGAGTCACGGGACATCCCCTGTACTTTCCTGTGATGCTGGGGGCCAAGCTGCCCGCCACGGTGGTGCTCCTCTGCGCCGGCGGAGGGCTCTGGAGGCTGCGACGGCTCCGTCGCGGAGACCTCACGACGAACGCGCTCATCCTCTGCGCCGTGTTCCCGATCCTCTTGAGCACGGCCTCTCGAATCTCCATAGGCGTACGACATCTCCTCCCCATCGTGCCGGCGCTTTCGATGCTCGCGGGGCTCGCCGTGTCGGGAATCGTGCGATCGTGGGGCCATCGCCCCACGCAGGCGCGCGCGGTGACTCCCCTCGCGTTGGCGACCGTCCTCGCCGGAAACCTCGCCGCGTGGCCCAACTACCTCGGCTTTTTCAGCGCGGCTGTCGGCGGGGTCAAGGGCGGTCATAAGATTTCGGTGATCGGAGAGGACTGGGGACAAAATCTTGGCGACCTCGCCCGTCACGCTGCCCGCGAGGACCTGGGTCGGATCTACTACTACTCACGCTTTTCGTCGCGAGCCCCCACCTTGCGACGGGAGCTCGCGCGGGCGTACGAAGGCAAACCGGCCGAGGTCATATCCCTCAAATGTCGAACTCAACCCCGTCGCGATGGTTGGATGGCGATCCACCTCGACGACTGGGTGGTGCGTCGCTCGTGCTTTCCCTGGCTTGGGGATCGAAGGCCGGACCGGACCATCGCGGACCACATCCAGTTATTTCGAGTGTCCGCCTCCCGGACGGCCCCACGAAACCGCTAGGCGAAAACTCAGCGCTCTCGGTGCGATGTTACCGCTCTTCTCCTCCGAAGCATGAGATCGCTGCGTGGAGAAATTTGCGGCACATGGATTGGTATCCTTGTTACTGTCGACCTTCCTCAAGTCGAACCATTGATGAACTGGCAATCCATTCTCGAAAACCTCCCTGACCTCGTGCTGGTCACGCGCGAAAACGGGGTTGTCGTGCGCGCCAGCGAGGGTTTCCTAAAAATCCTCGGTTTCGAACCCGAAGCATTGGTGGGCACCGACATCGACGACCTGTTCGGCGACGGCGAGATGCTCAGCATGCTCGGCATCGATTCCATCTTCGAGGACGAGGATGAGATCATGGAGCTCACCATGCTGCTCCGCCACGTGGACGGCCGATCCATCGGATGTCTCACCAGCGGAAAGCGGGTCCAGATCGATGGGGAGACCTACTTCGTGCTCGTTGCCCGACCCCACGGGGAGACCCAAGAGGCGCTGGCGCAATCAAGCCGCGAAGCGGCGGCTGAGCGGGAGCAGCGTGCTCTCCTCGAGCGCATCCTCAACACCCTCGTCGACGCCGTCTTCATGGTCGATCAGGAATTTGTGATCCAGCCGCTCTTCTCCAAGTCCTGCGAGCGGATTTTCCAGATCGATGATCTCAGCGGCGTCAACGCCAACAAGCTTTTATTCGGGGCGTTTGGCGAGAGCGACGACGCGTATCAACTGCACCTCGCCGCCATGTCGACGGCGTTCGGCGAGGAGGAGTTCGCCTGGTACTTCAACGACCACGTCTTCATGGAGAATGTCGAGTATCGGCCGCCAGGTTCCGATCCCTCCAGCCCCCCTCGACTGTTCCAGCTCCGCTACGCTCCCTTGCTCGATGACGCGGGTCTCATCTACCGCGTCTTGTTCATCGTCAGCGACATCACCGAGCTACGCGCCCTCCGAACCGCTGCAGAGGTGGCGAATCGGCGTGCCTCCATCGTGATCGCGTTGTCCGAGGGCGACCGCCAAGTGCGGGAGATGTTCTTCAGCTCCGAAACGGAGCGGATCGGAAACATTCGTCGAATTTATGAGCGAGCGAAGAGCGCGGGAGCCATGGCGGACACAGACCGCGTGATCTTGATGCGAGCGCTTCACACCATCAAAGGCAACAGCAAGCTGCTCAAATTTGAAGAGCTCTCTGAACACGCCCACGTCATGGAGTATGCGGTGCTCGAAGAAGAAGGCAGCCTCTCGGAGGTGGGAGCGCACCTCGACGCGCTGGAAGCCCACTTCAACAGCATCATGGAGGTTAAGGATCAAATCTCTGGTGCCTCCGAGGATGACGCGACGAGCGCGACCCTCGAACTTCTCTCCGAGATGCTCGGAAACTTCGAACATCAAGGCCCGATTGAGATGCTCGCAGATGTTCGCTCCCTCCTCAGCGGAGCGCTCCGCGCCGAGAACGTCAGCCTGCTGCGTACCCTTTCTCCCCTCGAGCCCATGAGTCATCATCTGGCCGATCGGCTCGAGAAAAGCATCGAATTCGAGGGGATCCCATCCACTCGCAACGACGTCTACATGCCCAGCGCTGTCGCTCAATCCGTGTTGGACGCCATGACCCACGGCATCCGAAACGCCCTCGACCACGGCATCGAGACCATCGCCGAGCGTGAGGGCCGCGGCAAGAACCCCATCGGCGCCGTGTCCATGTCACTGAGCTACGACAACACCACAAAGTGTCTACAGCTCGCCGTGGATGACGACGGTAAGGGCATCGATCTTGAGATTCTTGAACGTCGAGGGAGAGAGCGAGGTCTGATCGCCGATGGCGCGACACTGAGTGCCGATGAACTTCGACAGCTCGTCTTCGCGCCAGGTTTTTCTACACGCGAACAAGCCACAGATATCAGCGGCCGAGGCGTCGGTCTCGACGCCGCCCGCGAGCGATTGCGCCAGGTCGGGGGCGACGTCACCTTGCAAGACAATCCAACGGGGACGGGCAGCCGGTTTTGCGTGCTGATCCCGTCACGTCACCTTGAGGTCGCTTACGTCGGCGGTCGCGTGGTTCGAGGCAATCGCTGAGGGCAGTCCGCGCAGGTGCGCACGCGAGGCGGACACGAAGGCCGTCCGCAGGTGAGAGACCGCGCCTCCAAAGACGAAGGCCCTAAAATCGTCGATGCGATTTCAGGGCCTTGGTGTGGCGCGCCCGGAAGGACTTGAACCTCCGACACCCAGGTTCGAAGCCTGGTGCTCTATCCAGCTGAGCTACGAGCGCGTGTGTCGGGGATGGTACAGGCTCCAAGCCGGAGCACAACTCAAAAAATGCGGCGCGCGTGCGACCTGAGCGATCCCCGAGCCCAGCCCACGATGAGGCTCGCGCGCCGCGAGTCTCGAGCAAAGCCAACCCCTCCACCACGCCCCCGAAGACGGGACCGCCCCGCGAGCCCTGCAATCTTGCCGTCCCCGACCGAGCCTCGACGGCGCGGTGACCGATCCCTATCCACGCCCGAGGCTGCGCGTCGGCCCCGCCTCTCACGGGCCCATCTCCCAAGAGTGCATCCGAGGGTGCGTGAGAAGCGCAGTGTCTGTCCGCGGAGGACGCTTCGTGGCAGCAACGACAATCGACGCTCATAAACGCGCATGTTGCGTGATTCGCGCATCCGTCATGCGTGGGTATTGGACGCGCGTTCGGTCTCCAGGAGCGCGTGTCCACCATTAGGACGCTCATGGCGCCCGGACCAGTCTACATACAAAATCAGTGAGGCGGATGAACAACTCTCGTTTCCTACTTGTGTCGATCTCCCTCGGCGGCATGCTCGCGAGCCTCGGTTGTCGTGGACCTGCGCCGGGCGAGACCCCCATCGACCCGGAGGACCCCAACGGCATGTACGCCCCGAGTGTGGTGGACGCCATCGACCGAATGAGCCACGACGACGCTCGCTGCGCACGTGGATGGATCAGCCGAGCGATCGACGCAGCCCAAGGCCGTGTGGTCACGCCCAAGCCCGAAGCGGCGACGCTCGCGGCAGCGGCCGCCCAGGCGACTAGCGAGCGCTGGTGCCTCCTCGATCCCGCGCCCGACATCGCCAAGCAACTCGGTGGATGTATCAACTTGTCGCAATCACCGACGGAGGAGCACGCCTGTCACTGCCAGCTCGTCCGCCCACACCTCGTGTTCTTAAGCGCGGCCGCGGGAGACCGCACACGCCGACCGCAACTGACCAAGCGAGACCTCGAGGCGTGCATCTCCAACCAGGCCTTCGTGGCGCGCTGCCAACTCGCGTCTGGCACCCTCGAGCGCGCCATGGCCTGCGACGGCGCCACGACCAAGTAGCGGCTCCGTCGGTCACACCGCCGTCCGCGCGTCGCCACGCTGCGCCGACGATCGGGGGGAAACGACCCCGCGGCCCGTGCCCACACGAAGGTTGGCGTCTATACTCCTAGCGGCCTCCCACGCAGGGGCCCGGAGCTCAACAATGTCGACCATTCGCACCCTCGCACGTTCTCCCCTCACCATGGTCTGTGGCCTGGCCGCCACCTGCCTTGCCCTCGGGTGGATGCACACACCGACCGTCGCTCTCGACGCGGCCCGCTCCTCGCGCGCGACACCCCTCCCCTCGCTCGCCGAGGCGATCTCCTCGGGCACCGGCACGGGCGCCTTGGTGCTCGACATGCTCGACCCGCAGGAAGGTGAAGACGCGACTCCAGAGGAAATCGAATCTTTCATTCGTCGTCTCGACGCGTCCCCGAATTTCCAGGTGAAGCTCGCGGCGCCTCACGCCGAATCAGACAACCTGTACCTCGTCACCGGAGCCCTGGAAGACCTCACGATCCTGCGCAAAGAGCTCGACGGCGACGCCCTCGTCGAAGGGACCGAGCCCGAGCTGATGTACACCCTGCCGCGTCACGCCTACGCGGCCAGCGAGGGCCCGGCGCCCGAGGTGAACCCCGCCAAGCCCGATCGCCCGCGCTTCACACCCGACGACCCCATGTATCCCTTGCAATGGCACCTCGACGCGATCAAGGCGCCCGAGGCGTGGACCCTCACCCGAGGGGCGGGCGCGGTCGTGGCCGTGATCGACACCGGCGTGGCCTACAAAGACCTCGACTGGGAGGGCGTTCGTGTGCGCGCGGTCCCAGATCTGGCAGGGATCGAGTTCGTCGACGGGGAGACCTTCGTCGACAAATCGCTCCCCGAGGGGCTCGACGACCACGCCCACGGCACCCACGTCGCCGGCACGATCGCCCAGGCTACCGACAACGGCCTCGGGGTCGCCGGCGTCGCCCATCACGCGAAGATCATGCCCCTCAAGGTGCTCGGAAGCACCGGCGGAGGCAGCGTCCCCGGCATCGCCGCGGCGATCCGCTACGCCGCCGACAAGGGCGCCCACGTCATCAATATGAGCCTCGGCGGCCCCCTCCCCTCCCGCGTCATGGCGAAGGCGGTGGAATACGCCCACGAGAAAGGCACCACGGTCATCTGCGCGGCGGGCAATGAGAAACGATCTCGCGTGAGCTACCCCGCCGCCTACGACGGCGCCGTGGCCATCGCGGCGACCGACTTTTCTGGTGGACGCTCGTTTTATTCCAACTGGGGCAAAGCTCTCGACATGTCCGCTCCCGGTGGCGACACGCGCAACGATAAGAACGGGGACGGACACCCCGACGGAGTCCTCCAAAACACCATCAAGATTCAACAACCATCGGAGAACGACTACCTCTGGTTCCAAGGCACCTCCATGGCATCGCCCCACGCCGCCGGCGTGGCCGCGCTCATCGCCTCCACCGGGGTGACGAACCCCGTCGAGGTGGAGCGCATCATGAAACAGACCGCCATCCACCCCAACCGCGTGGAGTGGGACAAGGAGTTCGGAGCGGGGATCATCGACGCTCACGCCGCGGTGACCGCCGCCAAGGGTGCCGACTACCGCGGCGAGCGGGGTTTGTTGGCGTTGCTCGTCTCGGCTCTGTCAATTCTTGGATTCGCAGGGGTGTCCCGGGGTCGGGCATGGCGTACGGCAATCATCATGGGGAGCGCGGCGGTCTTCGGTGGTGCCGCGGGCGCCTCGGCTCCTTACCTCATGGCACAGGCGGGCAGCATGTCACCGCTCGGGCTCGCCTTCGGGCTTTCGGCGCTGCTCCCACTCGCGGCGATCTTGATGACCATGCAGCGGCCCCAGCTTCGGCCATGGCTCATCGGACTCAGCGCCGGATGGGCTGCGGTGTGCCTTCACGGCGCGATCGTGCTGCCGACGATCCTCACAGCGGTCCCTGGGGGCACGGCGTGGGATCGTGTCTTCTTGTTGGTCAACGCCGTCATCTGCGTCGCCCTCGCGCGACGAGTCGCCTCCATCTCCAGTGAGGCCACCCCCACACATCGTGCGGCCTGAGAGACAGCCTCCGGACCTCACGTGAACTCCCAAACCTCGCATAGCTGAACACCCCAACGACACAAACCACACGGGGCGTGATCGCACCCCCCGATCCGCCCGTTGGGCTCGAAAAGCCATCGGTCGTTCTGCTAGGCTTAGATGGTGCGGATCGTCCCACTCGTCTTGCTGTGCAGTCTCCTCGGCACCTCTGGCTGCCTCGTTGAGCTCAAGCGCAGCATCTCGTGCGGGGATGGTTTCGTCGACACGAAAGCGGGCGAGCAGTGTGACCCCTCGGACATCTCCCGCGCCCATGAGGTCGCGTGCGTCGCCTTGGGCTTCCCGCTCGGCAAGGCCGAGTGTGATCCCAACACGTGCCAGATCCTCGCCGACGCAGATGTGTGCGCCGTGTGCAATGACGGTATCGCCGCCGGAGGTGAGGCCTGCGATCAAGACGACTTCAACGGCGCAAAGTGTCCCGGCAACTCGGGAGAAATCCTCTGTTCCGAGACCTGCACCCTCGACTACTCCAACTGCGAAGCCTGCGGAAATGGACTCAACGACCCGAGCGAGGAATGTGAATACAAGGTGTTTTGCGAGGAGGACGCGGACTGCGCCGGCGTCGGCGGCATCTGCGACCTGATGACCGGCCGATGCCTCCCCTCCGAGGACGCCCTCGTTGCTCCCATCCCCTGCACTTCCCTAAAGCCACCGCCAGGACTCGGCGCCTACGGCGGCGGGACCGTGAACTTCTCCGATTGCTCGCAGTCGTGCACCTACGGTCGCACGGACTGCTCGGGCTGTGGAAATGGTGAGCTTGACGAGAGCTACGAGGACCTCGATCGCTTCGGCAACCTATTCGCGATACCCCCGGAGGTCTGCGATGGCGACCTCGCCGAGCCTCAAGACGTGATCGAGCACTGCCGCTCCATCTGCACGGGAGGGGACGGATCCACGCTCAACCTCGACTGCGAGTTCACGTGTGAGGGAGACTGCAGGGGCTTCGAAGAGCCCAACCCAGAAGACTTTGTTGAGCCCGATCCAAGCTGCTGCGTCTTGCAAAACTCGACGTGCGACTTGTCGGGGGAGTTCCCTTGCTGCTGGGCCCTCGACAACCCCGGTAGCAACGACGACGGCTGCGACCAGGCCAACAACCTCTGCAAGTAGCGACCAGGCGCGGCGAGCTCAGCCGATGCCGCCGAGTCGCTCCGCCACGTATCCCGGCTCACCGAGTCGCTGGACGAGATCGAGCTGGGTCTCCAGCCAATCTGCGTGCTCTTCTTCGGACACGAGAATACCTTCCAACAACTCGCGGGTGCCGTTGTCACCGAGGTCACGGCAAAGCGCCACTCCGCGATTGAGCCGCTCGATCGCCAGTTTCTCCAGCTCGAGATCCGCGGTGAACTGCTCGCTCACCGTCTCTCCGACGTTCAGCTTCGACAAGCGCTGAAGGTTAGGGACACCGTCGAGGTAGAGGATGCGATCGATGAGCTGTTCCGCGTGCTTCATCTCGTCGATGGACTCATCGCGAACTTTCTTTGCCAACTCCAACACGCCCCAGTTGGCGCACATCTTGGCGTGGATGAAGTACTGGTTGATGGCCGTCAGCTCACCGGTGAGGACTTCATTGAGGAGTTCGACGATCTTCGGATCACCTTGCATGCCATGAGCATGCACGCCTTCGATCGTCGACGTCTAGGGGTGGGCGACGTCGGGTGTGTGCACCGCGGAAATGATGAGACCGATATTCTTCATCGAGGATCAGCCTCACCGGTCGAAACCGTCACTCGACGAATATTGAGATCGATTCTCAAGATCTCGGTCGCGTCGCGGCGCCGAGTCCACGGGTCCACGACGTCGTTCGAGCGGCCGGCCCGAGCGTGGTGCGACGCTACTCCGCGGCGGTCTCGTGATGACTTACGCTCGCGCGGGCGCCGAGGATTTGCCGAATCTGTTGGACGCACGCGCCGCAATCCGTGCCCGCCTGGCAGCCCGTTCGGATCTGCGCGAGGGTGCGGTGACCCTTGCGAATCTCTTCGTGGAGCTTGCGGTCGGAGATGCCTTTGCAGATGCAGACGAGCATGGCGGGTCGTTCTTATTGGAACTGATAATCGTTTTCAGTTCCTATCTCCGATCTACCGCGGGCCTGAGCCTTCCGCAACATCAAATGAGAACGATTTTCATTTTCGCGACTAAAAACGCCCCGTAGGACTGTTGGCGAGCATTTGGGCACGGGCCGGAGGCGAACCCCTCGGGCTGCGCAAAGCGCGCCCGCTCTGTTCCAAACTCCAATCGTCGCCGGCTCGCCGCCTCTTCGGCCCTTCGAGTCCCCCAAAGTCTACCCCCCTGAAGGCTCTGTCGACGGCGCGTTGGAGGGATTGGCCGGGGCTGGGACCACGTCCGCCGAGGACGGGACGATCTGCGTCTTTTCAGCAGCGGGACGGCGCACAAAAATGTCGTCGGGGAATGACGTGTTCGGCACCACCGACCGGTAGGTCTCCCGCATCACGCCCGTCGCGGAGGTCACGACCTGCACATGCGCCATCTCGTAGCCGGCGACGGGCCGATACTCTTCGAAACCCACGGTCACGGGCTGCGCTCCGGACGGTGAGTGAACCTCCATGGAGAGCTCCACGAGTCGACCCGTGCCCGTGTCGAAGCGGGCGGTGGCCGCGGTGCCGCCTTTGATCACGAGCGCCACTTCGTAGACCTCACGGTCCCCAAGCGATCGCCGCCCCGTCGTGGTCGCGCGCTCCACATAGTCCTTGTACTTGGCCCATGAGACGGGGCTCGCCAACCATTGGGCCTGCGCGCGCTCTTCACCACGCAGCACGCGATCCCCATAGATGGGATCTTGAGACCACACGTCGACGCCATCAAATCCGCTCCTCAGTTCCCCTACCCCTTCGATGCGCTGCACCTGAACGAACCGGCCGTCATTTCTCCACTGGTAGACAGCGTCCGCGCGAATCGCCTGTCCTCCGATCTCTACGCCGCTCTCGATCTTCAGCGAACGGATGGACGAGGCCGCCGCCACGCCGCCGCAGGCTGCTGCGTGGGCGGCCAACAAATCACTTCCAGCCGGGAGACTCGACACCTCCCCTGCGGTCGTCGACGTGGCGTTCGTGTCGTTGGCGGAGTTGGAAGGGCATCCGGCGACGGCCGCCGCTATCCACGTAAGAAGGGCCCCGCGGCGCGCCCGTGAAAAGAGCGAGGACATACCAAGGAGCGTAGCGCGGATCGAAAGGCGCGTGATCGGTGGGGATTCAATCCACCACACTCGGCGAGCTCCGCCGCCGCATCCATCGCACGGCCGCATTTCGCACGGGATCATCGTGGTCACGGTACGCAGCTTGGTCGAGGAACAACACCCCGTCGAGCTGGACACCGCGCCCCTCTGGCGCCCCCTGCGAGGGGCCGTGGTGATGTCCCACCACAAGCTGCAGCGCACCTCCATCCGGCAACGACTCGATCACCGAGGGGAGCGCCATGCCCGCCGACGTCTGTACCCCAACCACACTCGCTCGCCCAAGATCACGCATCCCCTGCGCGAAGATCTCCGAGGTGCTCGCGCTCGCTTCGTCAACGAGAATGCTGATCGGACCAGAGAACGCATCGGTCTGGCCGGACACCACCAATCGCTGGACGTGATCTCGCAAGACAAGCTCGCCCAAGGACGCGTCTTCTCGCATCAGCATCCGCCCCATCGGCATCACCATAGATCCCACACCACCTGGGTTGCCGCGCAAGTCGATGAGCAGCTGCCGCATCCCCTCGGCGCGCAGCCTGCTGAGCGCCCCTCGAATCTTGGGGAGCATCGGGAGCATCCATACGTTGAACGCGAGCACCCCGACCTGCGTGCCTGGGATCATCTGGGCGCGCACCTCGGTCGGAACACGGCGCAGGTGACCCAAGGACACCCGCGCACCCTCGTACGGTGCACATGACACTCCCACCTCCCGCGACACCGCTGAAGCGGCCTCTCGAGGCACCACCGTCAACGCTCGGTCTTGCCCAACCCGACAGCGGAGGGCGTCATCGAGGGCCGCGCGGAGCTTCGACTCCTCACGCATCGCCGGGGACTGGTGGACCACCCCCGCACGCAGGGTCTCAAGATCGACGCCGTCCACCGCCCGGAGCTCCGCCCCCGCGTAGCCTTCGGCCCTCGCCTGCGCTCCCGCCATCCGAGGTGTGCCCCCGTCGAGGACGAACCGCGCCGCGCTTTGACCGACCGGCCCTTCGCCTTCAAGCCGCGCACCCGTCGCGCCGGGCGGCCAAGCGTGAAGGTGGCTCTCGTTCAACGTAGCGAGCAGGTCATTGAGGTAGCCATAAGCCTCGGCGCGCGTGGTCGCGGTGGCCACCTTTTGACCATAGGTCTGCCGCAGCGCCACCCACGGGAGACAACGTAACGTAGGATCTGGGTGCCGCCGCCGGACCAGATCCCACGCCGCCTCGAAGGTCTCGACGTACGGCCCCGTTGGCAGCGGCTCAAGCGACGCCGGCGCGCTCGAAGCCCACGAGGAACAGGTACGGACCGGCGGCGCCGGAGTCTCGGACGGCGGCTCTTCCTCCTCCGCGCGTCGACACGCGACGCCGCACAGCGTCACCGCCAAGACAGCGCCGCGCTGCCACCGACCCTCGGTGCGTCTCCTAGACACCCGACCCCGTCCTCACTCGTAGGTCACGCGCTCGAGCGCTTGAATATCGAGGACCACGATCTCTTGCCGGCTCAGCGACAAGACGCCCTCTCGCTGCATACGATTGAGCGCGCGCGAGATCTCTTCGCGGACGGTGCCAAGGCGCGCCGCGACCGTGTTCATATCAAGTTGCCGGGGGATCACCACGGGCTTCCCGTCATCGGTCACCTGACGAATGGCCAGCGAGTATAAGAAGCTCGCGAGCCTGCGCTGGACGGACCGCAGCGACAAATCCAACACGAGGTCGATAAGGCGATTGGAACGAAAGGCCATATGCCGCATCAACGCGAACGCGAGAGCCTCTGACTTTGCGCTCAAGCGGATGACGTCCGCGGTGTCGAAGCGCCAGACCTCGGAGTCTTGCATCGCGAACGCAGACGCGGCGCACTGGACCTCCTGCGGCAAGAAGCCCTCGCCGATCATCTTTCCTTGCTCCGCGAGATATAAAATCTGCTCGCGACCTTCGGAGGAGATCAAGCTGAGCTTGAACTCACCGGACTTCACCAGGAACAGACCGGGCCCGGGCTCGCCACGGCGAAAGATCGAGCGCTTGCGTTTGACCTCCATGCACTCGACCCCCTCCATCAGCCGCGCCACGACGTCGTCGGGGACCAACTCCCAGCCGGCAAACGAGATCAAATAGTTCCGAATGGATTCCGCGTCCTGTGGCTCCACCGCCATGGGGCGAAGTATAGCGCCGCGTGCCCAAAATTCACACCAGAAACCGCGGCTTTGGGGCCTCCTCCGCCAGAATTCGCAAGATCGGCTCCTGAAGATCGCCGGGAACCCACAGCTCCCCCCGTTCGGCAAACACGATCGCACACTTGCAAAGAGACTGAATTGGACTCGCGACCTCGAGTCGACCGGAGCTCGGGACTCGGTACGCCGTGGCGCCGAGACGTTGACGCAAGGACGCAGTCAACTCTTCGAGCAAGATCGCACGAAGGAGTCGACGGCTGTCAGCGCTCAACGTGGCGAGGAGAATGCGAAGGAGCCCTTCGTCGCGAAGCCTCTCCGCCACCATTTCTTCAATGCGTCGCCGCCCATCTCCCGTCGACAGCTCCTCCCGCGGCGCCCCAGAGGTCTTCACTCCCGTGACACCAAGTCGCTCCATCACCCCGCCGAGGCGACGATGAGACAGCCTGGCGAGTCCGGCCGCGAGGCTTCTCTCATCGAGGACGTCGCGTGCTGCATCCCGTTGCTTTGCGCCGCCAGTGGCGTCACAAAAGACACTGAGCATGGCGGACGGACACCCCGAGATGTCATGTTCATAGGCGCGAATCTCGGCCAGCGCCGCTCGCCCCAACCGTCGAACAATGTCACCCTCGACGGCCCGGAGCTCAAGCGCCGCGGCCCGAACATGGGCGGGAGGAAATGAACCACGCTCCGATAAGAAGTCTGCCGTGATGGCCTCGCACCTCGCCAGGCGCTCGTAGTCTCCGGCCTCGATGCGATGAACCCCAACGCCAGACTCGTGCATCGCCCCCAACAATCGACCGAGATCGCGGCGCACAGCCCACACCAGCGGTGCGAGGCTCGGGTCGCCAGGGCTCGGGCCCTCGACCATGGGGGTCTTCATTTTGGACATCGCTACCACTGCGCTGTGAGGTACATCGGACAAGAACGCTCAATCTATAGTTCGCAAGATCCCCCACAATCGGTCATCTGCCCGCAGACATTCTCAATTGGGCGTATTCGCGCGCCGCTGCTAGGCCAAAATTCGAGCGACGGCGCGCGAGCTTTTGTGGAGCTCGCGCTCGCGGCCAAAAAGATCTCCACCCAGGGCGCCCACGTGCAGACGCTCGCCGAAGATATCCATCGAACATACGGAGAACTCCCGCTCTGACCCCCGATGACGGATCTTGGCGCGGGCTTCACCCCGAGCCACGATGGGCATCACCGCCGCGAGCAAATCGAGACCGACGGTCGCGGGGCTCGACGAAACCATCATCCCACGGTCGTCCGCGACCACGACGGCCTCGAGACCTGCCCGCCACGCGGACGTTCCCAAAGCCCGCTGGAGTGCGTCCGCCGCCCCATCGGGGCGGTCGACGCGACGCTCGCGCGGTCCGTGGTCAGGATGCGGCAACGGCCGCTTGGGATGGGGGAGCCTAGGGAGACGAAGTGGTTCATGTTCTGGCATGGTGCTGTCCTTTCGCCCCTTTCATTAGGGGTGAGTGCACCTAAGTAAGTATCCTACATATGACCACAGACAAATAATTGGAGAGAAGGGGGCGAAATTCCCGTTCAGCACCCCTTCATTGCTCATTATCGCCCGTTCTGGGGCGGTGGACTGTCTTCGGCAGCGGTCGTTTGCGCAAATAGCGCACTTGCTACAGACGCCTCGATTTCTCTCGGCACCATCGTGGACACACCGACAAGAACGTCGGGAGCGACCCCATGGCCGTGGATCGGCTCATCGTTGGGTCCGTAGTAGTGCGCCACGGTCAGTCGAATCTTGCTGCCATCCGCGAGCCCGAGCAGCTCTTGAACCGAGCCCTTGCCAAAGCTTCGCTCACCCACGAGGAGCGCGCGACCCGAAGATCCCAAGGCCGTCGCGAGCAGCTCGGCTGCGGACGCGGTGTAGCGATCTTGGAGCACCGCCACCGGCGCGTCCACGTCCGAGTCCGCGGCGCTCGCCCGCTCTTGACGCACGATTTGCCCGCCGCGCCCCCGGAACCTGGTGATCAATCCTTCGCGCAAGAACAGATCTGCCACGCCGACGGCCTCGTCCACCACACCCCCAGGGTTCCCGCGAAGATCCAAAACCCACCCGTCGATCGGTACGAAGGAGTCTTCTCGGTGCGCGTCGATAGCCGCCTCTACAGCCCCTTGTGTACCGATCAAGAACGTCCGGATTCGCAGCCACACGAGGTTTTTCGCGCCAACCGTAACCATCGTGGCCTCCACCAAATCCACCGGAGCCATGCGCCTCCTCGGCACACGGAGAGTTCGCGTCGAATCCCCATCGCGCGACCGCACCTGCAGGCGCAACGATTCGCCCGCAAAGGACCGTAGATATCTGTCGAGCTCCCCTTGATGCCGGAACGTGGACGCCTCCCGATCATCGAGGGAGCGGACCACATCTCCCACGTGGATCCCCGCGAGCGCGGCGGGCGTGCCTTCGCGAACGAATGCCACCTCAATTTGCGCGGGCGTTCGCGCGGTGGATCGCACAACGAGGGCCGCACCGATGCCGTCCACACCTCTCGTTGTGTCCCCGCCTGGCTCCTCCCGCGCCGTTTCGGGATCGAGGACATAGCTGTACGGGTCGAGATTGGAGACAAAATCGTCGAGGGTCGCCCTCAACACACGCGGTCTCTCGACGCGCTCCACGTAGCGGTCAAGGACCAAGTCCACCGCATCGTGGAACATCGCCCGATCCATCGCCTCTCGACGTGCGGCCTCCCCCGCGGAGGCGACGAGCATTCCACCCAGCGCCCCGCCACACACCAACCACAACAGGGGTGAGCGCGTGGTGACGCGAACGACTCGCGACTCGCGCAGGCGCAGACGCAGTTTTGCGGGAAGATCTCGCACCGGCTTTGGTTTAGTATGCGCCATTCTGGAGACCGGCCATGCCCAACTCAACGTTGTCCCGTCATTCGCGCGCCCTCGGCGTCCTCACAACCCTCAGCCTCGCTCCGCTCGCGCTCGTAGGCTGCAAGGACAAGGCCCCCGACGCCACCGCACAAGCGCAAGCGCCCACGAGAGCGGTCGCGCCGGGCGCTGAGTCGAGTACGACCGCGTCGCGCAGCGCGAAGGGTCTCCACGACGCACAATTCCCCACGGCGATCCCCACCTTCCGTCACGGCGACGGCGTGTTTGGACACATCCTCTTGAATGATGTCAGCAACCTCCTCGCGGAGCTGGGCCAGGTGGCACCTCCCGCGCACAAGGGCAAGTTTGACGAGGGAGCCTTGCGCGCCCTCGCGGCCATGGCCCTCGAACAACGCGGCGTGATCGCTCAGAACATTAACTTGAAAGCACCCATGGGATGCGCGCTGCTCGACCTCAAGAAGTATCCCGACGCCCCCACCGCGTGCGCCATCGGCTACAAAGGCGGCGCGACCGCGCTCGTCCGAGACCTCGGCGCACAAAACAAGCTCGAGGACGCCAAGGGGCACCTCGCCGCCTACGATCTCGAAGGAAAGACCCTCTTCATCGACGATCTCAGCAGTCACGCCGCGATCTCTATCTACCCTGGCGCATTCGCAGAAGCGCGTGAATACCTCGACGCAAACATCGTCAAGCGGAGCGCGGGCCTCACGGGGAATGTCGAGGCCACACTCTTCATCCGCAGCTTGATCGAAAAATACCCCGAAGAGGTCAAACCTCTCCTTGACCAGTTCGACTCTCAAACCGGCAGCGAACAGTCCAAGATGATCGCCAAGAGCCTCTACCCCAACGACGACGCTGCTGCGACCAAGCTCGCCGCGGCCATCGACGAGGCTCAAGACATGAGCGCTGGTTCGCAGGGTGAAAACCTCAAGAACTCGACGCAGGCAACCTTCACCATTGGACTGCACGGATGGGGACTTCAGCTCGGCGGCGCCATCGTCCCCTCCGAGGGATCTGACTTGCTCAGCTACGCCAAGCTCGCCGACCAGAGCGCGAGCCGTGAAATCTCACTTGAGCTTCCCGCGACCGCCGACATGTTCATGTCGGGCTACCAGTCTCCGGCGTCGTGGAAATCGGAGTCGATGGCCAGGAATATCAACAGCCTCTGCGGCGTGTGGGCGGCGCTCACCTCCGCCCCCGATTCTGGCGTCTGCACCAAGGCCTTTAACGACTTCAATGCCGCCTTGGAGCCCACCAACACCGGGCAGTCCGTGGTTTTTCACGCGCCGAAGGAGGGGAGCATCCTCGGATCCGTCGGGGCGATCCTCCGCACCACCGGCAACCGACGCGAGTTGTTTGTGTCGACCGCCAAGAGCGTCTCGATCCAAACGCTCCTCGGCGCGCGCGCGGCCGAGTCGGTCAGCTACACCTTCGAGGCCGACAAGCGCAACCACGACGGTGTCCCCGTGGATCGCATGACCCTGGCGATGACGGACGAGCTGAAAGGCCGTCTCCGCAGTGACGCCAAGGACGTCAAGGACACCGACCGCGTCCTCATGGAGCGGCTGTTGTCGAGCAACCTCGTCATCGAGCGCGCCGAGTTCGACAAGAGAATCGTGATGTCCGTGACCGTGGGAGGCGACGAAGCCTTCACGAACAACACCATCGACGTCGCCAAAGGCAAGGGTGAACGCGTCGATGCTGCCGCCATCAACGCCATCTTCAATCATCACCCGCAATCGCAGTCCATCGGCGCCGCGAATCCCCAAGCCTTCGTGGACATCGTCCGAAGCATCGCGAAGCTCGATGCCACGAACCCCGAGTCCGAGCGCATGCTCGCGCAGCTCCCCACGGACCTCGCCACAGACCTCGCCACCATGCGAATGTACAGCGAGCTCCTCCCGTCGGGGACGGGCTCCATTCAAGCGCTCATCGACGCGGACTTCTTGGCAGACGCCGTCAACCGAGTCATGAAGGCCAGCCAAGGACGCGCCGCCGGCGGAGACTCCGCGTCAAACGGCACGGGCGCATCCAATCCTTTTTAGCCGCCAGCGCTCCGCACACCGCCGCGGCGTGGCCCGCAGCCGGCGACGCCCGTCGGGCATTTCAGACTCGTTTCGAGATCGGTGTACCCCATGAACGACCCGCGCTTGTACTTCCCCGCGACTGAACGAAACCGAGACGCCATCGTGCGCGCGCTCGATCCCTGGCTCCCCGCCGAGGGCACGCTCCTCGAGATCGCGAGCGGGAGCGGCGAGCACCTGACCTACTTCGCCATGCAGGGCCTGCGCCCCCAACTACGATGGGTTCCCTCGGACCCCGAGCCGGAGCACCGCGCGAGCATTGATGCATGGCGGAGCGAACGTGGGGTAGGGGACCGCGTCGCGCCGGCCCTCGATCTTGACGTGCTGCGCACGCCGTGGCCGATCGACGCCGCCGACGCTCTCTTGTGCTGCAATATGATTCACATCGCACCATGGGAGGCGTGTCTCGGCCTCTTGGCGGGCGCCGCCACGATCCTGCGCCCCGACGGCACCTTCATCTTGTACGGGCCCTTCATGCGCGACGGCGCACACACGGCGCCGAGCAACGAGGCCTTCGACACCCGACTCAAGGAACGGGATGAGCGCTGGGGCGTGCGCGCGCTCGAGGTCGTCACCGAACATGCCGCCACCCACGGTCTCGTCCGACGCCACGTCGAGGTCATGCCCGCCAACAATCTTTGTGTGGTCTTCCGACGCTCGGCTTAGGCCGCGACGACGATCCTGCACCGGGCGTCCGCGCTGCGGGCCGGGGGATGGCCGGTCCATGGGCCCCGCGTCAACGCTGTCGTAGGCGGCCTTGGCTCTGTGACGACGTTGTCAGAACATCGCCTGGCAACACCGGACGGATCGTCACGGCCGTGGCGATCCAGTCGTGTGCTCTGGCACCTTTCGCGGGGCGATATCGTTGAAATACCGAGGAACCAGGACCATCGCTAAACAACTGCTAAATCGCGAATTTAGCCACGTATGGCCGTGCAGATGTGCTTTGAGCGTGCGCACCCCTTTGTCACCATGCGGATTTCGCGCAGCGGGTGTCGCTCGCAATGTCTGTGTTGGCACCGCAAGTGCATATGGATAGGGGTGCACGAGACGACCGAAGTTTCCACTCCCTCTCCGAACAAAACGACCGCCATGAACAACCCAAAAAACCTCGCCTTCGCCCGCTCCTTTGTCCACGCCGTCACCGTGCGCCCGTTCTTCGCCGATCTCAAACGGATGCACGACGAGCCGACCATCCTGCGGGCGACACCCGCAGCCGCGCGACGTAGCAGCGTCGCGACACCTCGTCCCGCTGCTGCATAAGTTGTCGCGGAGACCGCGACCTCCCAATTTTTTCGTTCCTTGTGTGTCTCTCTCTTGAACGTGTCAACGCTGCCGCCGCCGGCTCTCCTCCGGCGGCGGTTTTTATGGTGCCGTCAAAAGGACGCCCGCACACCGAGTCCCGGGACGATGTAGGGGATCCCTTGGGCCACACCGCACTCCTCAAGTCTTGACGCGCGGGTCTGCGTCTTCTCGGGGGAGGTGTCGCCCGCATCTGCACCCGAGCACCCGATGACCTCCACGTTCACCGTCGCGTTGGTGACATCCAAGAACAACCGCACCTCCCACTCCGGCAGCGTCCAAATCCGGTCGACCCGAAAATCGAACTGGAAAAATCCTGGCAGACGCTGGCTGTTCCGGTTCGCAGCGAGCTCCTCGCTCGTCAGGCCGAATCCAGACGACGGCGTATAGGGCCTGCCGGTGTGGTAATGGGCGCGGCCTCCGAAACTCCACTTGCGGCCAATGCGGTAGCCCAACACCACGTTCAAGATGTGGGTTTGATCCCACGCGGAGGGGGCGGCGCCCCCCACGGGATACTGTCGAATGCTGCGAGAGAGGGTGTAGGCGATCCAGCCAAAGGTCCGACGGCGAGGATCGAGCTTCAACATGGTCTCGAGCCCAAAGGTCCAACCGTTCACCGCGCCGAACAAGTCCTCTACCTCGTCAAACGACGTGTTCGCCCCCTGGAGGTCAAAGTCTTGAAGATTCGACAGACGACCTACGTACGCATCTTGGGTCAACACAGCGATTCCTGGCAGCTCAAACTCGTAGCCCACCGTGCCTTGAATATTGCGCTGCAGGCCTCGCTCGAAGCCGAAAGATTCGATTCCCGGCAGCGGCACGGGCAGGTCGGGAGGCTGGTGATACACACCCAGCGATTGACGCAACACCCACCGCGGATGAACCCGCACGCGGGTCAAGAGCCGTGGATCGACGCCAAAGGCCCTGCTGATTTTCTTGACTCCAAATAGCTGTCCGCTCTCTCCGTTTTGGATGTACGCGTCGACCCTCACCCCAGGGCGCACCTCTACCCGGCCCCGCCGCCACCGCAGGTCCATCCAGGCCCCGAGCAGCGAGACGTTGCGGTTGCTGAGCACCAGCGAGAGCGTCTCGGGATCGGCCAGCGTCACCTCGTCGATGGAGGCGTCAACTCGGTGAAACTGAAACTCGGTGTCGAGCCCGATCCCGAGCTCCACGCCGTCGCGAATGGGCTTGATCAGCTGCAGCCGTGGCATGACCCGCCACACCCCGGCACGATCGATACCGAAACCCGTGCGATCGTAGCCGAGGCCCACCTTGTACCTAGCCTCGCCCCCAGAGGCGAGCTCGTGGACGATCCGCTGATCGAGGCGATAGAAACGAAACTGCACGATGGGGTCGGGTTGATAGGTCTCGAACTGCGCTGTGTCCTCATTAAATCGCTGCGCCTCTCGCTGCCCAAGCAGATCGTTGGAGCCGTAGGCGAAGGCGCGATAGCTGACCCTCGGCCCGAGGTCCACGTCGAGGCGGCTTTGAAAATCCCAAAACTGCACCCGCGCGTTGAGGCTCGGGACGAGCGATAAGAGCCCACCGAGGTAGCTGTAGCGGCCAGCCACTGTGAACGAGGCGCGGGCGGGTCCACGAGCGCAATCGCGTCGCTTCTCCTCCTCGCAGCCGGGCAGCACGCGGCGGCCGAGGGGCACCTCGAACAGCGCCCCCGCGTCGGTCAAGCGCACGTCCACCTCGCCGCGCAGCCGGTCACTCCGGGCCTTGCGGGTTCGCCCCTCCACGATGCCGCTCGCGAAACGCCCGAGCCGCACGGGCGCGCCCCCCGGATAAAAATCGACGGCGTCGATGAAGTAGGGGTGGATGACCGAGGGCCCAGCCGCCACATGAAACAACAACGGGACCCGCAGGCCGTCGAGGTAGTAGCCAGTGTTCCCAGGCGCCGCGCCGCGGACGACCACGTAGGGCAAGAAGCCGGCGACCTGGTTGGCACCTGGCAAGCTCTTGATCACGTTGAAAGGATCCCCGCGGCTGCCGGGGACGCCGCGAATCTCCTCCTCTACGAGCCGTGTCCGAGACACGGCGACCTCCAAATCGTCGACAACGGTGGTCCGGAAGCGCGCGCGATCGAGGTCTTCGAGGAGGCGGTACTCCAGCTCGACGCGCTCGCCTACCGCGAGGGTCACTTGGACCGCGAGGTCTTCAAAACCCTCCGCACGCAGGATGAAGCCATAAGTGCCGGGGAGCAGCCAGCGCTCGAACTCACCGTCTTCGTTCGTCTCGAACGGCGCGCTGCCCGAGGCGGGGATCACCTGCGCCCCCGGAAGCGATTCCTTGGCGCCTGCCACCCGCACAGAGCCCACCCACAGCCCGTGGGTCGCCGCCGTCGGCACCACCGCGACCTCCGACACGTCCGCGTCCAGACTTGCGAGCTCCGCCGACGCCGACGCCGGGGCAGGGGACACCGGCGCCGGGGCAGGGGACACCGGCGCCGGGGCAGGGTACGCCGGCGCGCCCAGCGGGGCGGCACTCGC
>JBDQGY010000035.1:0-23344 GCA_040265175.1 Nannocystaceae bacterium
GGTGATTCCATTTTCGTGCACGGAGGCGTGCGCGCGAAGTGGGCCGAATACGGCCTCGATCAAATCAACGAGGAGGCGAGCGCACGCCTCCGTGCACGAAAATGGAATCACCCACCACCGCGATCACCTTGCGGTCCGCCAGCGTGTTCGCGATGTCTGCACCGGGACGAAACGCGAGCATCCGCCCTCGCGCCTCCTCGGGAACCGCCCCCGGCACAGGCACATTCGGATCATCGTAGGAGACGTAATCTGCGAAGCCACCGCGGGTCACGTAGCGCAGATCCCCCGCCGCGTTCATGATCTCGTGATTCCCATTCAGTACGTAGACCGCACCTCCAGCGGTCATCGCCTCCTTCCGTAGACGGTCCAGCAACGCTAAAATCTCAGGCTCGTCGTCGCCTCGATCTAGCTGATCACCGGTCTGCACCACCGTCGTCGTTCCACCGATCCAACGTTCCTCCGCGTCGATCAGCCCACCGAGTCTGAGGGCTGCAAGAGTCGCCTTGAAATCTCCGTGGAGATCGCCCAAGGCGATCAGACGACCCGCGGCGGGGAAGGTGGAGTTCACTGCGCGCGCACGCCAAGAAGCTTCGGCCGTCGCCGGAACCACCTTCGCACCCGACTTCGCAGGTCGACCATGCCCATCGGCGACCGCGGTGGGCGGCGCTTGGGTCTGGGCGGCCGCCGGCTTCCCAGATGTCGCCGCTGGAGGAGCAGGACAGCCGAGCAGCGGCCCTAGCGCGAGGAGAGCGCCCGTGCGAGCGCGCGCCCACACATCGCGCCGTCTTGCCGCGGGTGAAGCTGTTCGTTTAATACGCATCGCTGCCTCCTTCCTCGTCCGTCCGCCCATGCTCTCGAATTTCTTGGGCGGCGACCGAGTAGCGCGTCGTGGGATGCACACGCAGGCGTGCAAAAGGGATCGGTTCGTCGGTCTCTTCGCACACGCCAAATGTCCCGCGAGTCATGCGGTCCAAGGCCTCGGCAATCTCAGCGAGCACCCGGTCATACTTCGCGAGCATTGCGGCGCTTCGCTGTCGGCTCTCCTCTCCGGAGGCGGCATCTTGCGTGTCGCCAACATCCGCGGCCTGCGGCTGCCCCATACTCTTTAGCTCCTCGTGACGCTCGGACCGGACGCTGTTTCGATGGTCCTCAAGCTGCTCACGAAGCACATCGCGCTGCTCTTGAGACAGGTGCTCCACCTGCCAAGGGTGCCGCGCGCAGCGCCAAACCTCAAGGTGTCGCGCCCAATGGCGGCGAGCGAGGAACCCGCGCCGGCACCGAGAACGGCAGATGCTAGGCCACATCGTTCGCAGCAGGTACCATTCGCACCTGCCGCAGCCACCACGGCGCCTCTACCTTGATCGCGCCGCGGCCTCCCTCGCGAGGGCATGCACCACCCGCGTCGTCTCTCCAGAGCGAGACGCCGCTGCCAGCCCAGCGAGAAAATTAGCGGCGAGCCCACGGCAATCTAGTTGCGAGGGCGGCGCCGAGGCGTTCGTTGGAGAGCTCAGCATGGCGAAGGGAGCTGCTGTGCCCGAGCACGGCGACGGCACCGAGCACCCCGAAGGGACCGAGGAGTCCGTCCACGTCCCCGAGCGGAACGGCACCATCCGCATCGACGGACCAGTCTCCACGATCGGTGTAGGCGCACCGTCTTCACGCCTGCTGGCGCCGTCTTCACATTTCGCGTCGGCGACGCGCCGCTCCGGATCTGACCTCCAGACACCAGGGGTCGACCTGCGCGCGGCCGTACATCGAGCAGTCGCCGTGGGGGGCCCACTGACCCAGCCCCATAGTTCTTGCGTAGTGATACTGACCACAAAAACAGCATGTAACTGCCTCCAGGAGTGACTTTCCGCGTCGGCAGGACACTCTCCCCGAGAAAGAGCGATGAAACGCGAAAAAAAACGCGCACCACTGAACATATTAACCGTATGGTGCACTGCCGTCCATGATAAGACGCTGCCATTCCGCACAGTTCGCGGCACCGCTGTCACTGAACGACAAGCGGTGAAGACTCAGGAGATAAAAAACATCATGGCTAACTTCAAGAACATCCTGGCGGCTTCCGCCCTCATTGGCTCCGGTTTCCTTTTCGCAGGCTGCGATAAGGACGGCGCCGAAACCGAAACCCCAGCAGCCGACGCTGCCCCTGCCGCTGAAGAGGCTCCCGCCGAAGAGGCCGCGGCCGAAGAGGCTCCTGCCGAGGAAGCTGCCGCTGAAGAGGCTCCCGCCGCTGAAGCTGAGGAAGCTGCTGCTGAAGAGGCTCCCGCCGCTGAAGAAGCTGCTGCAGAGTAGTCTAGACGCTCTTTTTCATGCGGTGCCAACAGCGCCGCATTACAAAACCTCCCGATCATAGATCAGGAGGTTTTTTTTATGGAACTCACCAACGGTGGCGCCATCAATTGAGGACAGCCGGCGCCAAGCGCACCAACAGATCGCCGGCGCGCACTTCATCTCCCGCGCTCACACAAAGTTCCGCTACCCGGCCCGACAACGGCGCCGTCACCACCGTCTCCATTTTCATCGCGCTCAGCACCAGCAGCGGCGCGCCGCTCTCAACCTCCGCCCCATCACGAACCCGAACCGCGATGACGCTCCCGAGCATCGGCGCGCCGATATGCCCCTGCTCTTTCGGGTCCGCCTTGCGCCGCGACACCTGCTCCACGGTCGCCGCGCGATCCAAAATTCCAATGGAGCGAGGCTGGCCATTAAGTTCAAAGTAAACCTCGCGCTTGCCATCCACCCCGAGCTCGCCCACCGCGCTCAGTTTGACCACCAGGGTCTTGCCAGTCTCGATGTCAAAGGTGAGCTCCTCATTGATGCGCATCGGCGCTAGGCACGCCCGAGTCGGGAGCAGCGAAATGTCGCTGAACTCCCGTCGAAACTCCATATATTCGTCGAAGACTTGCGGATACAAAGCGGCGCTGAGTACATCCACATCGCGGAGTTGATTCCCGTGCTTGGCCCGGATCGCATCCGCGAGCCCCTCCAAGTCCATCTCGGGTAGCGAGCCTCCCGGGCGCCCCTCCACCAATCCGACGCCCCGCGTGACCGCAGCGCGCAGGTCCTCAGGAAAACCGCCAAGTGGTACGCCGAGCTGCCCTTGAAGGAACTCGACGACCGAGTTTGGAAACGACAGGGTGCTGGCCTCAGCCGCGAGCGTCGTCTCGTCGAGATCGTTTTGAACCATAAATTGAGCGAGGTCGCCGACCACCTTGGACGAGGGGGTCACCTTGATCACATCTCCGAGCACACGGTTGGCCGCGGCGTACGCCCGCTTGATCGCAGGCCAACGACCTTCAAGACCGAGCTTCGAGGCTTGAAACTGTAGGTTGGTGTACTGGCCTCCGGGCATCTCGTGATCATAGACGTCTGAATTTCCAGACTTGAGCCCCGACTCGAAGGCAGAGTACAGGGCGCGAGCTTCCTCCCAGTACTCGTTCAACTCCCGAATGCGGGGCACGGACACCTGGACGGCGCGCGGCGACCCCTCAAGGGCGGCCACCACCGCCCCCATCGCGGGCTGCGAGGTCAGGCCCGCCATGGAGGAGACGGCCACGTCTACCACGTCTGCACCGGCCTCCGCCGCCGCCAGCATGGAGGCGACGCCCGTGTTCGCCGTGTCGTGCGTGTGCATGTGAATGGGCAGCTGCGGGAACGCCTCCCGCAGTCTCCCCACGAGCAGTCGCGCTGACAATGGCTTGAGCAGGCCCGCCATGTCCTTGATCGCCAACACATGGATGCCGCGCTCTACCAATGTTCCCACCAAGTCGAGATAGTAGTCGACGCTGTACTTGCGTCGCGTAGCGTCTGAGACGTCGCCCGTGTAGCAGATCGCGGCCTCGATGACCCCGCCCGCCTCGCCGACCGCGTCGATACCGAGCTTCAGGTTCTCTACGTAGTTCAGACAATCGAAGACGCGGAAGACATCGACGCCGGAGCGCGCCGCTTGTCGCACAAACGCCCTCACCACGTTGTCGGGATAGTTTGTATATCCGACCGCGTTCGCGCCGCGAAGCAGCATCTGGAGCGGGATATTGGGCACCTGCTCGCGCAGCCGCTCTAGACGATCCCACGGGCACTCTCGCAAGAATCGAAGGCAGACATCAAAGGTCGCGCCTCCCCACATCTCAAGGCTGTAGAAACTAGAAAGCGCCGCTGCGGTGGCCGGTGCGATCGCGAGGAGCTCGCGCGTGCGAACCCGTGTGGCCAACAGCGACTGATGCGCGTCACGCCACGTCGTGTCCGTCAGCAGCAGCGGCTCACTTTCGCGGACATGTTTGGCGAACGCGGTCGGCCCGCCCTGCTCCAGTATGTGTCGAAGTCCGTCAACCGGCGCGACCTTCATGTCCACGCGCGGCACCACGGGATCGACATCGCGACCGATGGTCCCGTCTGCCCCCTGCACCATCGGTCCATTCACCGCGACCTCCCCGAGAAATCTCAGCGCCCGCTGCGCTCGGTTTCGCCGCCGCGGGAAACGAAAAAGCTCCGGCGTGGTGTCAATGAAATCGGTCCTCGCGTCTCCGGTGAGGAAGGTGGGATGGGCCAAGACGTTCTGCAAGAACGGGATGTTGGTCTTCACGCCCCGGATTCGGAACTCCGCGAGCGCCCGCTTGACCTTGTCAGCCGCCGCGGCGAAGGACAGCCCCTGCCCCGTCACTTTCACCAACAATGAATCGTAGTGGGGAGAGACGCGCGCGCCGGCATACCCAGAACCTCCGTCAAGCCGAATGCCCATACCTCCGGCTGCACGGAACACCTCAATGCGCCCCGTGTCGGGCTGGAATTTATTCTTTGGATCCTCGGTGGTGATACGACACTGGATGGCAAACCCCCGCATGTCGATGGAGTCCTGCGTCAGGCCGAGCGACTCGAGCGTCTCTCCGGACGCGATTTGAATCTGGGTCTGCACCAAGTCGACACCCGTACACGTCTCGGTGACCGTGTGCTCCACCTGAATGCGCGGGTTGACCTCAATGAAGTAGTGGCCCCCCTTTGAGTCCACTAAAAACTCAACGGTCCCGGCGTTCTCATACCCGCTTGCCTTGGCCAGCTTCATCGCGTCCTCGGTCAAGCGGTTTCGGAGCGCCTCTCCGAGGTGCAGCGCGGGCGCCACCTCCACCACTTTTTGGTGCCGCCGTTGGACAGAGCAGTCCCGCTCGAACAAATGAAGGGTCTCACCGGTACCATCACCGAGCACCTGAACTTCGATGTGGCGGGGTCGGTCTACAAATCGCTCGACGAAGACGGTCGCGTTTCCAAAGGCGGAGAGCGCCTCCGACTGCGCCGCCTCATAGGCTCCCTCAAGCTCATCCGCTTGCCGAACTACCCGCATCCCTCGACCGCCGCCACCGTGGGCCGCCTTGATAATCACCGGAAGCCCGTGTTGTTCGACAAAACGAGACAGCGTCTCAAGTGAGTCCACTGGCCCGTCGCTCCCGGGTACCACCGGCACCCCCTCACGGATCGCGAGTTCACGCGCGGTCGTTTTGTCACCGAGCAGCTCGATCGTCTCGGCGCTAGGTCCCACGAAGCGAATGCCTGCCTCGGCGCAGGCGCGGGCAAAATCAGCTCGCTCAGACAAAAAGCCGTAGCCAGGGTGGATCGCGTCCGCCCCAGCTCTCTTCGCCACTTGAATTATCTCTTCGATATTCAGGTAGGCGCCGACAGGCGTCGAGTCCTTGCCGATCAGGTAGGCTTCATCCGCCTTGTAGCGATGTAGGTGGACGCGGTCTTCGTGACTAAAGATGGCTACGGTGCGAACACCCAACTCGGTGGCCGCGCGGAACACCCGGATTGCGATCTCTCCCCGGTTCGCACACAAGAGCTTTCGGATCGGTCGAGACTGGGCCATCTGCTCGAGGATAGCGCACCAGTTGCGCTCATCCAGTGCCGCATTAGACTTCGCGCGATCGAACGGTCGGCGTCCTCGCCAGCCTGTGCCAGCCACGCCCTTTGAATTTACTGAGTCCGGTAGAGATCTCACCCCAGGAGCAGACGGCGCTTCTCCGGGGACGTCATCGCTGCGCGCCCCAACGTCGGCCCGTCCTAGGCGACATTTTTGGACACGCGCGCGGCGATCAGCGGCGACGGCGTCGACGCGAGCGGCACGGCCGGTTGCGCCGCGTCGCGCTCTTGCTTCATCCCGTCGAGGCGCGTCACATGACTCAACGTCCGGGTGCCGCGCACAACCTCGGCGGGCGGCTCACGAAGATCCCAAACCAGCCCCACCCAGGAGAGCACCTTGAGCGTGTAGTAGGTGATGTCCACCTGCCACCAATGAAATCCCTGACGGGTGGAGGCTTGATAGTAGTGGTGGTTGTTGTGCCAGCCCTCACCGAGTGTCAGCAGCGCGAGCACAAAGTTGTTCCGGCTGTCGTCGCCAGACTTGTACGGGCGGGTCCCAAGCACATGCGCGAGCGAGTTGATCGCGAAGGTCGCGTGCCAGAGGATAACGGTGCTTAAGAAGAACCCGACAAACAGGCCGGACCAGCCGAGCAGGAGATACACAGCCGCGCCGAGAGCGATCGGCGGGACAACCCAGAAGCGATTGAGCCACACAAGCTCGGGGTACTTTGCGAAGTCGCGAATGCGATTGAAGTGAGTCTCAGAGGTCCCCTCTTGCCACATCCATCCGACGTGGCTGTAAAAGAAGCCGTCTTGAATCGGCGAGTGCGTGTCCTCTTCGGTGTCGGAGTGCTTGTGGTGACCGCGGTGGTGCGCCGCCCACCACAGGGCGCCTTTTTGGGAGCTGGTCTGCGCCAAAAACGCAAGCAAGAACTGAAACACCCGGCCGGTCTTGTAGGTTCGGTGCGCGAAGTAGCGGTGGTACCCGCCGGTCACGCCAAACATCCGCACCACGAACAAAACTCCGCACATCCACCAATCCGCAGCGGTCACCTCCATAAACAAGGCGCCGAGGCACAAGAAGTGGATGAACCCGAAAACAGAAAATACCGTGCGCAGAACGAGGTTTGGCGTCGTGCGGGCCGGCTGACGAAGGGCTGGTGTAGAGGCGAACATGGGAGGTACGGAACCGGGCGGCCCCTGCGTGCAGCATGCCCCCAAACCCCCGAAATCAGCTGTCGCAACTGTGCATTTCTTTGTCACTGTTTTGTCTCCGAGGGTCGACCCGAGTGGAGCCGAGCGCGCGCGGCCGCGCAAACTGATTCACGGATCGGGGACGAACTTGTAGCCCGCACCGCGCGCGACCAGGAAGTGGCGAGGCGAGGATGGCTCCTCCTCAAAATGCTTGCGGAGACGGAGGATGAAGTTGTCCACCATCCGTGAGTTTGGATAGTTATCGAGCTTCCACACCTCGGCCTGCAGCTCGGCGCGCGAGCAGACCTTACGCGGATTTTCAGCAAAATAGCGCAGCAAATCGAGCTCGAGCCGCGTCAAGGATACGGGCGCTCCGCGCACCGAGACCTCCCCGCGCTCAAAGTCCACCTCCGCGCCCCCAAACCTGAGCGTGAAGTGAGCGGACTGCGCGCTCGAGCTTTGCTCCCACCCGCGTCTGCGCAACATGGAGCGCACCCTCGCGATGAGCTCCTCAAGTTCAAAGGGCTTGGTGATGTAGTCGTCCGCCCCCGCTTCGAGTCCGCGGACACGATCCTCCGTCGTATCTCTCGCCGTGAGCATGAGGACCGGCGTGAAATCGCCCGCCGCCCGGATACGGCGACACACCTGAAAACCGTCGGCGTCCGGGAGCATCACGTCCAATAAAATTAGCGCGAAATGATCCGAACCTGCGAGCAAGGCAGCGGCGTCGCGCGCGGAGCCTGCGACCTCCACTGCGTAGCCCTCAAGCTCAAAGTTTAGCTTGAGACCCGCCGCAATATTGCGCTCATCTTCGACGACCAGGATTCGCTGTGGGGTCTGCTCCATACGCGCTCCGAGTCTAGCCGACAACCGCTGCCCCTGCCTCGGGATCGACCACCAGCCGCGCGGGGAGCCGCACGGTGACAACGGTCCCGGTGCCGGCCCCCTCCGAGTGGGCCTTAATCTTGCCCCCCATGTTGCGGACGACCGCCGCCACGATGAACAATCCAAGCCCGGTCCCATGTTGAGTGCGCACCGACTCCTCCGGGACCCGATAGAAGCGATCAAAGATCCGCTTCAGGTCCCGCTTGGAGATTCCGATGCCGTGATCGCGGACCGAGACGCGCAGCGACCGTCCTCGCTGGAAGACTCGGACGTGCACTGACGGCTCCCCCCCCGAGTACTTGATCGCGTTGTCGATGATGTTATCGATGATGAGCGCGAGGATCGAGGGGTCACTCCTCAACGTGTAGGGCTGATCCAACTCGACGGTCACCAGCTCCGGCGGGACGTGGTGCCGCGCCGCGACACGTTCGATCGAATCGTCGATCAGCGCCCGGAACGGCACCCGAACCACCCGAGACAGCCCGCGCGCGCTCCCCACCCGGCTCGCCATCAACACCGCGTCGATCAGCGAGTCCAGCCTCGTGATGTCCTCGAGCATCATCCGCTGAAGCTCCTCACGCTTGCTGGAATCGAGGCCCTTGCGGCGCATGGTCTCGATACACAAGCGGATCGCGGCGAGCGGACTCCGTAATTCATGGGTGACCGAATCGATGAACGAATCTTGGCGCCGCACCTCGCCGACCTCCCGAGCGAGGAACACGGTGAACAACACCAACACCGTCATGATCGTGATCAGCGAGGCGACGCCGCCGACGAGCATCCACATGTCGAGCACCATGCCCTTGGTGAACTCTCGATTGCGAACGAGCACAAAAATCCAACCCACGAGCATCGCGATACTCAACGCCACCGACACGGAGGACAAGATGATCGGGCCGGAGATAGATCGCCGTCGCTTGGCCATATCGCGGTCAGGTCCCCTCTTGAGCGGCGTGCGTGGTGTCATCCCAGCGCACACGGTGTTGTGATCCCAGGATCATCTGGGGGGAGACCGCGCCGTCGACCGCCTCCACCACGCCGGCCGGTAACAGCAGCGAGCCGACCTCTCGCGCGCGCTCTTCGCAATGCATGGTGTGGTTCGCGCGGGCATAAAATGGGAGCGCGACCTCGTCGACAGTCGGATCCGGCCTGGGCGAAATACCGCGGACCGGCTCACCGGCTCCTGAACTCGCCGACTCCGCCCGCCGCACTGTGCGTGTCCACCACACCTCGACCACGCTCGACGCCGACCCACATGATTCCGCCTCTCTCACGCCTCGGCGCTGCCAATACAGCGCGCGGGGCCGAGTCCCTCCTGGCTCCACCGGTGACGAGACCCGATCCAGCGTGGCCCCTGCGACCGAATAAATGGGTTGGACAACGAGCAGGGCCTGGGCGAGCCCCTCACCGAACGCGCCGACGAGCGAGAGCGACCGTTGCGTACGAAAGCGAGAAGACTCTACAAACCGCGCGTCGACGGGTGCGACACGGGCGCCGGCGGCCGTCACCACCACAAAATTCTCTGGCCGGACCGAGAGCGGATCAAGACTCTGGTTGACGACGACCAAGAGACGCCGCATCGACGAGGCCTCGGACCCAACGCCCCCCTCGTCGGAGACCGACACCACGCGCATTGGCGCCGGTGCTGCGAGCTGTGTCGCGGGCGCCGCGCCTGGAGGAGGGTTCACCGGCGGCATCACAGTGCCCACCGCGCACGCCCCACAAAGCAGCCCCCCTACCAACGACGAGCTGAGCGCGGCCCGCGAACCCGCCTTGACCCAAGCTGCCCGCTGATGGCGACACCGCGACATGACCCGCATCATACGCGCATGGTAGATAGATCGCCATGCTGCGCCTCGCATCCGCGACTCCACCCGCGTGGGCCTCCACTGCCATCGCCCACATGGACGAGGTGCTGCTCGACCACGCCCATTGCGAAAAGAAGGCCGCGTCCACGGCCATCAACCTTATCTTCCGCTATCCCGAATACCCACAGCTGGTGACCCCGCTGTCCGCGCTCGCGCGCGAGGAGCTTGAGCACTTTGAGCGCGTCGTGGAGTTGATGCGCTCGCGATCCCTCGAGTTCAGGCGGCAGCGCCCCAGCCCATACGCCGGGCGGCTTCTTGAGATCGTGCGCAAAGAGGAGCCTCAACGCATGGTCGATTTGTTGATTTGCTGCGCCTTTATCGAGGCGCGGAGTTGCGAGCGGATGAAGCTCCTCTCCGAGACGCTCGATGATGGAGACCTGCAGACCCTGTACGCAGACCTGCTCGCGTCCGAGGCGAGACACCACACGACCTATATTGACCTGGCGCGCCAGACGGGGGTTATCGACGAGGTCGCGCTCGATCTTCGCGTCCGCGAAATCGCGAATCACGAGGCGGATGTCATCGCCGACGCCTCGGAACTCCCGCGCTTGCACACCTAGACCGCCGGGTGTCGCCGCGTCCCCTCATGCGGTAGGCTCCTCCTCCATGGACGCTCGTCCCTTCCGTATTCTGGGTCTGCAACAAGTCGCCATCGGCGCGCTCCAACGGGACGCGCTCGAGCACCTTTGGATCGATCTGTTCGGCCTGGTGAAGCAAGGTGAGTACCGCAGCGAGTCGGAGAACGTCGACGAGTCAATTCTCGTCCTCGGCGAGCCGCCATTCTCCGTCGAAATCGATCTGATGCAGCCTCTCGATCCCGACGCTCGCCCCAAGGTGCACCAACCCGCCCTGAACCATCTGGGCCTGTGGGTAGATTCTCTTGAGGCCGCGGTGACGTGGCTGCAACACAACGGCGTGAGGTTCACTCCGGGGGGCATCCGAAAGGGCGCCGCCGGCCATGACGTGTGTTTCATTCATCCCAAGGGTTCTGCCGACGCCCCCCACAGCGGCGTCGGGGTGCTGATCGAGCTTGTGCAAGCACCGTCCGCACTCCTCGAGCCCGGGCCCAACTCGGCGCACACCTCCACCCGCGGGCTGTACCCCCCTCTCGAGCCTTTCAACACCGGACGACTCGCGGTGACCGATGGGCATGAGCTCTACTACGAGGAATGCGGCTCCCCCCGCGGGAAGCCCGTCGTCTTCCTGCACGGAGGTCCGGGCGGTGGTTGCGCCCATGAGCATCGCCGGTTCTTCGACCCCGACCGCTATCGAATTGTGCTCGTCGATCAACGCGGCTCGGGACGGAGCACCCCACACGCGTGCCTAGAATCCAACACGACCTGGGATTTGGTCGAGGACATCGAGCGACTTCGCCTCCTCCTCGGCGTGGAACGCTGGATGGTGTTCGGCGGTTCTTGGGGGAGCACCCTCGCCCTCGCCTACGCACAGACGCATCCTTCACGCGTCACTGAGCTCGTCTTGCGGGGCATCTTTATGGCACGGCAACGCGAGCTTCACTGGTTTTACCAGGAGGGCGCGAGCCAATTGTATCCGGATCAGTGGGCGCCGTACCTTGAGCACATCCCCCCAGACGAGCGACACGATTTGCTGAGCGCATACCATCGAAGGCTCACCGCCGAGGACGAAGAGGTCCAACGCGAGGCGGCCCGGCGATGGGCCAGGTGGGAACTCTCTGCGAGCACCCTCCGGGGGCCCCGCGGAACGCCTCCCGCGGAATCCATTAGCGACGAAGATGATCTATTCGCCGCCGCGCTCGCGAGGATCGAATGTCACTACTTTATGCACGGCGCCTTCCTCGAACCCCGCGACCAGCTTTTGCAAAATATCGACAGTATCCGCCACATCCCCGGCGTGATCGTTCAAGGCCGGCACGACGCCGTCTGCCCGCTCCAAACCGCCTACGAACTGTCGTGCGCCTGGCCCGAGGCGGAATTTCAAATCATCGAGGACGCGGGCCACTCGGCGCTGGAGCCTGGCATTATCGACGCGCTCGTACGCGCCACTGATCGGTTTGTGGGGAGCTGAGTCCGAAGGTGCGAAGGCTCTACAGACACGTCGACACATGGGACTCCGGGATGCTGGAGGTCTCGGGCATCCATTCGCTTTACTACGAGCAGTGTGGCGAGGCCGAGGGCAAACCTGCGCTCTTTCTCCACGGTGGTCCGGGGGGCGGCTGCGGTGAAAAGCATCGAAGATTTTTCGACCCAAGCCGATACCGAACGGTCCTGTTCGACCAGCGCGGGTGTGGCCGCTCACGACCGCATGCCGAGCTTCGAGAGAACGACACCTGGGCGCTCGTGGCCGACATCGAACGCCTCCGCAAACACCTGGGCATCGATCGGTGGATGGTGTTCGGCGGATCGTGGGGGAGCACGCTCGCCTTGGCCTACGCCATCGCACACCCCACGCGGGTCAGTGAGTTGGTCTTGCGCGGCGTGTTCACATTCACGGACGCCGAGCTCGAGTGGTTCTACGGCTCAGGGACCAGCGCCCTTTTCCCCGACGCTTGGGCTGACTTTGTCGCGCCACTTCCCGTCGACGAACGGCAGGACCTGATCCGCGCTTACCACCGACGACTGACGAGCGCCGACCCGCTGGTCCAAGCGACCTTCGCGAGGAGTTGGAGTCTCTACGAATGCAGGGTCGCGACCTTGGCGCAAGACACTGGCGTCGACGCCCTGTGCGATGACCTCGCCTTCACGCTCCCCTTCGCGCGCATTGAAGCCCACTATTTCGTGAACCGTGGCTTCCTCGATGACGAGCAACAGCTGCTGCGCGGCGCAGCGCAACTCTCCCACATCCCAACCACCATTGTCCACGGACGCTACGACGTGATCTGTCCCGTCAAGAATGCGTGGCAGCTCAAGCGACAGATGCCCCACGCCGATCTACGAATCATCCCAGAGGCGGGACACTCTGCGTTCGAGCCGGGGATCGTCGACGCGCTGGTGTCCGCGACGGATCGCTACGCGACGAACCCTGCGGCAGCCACCTGAGGCCGCGCTACCCGGCTCGAAGCCAACGGGCGACATCAAGCGCGAAGTAGGTCAAGATTACATCGGCGCCGGCGCGCCGAATCCCCAAGAGGCTCTCCATGACCACCGCGCGCTCGTCGAGCCAGCCGCGCTCAAACGCCGCCTTCATCATCGCGTACTCCCCGCTCACCTGGTACGCCGCCACAGGCAGCGTCGTGTGCTCACGAACCCGACGAATCACATCGAGGTACGGGCCCGCCGGCTTCACCATCACGATGTCGGCCCCCTCTTGCTCGTCGAGTTCAAGTTCTCGGATCGCCTCGCGCGCATTGGCCGGATCCATCTGATAGGTTTTTTTATCGCCGCTCTTCGGCGCCGAATCGAGCGCGTCTCGAAAGGGCCCGTAGAAACTCGACGCGTACTTGGCCGTGTAGGCCATGAGCGAGACCTCGCTGTAGAAGGCCTCATCGAGCGCGTCCCGGATCGCGCCGATCCGACCGTCCATCATGTCACTGGGCGCGATGATGTCGGCGCCAGCCTGCGCGTGGCAGAGGGCCTGCTCACACAGCACCTCTACCGTCTCGTCGTTGAGGATGCGGCCGTCTGGCGAGACGATTCCGTCGTGTCCGTCGGAGGAGTAAGGGTCGAGCGCCACATCGGTCACTACGGTGAGGTCGGGGTGCGCGTCCTTAATCGCCGCGATGGTCCTCGGCACCAGCCCCTCGGGGTTGCTGCACTCCTCGCCGCGTGGAGTTTTGAGTTTCTCCTCAATCGCCGGGAATAAAACGACCGCTCCGATCCCGAGGGCCACCGCTCGCTCGACCGTAGCCATGACGCCATCGGGTCCAAGGCGCGACTGCCCTGGCATCGAGGCGATGGCTTCGTCACCCCCGGCCTCGTGGATGAAGAGCGGGTAGATGAGGTGCTCACTCCCCACGCGGCTCTCTCGGTGCCACGCGCGAATCGGCGCGCTCTTTCGATTCCTGCGGGGTCGCTGTGCTGGGCCTTCCACGGCGGGGACTGTAGCAGGCACCCCGGCGAAACGCGTCCCACGCCGGTCGTTTCGAGGCCTCCACCCCCTGGCGGAGTCTCCTCCCCGCGTATCTGGTTGAAATTGTGCCCAGATATCGGCGCCCGTGGCGAGCGACCGCGCCCCTCGCCGAGCGCTGCCCGCTCATTTCTCCTCCCACGCGGGCTGCCCGCGACCCTCTAATTATTGGTGCCGACCCCTCAAGGCTCCGTCGTATAGTCCGCGCATGGCTTCTCGTTGTCCTCGAACATTGATGAATCTTGCTCTCGCTGCCAGCTGCGCCTTCGGGACGTCCGGCTGTAAAGAAGAGGAGAACAAACCGGGAGGCGACGCGGGGAGCGCCTGTGATCCCGAGGCGGACACCTCCGACTGCCTCGACGGGTTTAGCTGCGAGTCGGCCCCCGAATCGGAGACGGGCAACGTCTGCGCCGTGCCGCTCATCCTTCGAGGCATGGTCATCGACGCCGCGGACGAGAGCGCCATCCAGGACGCACGCGTCTTCGCGCAGAACGCAGAAGGCGCGCCTGTGACTGACGTAGAGACCACAGACGGCGACGGGAACTACGAGCTCTACGTGCCGATCGCGAGGGACGCAGACGGCGAGATCGATCCGTCGAGCAGCGTGACCCTCAACGCCTCCGCGGCCGGCTATCTCGCCTACCCGAGCGGGATTCGGCCCGCAATTCCTGTCTCGTTGCTCGATCCAGAGACGACCGAGGACGCGTCGGGCGCGTCTGTGCAGGCCGTGGAGAACTCCACAACAACCATCGTCCTCGTCGCCCGCGATCCCAGCGACACCTCGGGGGTCAGCGTCGCCGGAGAAGTGGTCGCGGACGACCCTGGAGGGGCCTTGGTGATCGTGGACTCTGGCGGCGTGATTCGTACGGGCATCGCCGACCTCAGCGGCGATTTCAGGGTCTTCGATGTGTCGCAAGGCACCGCCACCATCGAGGGATACAAAGGCGGCCTCGCGCTCGCTCCAGAATCCCGTGAGGTCGCCGACGCAGACATCACCGACGTGATGCTCGAAGCAGAAGAGGGACTCGCCACGGGGAGCGTCGAGGGCAGCGTGAGCATCGTCAATGCACCTGGCGGGTCGGGCACGAGCATCGTGCTGATCCCCAAGAGCGTGTACGATCCCGTCTTCGAGCGGGGCGCCATCCCCTTTGGACTGCGCGCCCCCAGCCCCGGTACGCCACCAGATATCAACGGCGGATGGCTCATCGAAGACGTCCCTCCTGGCACCTACATGGTCCTCGCGGCCTTCGAAAACGACGGGCTCGTCCGCGATCCCGACACGAGCATCGCCGGCACCGAGGTGGTGGAAGTGACCGTATCTTCCGGTGAACTCGTCACCCTCTCCACGGGGTTCAAGGTCACCGCCGCGCTTGCCGTAGAATCGCCCGGCGCGGACCTCCCCGAGCTGGTGACCGAATCACCCACCTTTGTGTTTGAGGACGACTCCAGCGAGGATTACTACCAGGTTGTGGTTTATGACGCCGTCGGAGACATCGTTTGGGATGCGAACAACATCCCCGGCGGATCGGGGGGAGGCCCCGTCGAAGTCCCCTACGCGGGCGAGCCCCTTGAGCCAGGGATGTACTACCAATTCCGAGCCACCTCCATCCGCGATAAGAACGGGACCATCACCCCCATCTCGCGCACCGAGGACCTGCGCGGGCTGTTTGTGTACTCTCCCTAGCCTGAGCCTTCTCTAACGAGAGCGTCCCTCGTCCCGAGGTGTAACGAGCGTGGACAGCGCGCGCGCCCGTGACATGACCCGAAGCTCTTTGGGCGCCGTGACATCCTGCGTATGCGCGCACGCAAAACGCCACCGCCGTCGCCGTGCCCCAGGACTCGCGAAGTCGATACCAACTCGACGGCCCACCCCGATCTTGGACGGCGCCTCGCCCTCGTGAATCGTGAGCCCACCCGCGCGATAGAGCGGGTGGCCATCCCAGGCACGATCGATGCCCAGTCCCTTCCCAACATTTCCAGGTCCCTTCAACCACGCAGCCTCCTTAAGCCGCAGCACTGCTGCGCCGCGACGTCGCGCGACGAGCCCGTGACCACGAATTAACTCACAGCTTCGAATGAGCACCGCCCCCGCCTCACCCGGTTCATGCGCCACGACGTTGAGCATCTGGTGTACGCCGTAGCAAAGGTAGACGTAGGCGCGACCCGCAGGACCAAACATCGTTTTGCTGCGCCCTTGTCGATCGAACCGTGCATGGCTCGCGGAGTCCTCGGGGCCGGCGTACGCCTCCACCTCGGTCACACGCACATGGACCGCCCCGCACCTCACCTCGCAGCCCAACAGCCCCACTGCGACGGCTGCCGTGGAGCGTTGGTACCACCCGCGCGCCAGTCGCATTTATCGCCTCCTTATCGCGTCTCGGAATAACCGGTACCCCACGGTGGTATCATCCCTGTCCAGGCGAATCACTCGCTCACGGTGACGAGGAGCCGTCGATGAATTCTTCACGGCGGAGGACCAGGCTGCTCTGGCCTCCTCGCCACGCTTCCCCGCCGCGGCACGTTCACAGGCACCCACGATGTTCAGCATATACCTATTTTGTCTCATTTTCGGCGCGATCCTCATCATCGCGTCCCTCGTTATGGGGAGTGATGGCGACGCCGACGCCGACGCTGATGCGAATCTCGAGATCGACACTGAGACCGCGCTCGACGGCGCCGCCGATGCCGGCCAACAAGGTTTTGAGACAGAGCACGGGGACGCACACGGGACCCTTGGCGGCTTCGCGGGCGCGTTTTTGTCGCTCCGGTTTTGGACCTACTTCCTTTGTTTTGGCGGGCTCGCCGGCGTGATGCTGACCACGTTCGACGCGGCGGATGTCACGACGACAGGACTCACCGCCGCGTTGACCGGCCTGATTGCGGGCCAAGGCACCGTGGCGCTGTTCCGTCTGGTCACGGCCCACACAGTTCACGACGGCCCAGGGTCCCGAGCCTACGTCGGTAAATCGGCCCGGGTGCTCCTACCCGCCGAGGCGGAGGACCTCGCCAAGATTCGGGTGGAGCTCGAGGGAACCACCATGGACTATCTGGCGAAGGCCACGGACGGCGCGTCGCTCGCAGCGGACGCGGCCGTGATGATCGTCGGTTTTGAGGACGCAACTGCCCTCGTCGTCGAGGAGGCCAAGGCCCTCACATCCAGTCCCAATCGCGACGGCCTCTAGCCGCCGCACCAACGAAACAAAACCAGCCCATGACAGTCATGCCTCTAACTCTCCTCGCAGAATCGTCCAGCGTCATCATGAGCGCCGCTGGCGCCGCTGGCGCCGTGTTGCTGCTCCTCTCGATGGCGAAGCGCTTCTTGTATCTTTGCAAACCCAACGAGCTGTTGATCTTCACGGGGCGCCGACGCACCGAGGGCGGAGGGTCCCTGGTCATCATGGGCCGCGGACCTCACTCCGCACCGCACGCGGGAATCGCCGCAGGCAAGGGCCACGCCTGGCGAATTCCCATCATCGAGCGGGTAGACAAAATGGACGTAAGCACGATCTCCACCGACATCGTCGTTCAAAACGCTTACTCCGCCGGCAACATTCCCCTGCGGATTCACGCCATCGCGAACGTAAAAATCCACTCCAACCCCACCCTCGTGCGCAACGCAATCGAGCGGTTCTTGGGCCGCAGTCGATTTGAGATTCAGGTGGTCGCGCAGCAGACCTTGGAGGGCGCGCTCCGCGAGGTGCTAGCGCAGATGACTCCGGAGGAGGTCAACGAGGACCGGCTCTCCTTCGCAGAACACCTTATGAAGGCCGCCGCAGATGATCTCGACAAGCTCGGCCTCCAGCTCGATACGCTCAAAATTCAAAGTGTCAGTGACGAGACCGGCTACCTGGACTCTCTCGGCCGCCCCAGGGTCGCCGCCGCCCTACGTGACGCGCAGAACGCCGAGAACCAGGCGAAGCAAGAGACGATCCAGGCGGAGGCTGCCGCCCATCAACGCGCAGAGACCTCTCGCCAATTCGCCGAGAAAGAAATCGCAAAAAAACGAAACCAGCTCACGCAGGTCACGGCAGAGCTAGACGGCGAAGCCCGCGCCATCGAGGAAGAGGCGAACATGGCGGCCCAGACCGCACGCGCGGAGGCCGAACTAGTTCTCCAACGGGTCCGCCAAGAACTCGAGAGTCTTCGACTCGCCGCCGAGGTCACCATCCCCTCAGAGTTCGCCAAGACCGCCGCCGAGTTAACCGCGAAGGCCGACGCCGCCCCGACCATCGAGAACGGTGAGGCCGCGGTGAAGGTGCTCGACGCGACAGCCCAGGCGTGGAAGCGCATGGGTCCCCGCGCCAAGGAGCTTTTTGTCATCCAGAATCTTGAAAAAATTGTTGGAACGATCATCGAGAAGACCAATGACATCGAGGTGCGGGAGGTGACGCTGCTCGACCGTGGAGATGGGACCAGCCTCGCGAGTTACGCCGCGGCGTTCCCTCAGACAGTCGCGGCGATTCTCGATTCTCTTAACGCGACCACCGGCATCGACATCCAACAGATTGTGGGCGTCCCGCTCACGCATACCCCCACAGCCGGCGCGCCTAAAGCCTCAGCGCTCCCCGGAGGAATCGGACAATGAACACGCTCGCCATTATCAACACCTTTGGACTGCTCGGCGCGACCTCGACGACGCTCGGATCCGTATTCGGGGTCCTCAGCCTCGCGGCTGTCGCCGCCGTCCTCACCGTCAAGCGCCTGCTCTATCTATGCCAACCCAATGAGGTCCTCATTTTCTCCGGTCGCAGGCGTGTCACCGGCTCTAGCATCGCCCGCGGCTACCGAATCGTCCGGGGTGGGAGCACCCTTCGCATCCCGCTGCTAGAGACCGCGGATCGGATGGACCTCACGAACATGATTCTCGATGTGAAGGTCACCAACGCCTACTCCAAGGGCGGCATCCCGCTCACTGTTCAGGGGATCGCCAACATCAAGATCCCTGGAGGCGAGCCGCTGCTGTCCAACACCCTGGAGAGATTCCTAGGCTCATCCAAGGCCGACATCATGAAGACCGCTCGGGAGACCCTCGAGGGGAACTTGCGAGGTGTGCTCTCCACGCTCACCCCTGAGGAAGTGAACCGAGACAAGGAGCGGTTCGCCCGCCAGCTCGCCACGGAAGCGGAGCAAGACTTCAACACGCTCGGGCTCGTTCTCGACACCTTGAAGATTCAAAACGTGACCGATGAAGTTGGCTACCTCGACGCCATCGGACGCATGCGGAGCGCTCAAATTCGTCGCGACGCGAAGATCGCCGAGGCGACGGCCTCTGCAGAGGCCGCGGAGCAGAAGTGGAAAAACACCATGGCCGCGGAGATCTCGAAGATTGAAGCGGAGGTCGAGATTGCGCGGCGCTCTCAAGAGCGGCGAATCGCCGACGCGACGACCCAGCGAGGCGCCCAGATTGCGACCGAGGAGGCCGAGGTCCAGGCCCAGGTCGCCCAGGCCACGGCCAATATCCAGACCCAGAAGGCGCGGATTGAGCAGGTGAAGCTGCAGCTGCAAGCCGACGTAATCGCGCCTGCCCAAGCAAATCTCGAGCAAGCGATCCAGCGCGCGAAAGGCGAGGCCGCCCAAATCATCGAACAAGGTCAAGCCACCGCCCAAGTGCTCACCGAGTTGGGTCAGACCTATCAAAGCGCGGGGAGCCAGGCGCGCGACGCCCTGCTCATGCAAAAGCTCGTCCCCGTGCTTGAGCTCCTCTCAAGTACGATCTCCTCGCTGCAGGTCGACCGCATGACCGTGCTCGGATCCGGCAAGGGTGACGCGAACGGCAAGCAGCTCGCGGAGTTGCTGGTGGACTCCAACGAGCAAGTCAAGGCCGCCACCGGCATCGACCTCGGCCAGGCGCTGCGCGAGAAGCTTGGAGCAGGGGCCGCCTCCGCCCGTCCCAGCGGGGGGCCAAGCGCACCACCGCCCCGCAAGTGACACACCCGGCTGCCGGGCCGTGTTGACGCTGCCCCCGTCGCTCTAAATGCTTGATATTGGCATCCAATAGCCCTTTGGAGACCGTTCGCTGCGACTTTGATGTCATGAGAACCCGCCCACGCGGGTCCTTTCGAATCTCGGGGCGCCTGGGGTAGGCTGCCCATATGACTTTTCGAGCGATGCCCCCGGCCGCCCTATTGTGCGGCGTATTCTCCCTCACCCTCGCTGCCTGCGGTGAATCCGCCGATGTGTCGGATGCTGGGACCACGGAAACCGGCGGCGCGACCGAATGTGTACCGGGGCAGCAAGGGGCCTGTGACTGCTACGACGACCCCTCGGGCGACGGCGGGATTACGAGGACCGGCGAGAATGGAATCAGGACCTGCGACCAAGATGGCTATTGGGGTGAGTGCATGATGTGCCAGCCCCTCGGAGACGGCGACGGCGACGGCGACGGCGACGGCGACGGCGACGGCGACGGTGACGGTGACGGTGACGGTGACGGTGACGATTCCGTCTGTGGTGACGGCACGGTGGAGGGCGCCGAAGAATGCGACGGTTCCAACCTGAACGGCGCGACCTGCGAATCGCTCGGCTACGTCAGCGGGATGTTGCTGTGCACGCCGCAGTGCACCTACGAGACCTTCCTTTGCGTGCCCCCCACCTGCGGTGATGGCATCATCGAAGGCTTCGAAGAGTGCGACGCGCCCGAGTTCAACGGGCTCACCTGCGACGATTACGGGTATATGTTTGGCAACCTGGCCTGCGTCGACTGCACCATCGAGTCTTCGGGATGTACCGACACGCTCTACGCGGTCGACTTTGAGGCCGGATACACGCCGGAGTTTGATCTGACCGCCTCTCCCGTGTGGTGGACCATCGACACCATCGACGTCTACGAGGGGCTCCGCAGCGCGAAGTCGGCGTTCACCCCCTCGGGTCAGATCACCTTCGTGGACCTGACCCTCGACTTTGGTGGAGGCGCGACGCTCAACTTCTGGTACCGAACGAGCTCGGCCACGGCCCACACTTTGGATCTGCTCATCGACGGCGTCCTGCAAGAGAGTTGGAGCGGTGATACCCCATGGACGGAATACTCGGGCGCGGTGTCGGGCGGGGTTCACACCATCCGGTGGCAGTACAACAAAGAGGACTTCGCCACCGCGGCGCTCGGCGACTACGTCTCGTTCGACGCCTTGTCCATCCCCGGCGCGACCATCATCCCGTGAGCGACGGCGACTCTGGATGCCCGCCCCGCGCCTATGCGGGGAGGTCTGGCAGTCGTGACCGTCGAATTTAGGAGACGACATGAGCCCCAGTTCTGGTCCCAAAACTCCAGAAGCCTCCGCCGAATCCGCGTGTGCGTCGGGCGGATGGATCCGAGCTGCTCGCCGCCCTGCGGGTTGGAGCCCGCCGGGGCCGCAGCCTACGGGCCATGGAGACCGGGACGACCTGTGGCCCCGCGAGCACGAAGACCTCTGCTATCTGACGGGCGACTTTCGGATCTTTCAACGCACCGATGGACACCGATGGTCCCTCGATGACCTGCTCACCGCGTGGAGGGCTCTGTCTTGGAGGACTGCACGAGAGCCTCGCCGTGTGCTCGATTTAGGCTGCGGGATCGGCTCGGTGCTCATGATGCTTGCGTGGAAATTAGAGCGCGCGACCGTCACCGGCGTGGAGGCCCAAGAACTTAGCATCGGACTCGTCCGTCGATCTCTCGCGTACAATGGTCTCGACGCCCGCGTCCGTGTGCACCACGGGGATCTCCGTGACCCCAGCCTCTCCCTCGCCGACCACCCCTTCGAGCTCATCACCGGCACTCCCCCCTACTTCCAGACCAGCGACGGCGTGGTGTCGACCATGCCTCAAAAGGGTCCGTGTCGGTTCGAGGTGCGAGGCGGCGTGGAAGCGTACGCCCAGGCCGCCGCCCGCCACCTGACGCCCGACGGCATGTTCACCGTATGTGAAGACGCGCGACAGTCCGCGCGGGTGGAGGCGGCGTTACGCGACCATCACCTCGCCGCAGTCGATCGGCTCGATGTCGTCGGCCGGGAGGGCAAGGCGCCCTTGTTCTCTGTGTTTCGCTGTGTGCGAGGAGAGGTCGCCAACGACTACGACGTCGAGACGCTGACCGTCCGTGACCGACATGGTCAGTGGACTCCGGCCTTCGCGGCGGTTCGCGAGATGATGGGGCTCCCCCCAAAAGTCATCTCTGGCGGCGCGGGTCAAACAGGGTAGGCCGCCCCGCCACAGTCACGAAGGACAACCCCTCCCCCAGCGCCTCTGGGTTGCGCGCTGCGTCCCAGCGTCGATGAAATAACCAGTGAGGCGGAAAGTGATCCGACTCCGCACCCACGTCCACTGCAATTCGGACAATCTCCGCTACCGCGAGGTGAAGGGCCTCCCACTCCTCGTGGCGCAGCGTCCCGCGATCGCGCAGCGGCGACACCTTGGCCAAAAACAGCACCTCATCCGCCATCCAATTCCCAAGCCCCGCCAGCCGCCGTTGATCCAACAGCGCGCTCTTGATCGCCCCCCGGCTTGAGCCGAGATTTTCTCGGAACTCCGATACGGAAGGGAGCCCGTCGAGGGCGTCCGGTCCGAGTCCATTCACGGGAGCCTCCGCGCACGGATCTGCCACGAGGCGCACACGACTCATGCGTCTCGTGGTCGAGAAGGCTAACTGCGTCCCGCTCGAGAACCTCACGCGCAGCACCGCCCTCGCCGGCGGCCAGGACGAGCTCGTCGACGGAGGCGCGGTCTGGAGAGCCAAGGGCGCCTCTTGATCGCTCGACAAAAAACCCGTCATACCAAAGTGAAACAAGACGCAGGGCGCGCCCTCCACGACCCACCAAAGATACTTTCCCCGCCGCGCCACATCCCTCAAGGTCTTCCCCTCAATCGCCGCGGAGATCGTCTTCGCATCACATCCGCCGAACACCAATGGATCGTCGTTGGCGACCGCCTCCACAACGCGGTGTCCAACGCCAGCGCGACGCGCCACACCTCGAAAACGTTCGACCTCCGGCAGCTCGGGCATGGCAGTAGCTTGCCATAGTTGGACCGCTCGCCTCCCTACTCATCGTCGTCGCAACCGAGCGCCTCAAATAGCCCCTCCACGTCCGCCTCCGTGAGGCTCACGTCGCCGCGTCCCTCTCCGAGCACCCCCTCGGACAGCGCCCGCTTCCGACGCTGAAGCTCCAGAATTTTGGCCTCGACCGACCCTTCAATAATGAGATCGTAGACAAACACGGGCTTGGTCTGACCGATCCGGTAGGCGCGATCGGTCGCCTGCGCCTGCGCGGCTGGATTCCACCATGGGTCGAAGTGAATCACCGTATCCGCGCTCACCAAGTTGAGTCCCGTGCCGGCCGCTTTCAGGCTGAGTAAGAAAATGTCTGCCGCGCCGCGTTCGAACGCATCTACGAGCGACTGTCTGTCCCGTGAAGCGCCCGTCAACGCCAGATAGGAGCGGCCGCGCTCCTCGAGCCGTGCGCCGATCCGAGCGAGCATGCTCGTAAACTGACTAAAGATGAGCACCCGGCGCCCCTGCGAGAGTAATTCTGCGA
>JBDQGY010000036.1:0-23307 GCA_040265175.1 Nannocystaceae bacterium
CGAACGCCCGCGTCCGACGTCCCCGTGTCATCAGTCGGCTCCTCCACGGAACGGTGAGCGAACCCACCCTCTCGATTGAGCTGCAGGGAGTTGGCCCGCTCAAGCAGGCTCGCCTTCCCGAGCCAGCCTGACTCCGCATTGTTAACCATCACCGTATAGCGATCGTACGGCCAATTGATCTCTGCGACTGTCTTAATATAGCGACCACGTCGACGGTTCCAGCGCCTCCCGTAGACGATGTTGCCCGTGGTCCCGTATACGTCCAGCGATTTGACAGAGGTTTTCTTGTCGTAGAGCGTCGTGACTTCCTCTCGACGATCTGGTCGAAGCATGTCGTACAGCGCGAAGCTCCAATTCCCCTTCTTCGGATCCTTGAACATCGCGTGGGAGGACCAGTACCCCACATAGGCTTTCGCCCATTTCGCGTAGCCCTTGGATCTCGCGTAGCTGCGGCGGAGCCGTGACAATGCGAATCCTACAAAGACCTCCCCTTCGCCAAGCTCATCAGGGATGGCGTAGAAGGTGTTGTGAAATTCGGGATACTCCAGCATCCCACCGCTCTTCCCGATCATCTGAAGGAACTCGCGCATCTGCTCCTCCGTCTTCGCGGTCGATTGTGAGAAGTAGACCCACTTCCCGGAGGGGTCGCTCACCACAAAATATGTCCGAAGCTGACCTTTCTTCGTCTCAAGCATGACCTTAAACCCCTTGAGTGAGGACGCCCCACCAACCTCCACCGGCTCGGCGATCTCAACATCATACTCATCTGTATCGAGAATACGTTGCGCATAGTAACTCGGGATACTGCCGACGATTTGATGCTCTTTGCGCATTTTCAGCACGTTGACTGTCACAGAGTCCCCATAAATATTGTCCTCGTAGACAACCTCTGAGAACACCTCACATTGCTCGCGGAGGAGTTTCTTTTTGATCCCCCTCGGCAAGTCGAGATCGACGCGACGATGACCCGCGGCAAATTTTTTCGCGTCGTCCTTGGACGGCCCTGCGGAGAGCACCGACATGGACTCGATGAGATAGTCGACGCTGTAGGGGAACTGTCCCATCGTCGCCATGACGGCATCGGAAACCGCAGGCTTCCGGCCCACGGTGAGCGACTCCATATATCTGGTTGGATCACGGACGATCTCGGGGGACGGGGAGAAATCTGTAATGGTTCGAATCTCCAGTGCGGGGAGCTTGTATTTGTGATGCCACTCCTCCTCGATCCGTCGCAGCTCAATCGTAGATTCCGATGCTCCGCTGAGGACTCGGAACCACTTCCCCCCGTCATCTTCGATCTCTCCGTAGACGATATAGCTGTCGATCCCCATTGAGGCGACGCGCTTGACGAGGTTCTTCGCGTGAAGGAACGAGCGAGCCCGAGATATCTCCAACGCGAACGGTTTCGCCTCAGTGAACACATTTGTTGTGCTGAGATCCACGTCCGCGCTGACCGTGGATTGCTCTTGCGGCGCTTGGTCTGGCTTCTGCTTGCAACCTCCGACGGTCAGCGCCAATGCCGACACGAGCAGGGACCTGCATATCCCTGCTCTTCCACGTCGCGCGGTTGTCTCTCTAGATATCTGGCCAACACACATTACAAATATTCTCCCCACATCGCATCATTTTACAAGAGCCCCCTTTTGGGGTGGCTGATTTGGGGCCCCTCGCGCGTCGCCGCGAGACGTCTCCCCGCTCTCGGAATTTGACGATGCCGCCGCGGGTTGAACGGCACTCGCCCGTGTCTTGCGTCCGCGGATTTGCACTCCTCCCCCGCGGTGTCCCCCCTTAAATCAAGATTCACGGGGGCGGTGCCAAGTTGAGCAACGTCGCGGTCTCTGCCAAGGCCCCATGGTCGTAGAAATCTACGACCAGGAAGTTGGGGAGTCTATTCCACATATCTCGGCACTCAAGGACGCGCTGAAGCAGCTCCTCTTGGGTGTTCGCGACCATCGCGCCGTCCTCCGAAGGGAGGCCGAGTGAGGTGCCGACCCAATGGTTAATCTGAAACAGATCATTGTCTGTGCTGCCGCGATTGAGCGCGCAGCTAAAATCCTCCACATTGTCGAAGGAGTACGGGGTGTCCCACGCGTGGTCCCACACGTAGTGATGCCAGGCAGGCGGAGGGCCGGAGCTCTCCGCGGTCACCAACAGGCGCGTACCATCCGCGATCATCTCTCCCAGCGTTGGCCACGGCACCGAGGGATCCCGAGTGAACACCATGTCGATGGCGCCGGTGGCCTCAAAGTCTACCGCTAGGTCCTCGGGACTTACCCCGTCTTGGTAGACGATGGAGACGACCTCCGCGGGGTTCAACTCCATGAAGTCAACGATCTCCTCGAGGACCATCTCGTGAGGGATGCTGCCGAGGCTGCACGGCCCATGGCAAAGCACGACTCCCTCATCTCCGTAGTAGGTGTCCATCAGCAGGACCCGCATGCCATCCATGAGCTGCGTCGTCACGGTCTCATTCTGGTTGGCGTTAAACGCGGAGAATCCATACGCGAACGATGCGTGGGCGTTGTGGGTGCCTGGGAAGACTACCTCGTCAAATGTCCGGTCGCAGAGTTCTTCCAGACCATTGCAGAGTTCTTCGTCGCCATCGCCGTTACCGTCTCCGTCTCCGTCTCCGTCTCCGTCTCCGGTGGAGGCGGCCCCACTTGTACCATCCCCAGAGTCATCATCACCAGAGGATGGGAGCTCATCGGCTCCGTCCCCTCCCTGTTCGCCACCGCACGCCCCGAGGCCTCCCGCCACGACGATGCACCAAAGGAGCGCTGCCGGGCCGACTCGATCCCCCCGCGTCATGAAGCTCAGGTCCATGGCGCAACGCTACCATACGTCGTCCATGAAGTTGCAACGCGCCCCCTGCAGGTTTTCAAACCGGCAGGGTCTCTACCGCGGTCACGCGAACCCCAAACGCCGCGAGTCCGGCGCCGCGAAGCGCGTTAGGGTGGCCGCTGGTCAGGAATCGGGCGCTCGGTTGAAGATGCTCAGCCGCAATCTCCGAGCCTCTCACCGTCACGCGACGAGCTGTGATCAACGCGGTCGTCGCGAGTTCCGCCGGTTCCACCCAGTCATGAAGCGCGGGGAGCATCACCTCGATTTGGCGGCGGATAGCGGCGTAATGGGTGCACGCGCTGACCAGCACCGGCACATCGCTCAACGGTGCGACGATCTTCTCAATTTCGCGCTCCAATTCACGCCCCTGAAGGACGCCCGCTTCGACCAGCGCAGACAGCGGCTGCGCCACCCGTGCGCGAACTTTTGTAGCGCACCCCGACGCAGCCAACGCCCGCTCATACGCCCGGCTCTCCACGGTCCGCCGGCCCCCCAACAAGCCAACCTCCGCGTACCCCTGCCTCTGTATATAGTCGGCTGTGCAAGAGATCATCCCTACGATCGGGACGTGCCCTAGGTCGAGCCCCGCGCGCACCGTGCTCGCCGCGTTGCAGGCGAGGATGACGAGCCTGCAACCCTCGTCGATCAGCCATCCACAGATCCGCTGGACCCGGGCGCTCAGGGTCTCTGGGTCCATACGACCGTAAGGCGTCGCGCCGCTGTCCGACACATAGACAACGGAGTCAACTACACCGCGTTGGCGAAGACTCGCGACCACCCCCAAGCCGCCAACGCCCCAATCGAGCACCCCGATCGTACCCGCTGCGGACTTCCTGGGATGGACCTCAGCTTGTGTGTATCTGGACATGGTGCTCAGGGATCCCCTACGACTCCGAACGTTGGAGGTTCAAGGATACTGCAGAGGTCGCAGCGAAGCGGTCGACACCGCACCGCAATCATACGCCATCACGCGCGCGTGGCGACCGAGCGAGAGGGTCTTCACCTTGACCTCTGGAAAACGGCTCCGAAAAAACCACTCATACTCATGCAAGGCACGCATCGGGTTGTGGGCCACCAGCCGGCGCCACGGAGAGGAGCGGACCATCTGGCGCCGCGCGCGGCGAAAGTCTGGGGCGCGAAATGCCGCAGCGGTCTCCCGGATTCGATCGGTCAACATCCGCGGCAGCTCCCATCCACGCGCCGGTTTCTCCACCATATCGACTACCCACAAGCTCCCATCGGGGGTCAGCACCCTCGATATTTCCTGGAGCATCGGCCCCCAGTCTAAATACCGCCACGACAGCATCGAGATGACGCAGTCTACGCTGCCGTCGGCGACGGGCAAGAACGGTCCATGGATTTGCTCGACACGAAGGTGGGGCGCACCACCCACCCGCCGTCTCGCGTGATCGATCATGCTTGCAGAGATGTCGACGCCGATTCCCTCCTCGAGGCGGGGTGCGAGTCGAGCGAGCAGCGCACCGTTTCCACAACCGACCTCCAATAGTCGCGGGGCACTTTCTCGGTCTGCGATTCTCTCCTCAATCCACGCGACCTCTGCTGAGCGTACTCCGATGTCCGCGAACGTCTCATCGTATGCATCCGCGACCGCGTCGTAGCTCTCGCCTCCCTTCGTGTCACCCGGCGAGAAGGAGGTCATGGACTCGGGGCGTCCCCCGAGCAGGTGTTTGTGGGCGCTCGCCATCCAGCCGTGACTGGTCTTGCCCGGACACCCAAACAAATACAGCGGCGCGTCGTCAGCGCCTCTTCGTGGATGGACAAATCGATCGGCCCGCGCTGAGAAAGTTGTGTACCAGTAATTTCCCCAACACTGGACCCCCCAGGTCCGGGCAAGAAATGGCGCGAACCATCGTGCCGATCTGCAGGTGTGGACAAAGACCTGTGCATCACGAGTCATCCGAACGCCACCGCGCTTGGCGGTCGGTGGTCGGAGCATTCGCCATTCGTGAGGGCTGAGTTGTTCGGGCCACGACGTCGTCCCAAACATCGGCCCATACATCCCCCCGTGGCCGACGAAATGCAGTTCACGTAGCGGCGAGGATTCGCTGCGCTCGACCATCGCCTCCACCCACTCACGCTTCGACTCAACCCGGACCACCTCGACCTGCGTGTCTGCGCTACCTCTCCCCTTCGCATGCGCACGCCGCTCCCGTCCCAACGTACGCGCGACCCGTTCGAAGCTCGCGCCTCCCTCGCGGTACCGGGTGGTAAAACAGATCAGAATCACGGTAGGGCCTGTCAAGTATAGACGCATGAGGCCGGCGTCTGTATTCCCTGCGGATCCCGGTTCGTGCCATCCCCGGTTCCCTCGTCCACCGACGAGGTTTACGAGCCCCGACACGCCGGCTCGATCCGCTAGGCGAGACGATCTCGGGTCCGTCTCGCGTCGTTCGAGGGTACCCATCACCGGTCGGATAAGCGTGAGGCCACACCCGGGAATGCGCGCTGACTGCCACGCGTCCTCATCGCATGAACGCGATTGTGTCGCCATGGATGTTGTCTTTCTGGGTCGGGCTCGAACTCGTGCAAGTCGCACCGGCCCCCACCCCACCGTCTCCCTCCCCATCGGTGAGCGTGTCCACCGTTCCGCCCAGCTCGGGCGACCCAGGCTTCAACGACGACGCGCGCTACCTGGTACACGCACTTGGTTCCCCGCGAGGACAGCGGCCGGGCGGCACGAGAACCACCTGGGAGGATTTTGAGCTTGAAGCCTCCGTGGCGCGAGACTTTGATGGGGACGGTCTCACCGACCTCGCGCTCATCTTGATCCAACGTGCCCATGGCGAGGTCGAGCACTCTTCGCGAAGCCGAATTGTCGTGATGGGATTGCGCGACGCCGCTGGTTTTCACTCAGTTCAACAGTCGGGATGCTTGAGCCTCGCGACGGATGAGGGCGGCATGATGGGCGATCCGGGTGGGCACATGAGCCCCAACGAGCGAGGTGGAGTGGTGTTCGGAAATGATGGAGGTTCTGCGTGGCGGTGGAGTCTCGCGTACACCGTGGCGTGGAGGTACGCCGCGTTCCGGGTGGTCGGTGTCGACACCCACGCCTTCTATATCCATGAGCCGGGAAGCGAAGAGAATGTCTCCGTCAATCTCCTCACCGGCGAATACCTGCGGAACCACCGTGGTCCGGCGCGCACCCACACGCACACCGCCCCGCTCATCGGCGACTGCGCCGCCCTCGAGACCCTTCAATCCCACACCTGGCCATGAGAATTCCGGACCGAGCCCCACGGCATGGCGCGGGTGCCCACGATGATTGGAGGCGACTCAGCCCTGGGACTTGTACACCCGCATCAAGTAGACAATCCCAGGCCCGATCAACACCGCGCCCCCACCCAAGGCCATGAGGAGCAGCCGGAGCGTCGTCGCTGGAGCGGCCGCGTCTACATAGGTGATCGATTCCCCCCCTTGAAAGGCCACGAGCACCGGCAGCTGCGCCACACCAAAGCCAGCGACGATGGTCGCGACCTGCGCCGCTACCGCGAGTCGAAGCCAGAGCACTGCCCCGCGACCGAAGCTCCATGCCACCACCGGAATCAACGCCGTCGCGATTCCCATGCAGCCTAGGGCGACGGGCGAACCGACGAAACGGTGGGCGAAGGCTACGTGGGACTGCCACGCCACTGCGAACACGAGCCCGCCAAGCGAGATCGCGGCCAGGTGGGCTCCGCGAGCGACCCTGAGATACGGGAGCTGGCCCCCTGCTCCAGGGCCGCGCTCCGCGGCGAGTAGACTCGCCGCGAGGAACACACACAGCGCGCAGGTAAACAGGCCTACAGCGCCGGCGAGCGGGCTCACCCACGGGCTCACAAACACCGAGAAAAATCCCTCCTCAAGGCGATCGTGCATTTGTCCCTCCGCGATCCCTGCGAACACGACACCCAAAAAGAAAGGCGTCAAGACGCTGCTCGCCTTAAACACCCACGTATACCAACGGCGCGTCGAGGGCGGCGCTGGATCGTAGTGTCGAAAGGTGAACGCGACCCCTCGCGCCACGATCCCCAGCAACGCGAGCGACAGCGGTACGTGCAGATAGGTGCTCACCGCTACGTAGGCCGACGGGAAGCCGACGAAGGTCAAAACGACGGCCAGAATCAACCACACATGATTCGTCTCCCACACGGGAGACAACGCTCGATCTACGTACGGTTGCGCCCTCGGTCCCACCACCAGCTCCAAAATTCCCGCACCGAAGTCTGCGCCTCCAAAGAGGAGATAGAGCAGCAGCGATGCGCCAATTACCGCGATCAGTGTTTCAGCCATAATCGGGCTCCCCCTCCTCCACGGCGCGCACTTGCCGGCGAAAGACCGCGAGCGCCAACGCAGACAGGGTGACGTAGACGGCGAGGGAGATGGCGAGGGGGATCCACAGACCAGGCATCGGCGTGAGCGCCTCTTCGGTGCGCATGACCCCGTAGATGATCCACGGCTGACGCCCCACCTCGGTGACAACCCATCCCGCCTCCACGGCGATAAAGCCCATGGGCGTCGCCGCGGCCACCACCGCGAGGAATCGCGGATGCTCAACCCAACTCGGTTTTTTCCAGCGCAAACCGAGAAACAGCACCCCAACGCCAGCCATCCCCATGCCCATCATCACCATCAGTTGGAAGGCCAGGTGGCAGACAAGCACGGGCGGCCAATCCTCTTCAGGGAAATCCTCAAGCCCCCGCACCTCCGCGCGCGGGTCTGCGTAGGCGAGGAAGCTCAGCGCATAGGGAATCTGCACCCCGTAATTCACCGTGCGTTCTTTCATGTCGGGGATCCCTCCGACCCACAACCCCGCGCCAGGCTCCGTGACGAAATGGGACTCCATGGCCGCCAGCTTGAGCGGCTGGCGCTCCGCGACCGACTTCGCCGAAAGATCGCCGCTCAGGGGCTGCAGCAACGCCGCCACCACGCCAAACATCAGCGCGATTCTCATCCCCACGGCGTGCAGCCGCAGCTGGGGGCGCCTCCGCAGGCGCATCGCGTGCACCCCGGCCGCAGCGAAACCGGTGCTCGCCAGCGCAGCCAGCACCATGTGCAACGCCTCTACTCCCCACGCGTCGTTCAGCATCGCGGCCACAGGATCGATATCGGTGAACCCCTCGGGGCCGACCGTGAATCCCGACGGGCTGTTCATCCACCCATTCGCCGCGATCACCAAAATACCTGAGGCCATCCCGGCGACCCCGACCATGACACCGCATGCCAGGTGAACCCGCGGCCGGAGGCGCTCTCGACCGTACAAGAACAGACCGAGCGCGATGGCCTCGACGAAGAAGGCGGTCCCCTCGAAAGAGAAGGGCATCCCGATGACCGGTCCGGCGTGGAGCATGAACCCCGGCCAGAGCAGCCCCAGTTGAAACGACAAGACCGTCCCAGATACGGCGCCGACCGCAAAGAAGATCGCGACCCCCTTGGACCAGGCCTCCGACAAGCGAGCGTAGAGAGGATCGCCGGTCACCATCTCACGCCAACGCGCGACCACCATAAACCATGGCAGCGACATCCCTACACACGCGAAGATGATATGAAACGCGAGCGTGCTCGCCATCATCGTCCGCGCGGCGAACAGGTCCTCCACGAGGTTCATCATGCGCCCTACGCGAAGGTGCGGCAAGCTGCACGTGGCTAAAAACTCCGAAGTTCGACTGAACCTCCTCGCCCCTACCTCCACGGGGATGATGGATCCGCTCGCGCACCCAGACCCTACGAGGCGAGCATCTCTCGACGCCGCCCCATACCAATTCTCGCAGGATTATTGCGCCGGCATGCGAGCGGCCTCTTCAAGTTTCATTGGATTGAAGAGGTTGGCGCGCTTGTGATGGTTCGCGTGATAGTACAGACCGAAGCAAACACGGTTCCCAAGCCAGAAGAGCCCTGAGTCGAGATTGACGGGTTTGAACTCCCCATCGGGATTGGTCGCGTCGTGGGTCGCCCAGTTGAAGTGGGCCACATGAACGATGCCGGTCAGCGCGGACGGCAAAAATACCGCGAAAAACAGCGGTGCCCCGAGCGCCGTGTACCAGGCGTAAAACAACACCACCATCGTGCCAAAGCTGACCACTGATCGAAGCTGCTCGCGACGTACGTTTTGAGGGGTCTTCCCTCCCCACAGTTCGAAGAACTGCTGCTGGAGGTTGCGCTCAAGGTTGATGAGCATGGTCTCCATGAGGAACTTGAAGAAGCTCGGCCCCACGTAGTGCGGATCGTTCTCTTGATCGTCGGGATACTTGTGATGGCGCCGGTGCAGGATCTCCCAGCTCGCATAGCGCGTCATCACGATGACCCCGCAAATTTCTCCAACGAGCCGGTTGATCGCCCGTGGCCAGTTGCTGTGGGTGCAGTTGTGGATGAAAACTCCGGAGAGCACCTGGATATAGCAGGCCCCAAGAAGAATTGGCACGAGGTGCCAGCCCCACCCCACGTCAAAACCGGACCATCCCAGCCCGTGCATCAGCGCGATGAGCCCCGCGAGCAGCACCAACCACGCGCCGTCATACATGAAGTAAAAGCTCCGATTCCGGCGAAACATCACCGACGGCTGCGTCACCATCACGGCGTCGTAGATCTTCTTTGGCGCAAACCCCATCGTCGAACTTGTACCACCTCCGCTGCCCAGGTTCGAGATTCCTCGGGCAAATGAGCTTGGACGCCCTGTGCGGCGCGGCCTGGCCATTCGTAGCTACCGACGCTGGGAAACTCACAGACACGCGCCATCCTCCCTCCCCTCTCCCGACCGGTGGACAGCGCACGCGGCGATGCTGATTGCCAACCTCGCGCGCGTCGGACACCATCACCCGGCGAGCCCCCCGCGACGCATGTTCATCCCGTTCAAGCCCCCTCCTGAAACCGCGCTACTGCCAGCGGTGCTCCCGAGCCCCTTCGGCGCCGGCCGCCCACACCCGCTGGCTGAGCGAGCGGCGACGGAGACGCAGGCGTGGCTTGAGCATCACGAGGTCTTCGCGCCTGCGCGATGGCAGGGGCCCCTGGGCGGTAAGATGATGGGTGTGCTGGTGGTACGAGACGCAGAGGATCGCGTCGGCTATCTCCGCGGATTCGCCGGCACCGTGGGACGGCGGTGGCTCGTGGACGGCTTCGTGCCCCCCGTGTTCGACACCGACGCCTTCCACGCCATCTGGGACGACGGCGGCGATGAGGTCTCCCGCCTCGACGCCGCCACGCGCGCGCGAAGAGAGGACGCACGACAGGGCGGAGCCCGCGGCCAGACGGCCGCGCTCGAACACGCGGCGACGACCGCCCGAGAGCGCCAGCGCGAATTTTCTCGCGCCATCCATGGGCAGATCGAGGCGCTGTATCGATTTCCCAACGCCCGAGGCGAATCTGCGGGACTTCGCGAGTTGTTCGATCCCCACTCGCCACCAGGCGGTTCGGGCGACTGCGCCGCGCCCAAACTTTTGAGCTACGCCCTCCAGCACCGCCTGGCCCCCCTCGCACTCGCAGAGTTTTGGTGGGGAGGCATCCCTCGCGCAGGCGGACGCCACCACGGGCTCTTCTATCCCGCGTGCCGAGGTCGATGCGGGACGATCCTCCCGTTCATGCTCGAGGGCCTGGTCTATGAGCCGCCACCGGACGTCGGCCTCCAAGCCATGCCCGCCGACGCACCGGAGACCATCTTTGAAGACGACGCCATGATCGTCGTCTGCAAGCCGAGCGGGATGTTGTCGGTGCCGGGCCGTGGCCCAAGTCGCCAAGACTGCGTCGAGCGCCGGGTGCAAGCGCGCTGTGGGCTCGAAGACCCCACCTGGCCTCGCATGGTGCACAGGCTGGACCTGGCCACCTCCGGCCTGCTCATCGCACCGAAGCACCGTGAAGCCTACGTCCATATTCAACGCCAATTTGCGGCGCGAACCATTCAAAAAGAGTACGTCGCCCTGGTCCACGGGGTGGTCCAAGGCGACCGGGGCGTGATCGACTTCCCCATCGGCCGGGACCTCGCCGATCGTCCGCGGCAGCAGCACGATCCTCAGCAGGGAAAGCCTTCGCTCACCCATTGGCAGGTGTTGGCGCGCGGCTCGGACCACACGCGCGTGGCCTTCACTCCCAAGACGGGGCGAACCCATCAGCTGCGCGTTCACGCGGCCCATCCGGACGGCCTCGACGCCCCGATCGTCGGCGACCGCTTATACGGGCTGGGCGGCGACCGACTCATGCTCCACGCGGAGCGCCTCCGGTTTATCCACCCCGACACTGACAACGCCGTCGAGTTCTTCGCGCCCGCGCCGTTTTGACTTGATGTCAGGAACGGTGCGCGACAGGCCTAGCTCGGGCTCGTCACGGGAGTCGGACGCCCACGCCCGATCCCGTAGTACTCAAATCCCTCCGCCTCGCAGCGCTCGGGCGAGAGGACGTTGCGCCCGTCGAACAACAGGCGTCCTCGCATCCTCGACGTGACCTCGTCCCAGTCCAACTGTCGGAACTGACTCCACTCGGTCACGATGACCAAGGCGTCCGCGCCGTTGAGCGCGTCGTATTGATGTTCGACCAGCTCCACGGTGTCCTTGAGTTCACGACGCGCGTTGTCCATGGCTTCGGGATCGAAGGCGCGGACCTTCGCGCCCGCACCCAAGAACTTCTCGATCAAGGTGAGGGCCGGCGCCTCGCGGATGTCGTCGGTGTTCGGTTTGAAGGCGATGCCCCAAATGGCGATCGTCGTTCCGCTGAGGTCATCTCCCAAGCGAGTCGTGAGCTTGTGAAACATCACCTCTTTTTGCTTGCGATTGACCGCGTTCGTCGCCGCGAGCAGCTCAAGCTCCATGCCGAGTTTTTTCGCGGTGTACGCGAGCCCATCCACATCCTTGGGGAAACATGAGCCTCCGTACCCCACCCCTGGGAACAGAAATGATGGACCGATGCGGGTGTCGCACCCCATCCCGAGCCTGACCTGGGCGATGTCCGCGCCAGCACGATCCGCGAAGTTCGCCAGCTCATTCATAAAACTAATTCGGGTGGCGAGCAGGGCATTAGAGCCGTATTTCGTGAGTTCGGCGCTGGTGTTATCCATCACCAAAACACGGTCGCGTTTGCGCATAAACGGGCTGTAGAGCTCCCGAATGGAAGCCGCAGCCTCTTCACTCCGCGCCCCGATCACGACCCGGTCTGGCTTCTGAAAATCTTGAACGGCGGCGCCTTCCTTGAGGAACTCAGGATTCGAGATCACCTCGAACGACACGGACGTCAGCGCCTCCATTCTGGCTCGAACCTCACTCGCCGTCCCCACGGGCACGGTTGACTTCATCACCACCGTCTTCGGAGTCACCATCGTTCGAGCGATGTCCTCCACGGCCTTGAACACATACGTCATGTCCGGCCCACCGTCTGCGGCGGGTGGTGTCCCCACGCAGACAAAAATCGCCTCTGCCTCCGCGACAGCTGCCGCCGAGTTGAGCGTAAATGTCAGCCGGCCCGCACGAACCCCACGCCGAACGAGCTCCTCAAGTCCGGGCTCGTAGATCGGAATCTGCCCGTCGTTGAGTTGCTGAACTTTGCGCTCATCGATGTCGACACACGTGACGTGGTTACCACTGTCCGCAAAGCACGTGCCCGTCACGAGGCCGACGTATCCGGTTCCTATCACAGCAATCTTCATGGCTATTCTCTGTTTGCGATTCCTACAGCGCTGTTGGTCATCCGCGCCTCGATGAATCTTGGACCGGAAACATGGCGGCGCCACGCATGACTGGCTTATGCCTCGAATCGCGTCCCGATACCACGTGCGAGATTCGGCACTCCGTCACCTCCGACCGCCCGAATCTGCCGATTTCGACAGCACGCCCGACGAAGGCAGCGATCTCGTACCTCGCCCGAGCGTCCCCCGCCTCCGCGCCAATGACGCACTCCCCGGTGAGCACACGTACCAGGACTCGGACCGTCAGCCCCCACGAGCTTGACACTTCGACCTCATGAGCGCGTGTCGAGTTTTCAACTCTCGACCGTACCGACCGCCAAAATGTGGACTTCCATCCGCGGACAAAAGGAGGGTTTTCGTACCTCTCAACGCCCCATTGGGGACACCTGGGCCTACCCAAGGGACCAAATCCAACAAATTCGGGGGTTCTGAGCGCGGTGGTACGATCTTTGCTCCTCTCTAGACCGCACGGCCTCACGTATGTCCCCTGATTTCACCCCGCTGGTTTCCGATCTTCGCGCCATGTTCCCGGGCGCGGGTGCGGGCGTCATTCCCCTCCACGCGCCCGCTTTCCGCGGCAAAGAGCGCGAATACCTGCTCGAGTGCGTGGAGAGCACCTTTGTGTCGAGCGTGGGCGCGTTCGTCGATCGCGCGGAGGAGGTTCTGGCCGCCCAGACAGGAGCCGCGTACGCCGTGGCGTGCGTCAACGGCACGAGCGCCCTCCATCTTTGCCTGGTCGCCGCTGGCGTCCGCTCGGGCGACCTCGTATTGACCCAGGCCTTCTCGTTCGTGGCCACCGCCAACGCCATCGCCTATACAGGGGCGACCCCCGCCTTCTTGGATATCAACCGGGAGACGCTCGGCCTCTCCCCCGCAGCCGTCGCCGAGTTCATGGCGAACGAATGCGAGCGGGACGCGAAGGGCGACTGGATCCATCGCGCATCCAGGCGACGCGTCTCCGCCTGCGTACCCATGCACAGCTTTGGATTCGTGGCAGACCTCGACGGGCTCGCCAAGGTCTGTCGTGAGTTCGACTTGGCGCTCGTGGAGGACGCCGCCGAATCTCTCGGTTCAACCTACAAGGACGTCCACAGCGGCACGGTAGGCGTGATGGGGGCCTTGAGCTTTAACGGCAACAAGATCGTCACGGCGGGAGGTGGTGGGATGATCCTGACGAACGATGAGGCGCTGGCCAAGCGGCTCAAGCACCTAAGCACCCAAGCGAAGATGCCCCACAAGTGGGAATATCGACACGACAGCATCGGCTACAACTATCGGATGCCCAACCTCAACGCCGCGCTGCTCTGCGCCCAAATGGAGCAGCTTCCGAGCTACCTCGCGAGGAAGCGCGCCCTCGCGAGTCAGTACGCTGCGCTCTTGGACGACACTCCCCTCTCCTTTTGCAACGCGCCGGCGGGACAGTCACCCAACTTCTGGTTGTGCTGCGCGCTGCTCGAAAACGGAGAGCAACGCGACGCGTTTTTAGCGACGGCCAACGCCGCGAAACTCATCTGCCGCCCCGCGTGGGAGCTCTTGAGCGAACTTCCGATCTACGACCACGCGATTCAGCATGGAACGCTGCCGGTCTCCCGCGACATTCAAGCTCGCATCGTCAACCTCCCTTCAAGCCCGCACCATTTTGATGACTGACCCCAGCACCCCGTCCGCTGAGGACCTCTCGGGATCCATCGTCGTCGTGGGCGGTGGTGGACACGCCTGCGCCATCCTTGACGTCCTCGACGGCATCAACCGCTGGGAGGTCCTCGGGCTCCTCGACCCGGCCTTAGAGCCGTCGACGGAGCGATACGGGGTCCGCGTCCTCGGAGGAGACGAAGCTCTCAAGCCGCTCGTCGATCGCGGATGCAACGTGGCCATCGGGGTCGGACAGGTCAACACGAGCAGCCCGAGGCACGCCCTGTTTCAACGCTTGCGCGAGATGGGGGCGAGCCTCCCCGCCATCGTCTCCGCCCGCGCCTACGTAAGTCCGCGCGCGACGCTGGGCGCCGCGGTTCAGGTACTTCACGGCGCTGTCGTCAACGCCGACGCATCGATCGGTGCCAACACCATCGTCAATTCTAGAGCCCTCGTCGAACACGAGGCGGTCATCGGTCCCGACTGCCATCTCTCCACGGGGGCCATCGTCAACGGCCGAACGTCCGTTGGACCCCGGAGCTTCGTCGGGAGCGGCGCCGTCGTCCTTCACTCCCTCGAGCTCTCAAGCGACATCACCGTCGGCGCTGGCGCTGTTGTCACGAGGCCGCTCACAAGCCCAGGCACCTACGTTGGCGTGCCCGCGAGACCTCTCCCATGAACACGAAGTCCCTCCCCTCCACCGACGCTCAACGGCCCCACACCTTCGTGATCGCAGAGGCAGGAGTCAACCACAACGGCGACCTCTCGCTCGCCGAAAAACTCGTGGACGCCGCCGCTCAGTCGGGCGCCGACGCCGTGAAGTTTCAGACCTTCAAGGCCGCGAAGCTCGTCACTGCCGCAGCCAAAAAAGCTAAATACCAGGTCACCAACACCAAGGTAGCGGGCACCCAATACGAGATGTTGAAGGCGCTCGAGTTGAGCAACGAGCATCACCATCATCTCCGGCGATACGCGACTGAGCAGGGCATCATGTTCTTGAGTTCGCCGTTCGACATCGAGAGCATGAGCCTCCTGGAGTCGCTGGACATGAAGATTGGCAAAATCCCGTCGGGGGAGCTGACCAATCTCCGGTTTCTGCAAGCGATGACGCGCCACTTCCCCGAGTTGATCATGAGCACGGGCATGGCCTCACTCGCTGAGGTCCTCGCCGCACTTCAGGTGCTCACCGATGCCGGCGCGAGCCGTGACAGCATCACGATTTTACACTGCAACACCGAATATCCGACCCCGATGGTCGACGTGAACCTCCGCGCGATGCAGACCCTCCGCAACGCCACCGGCTGCCGGGTCGGGTACAGCGATCACTCCCTCGGCATCGAGGTCCCCATCGCCGCGACCGCCCTCGGTGCCGTCGTCATCGAGAAGCACATCACCCTCGACCGGGATCTTCCTGGCCCAGATCATCGCTGTTCTCTCGAGCCCGACGAGCTGGTGCGCATGGTGCGAGGCATCCGCAATATCGAGCAGGCCCTCGGCAGCACGGCCAAGGAGCCGAGCCCCTCCGAATCAAAGAATATTGAAATCGCGCGACGGAGCCTCCACGCCGCGACCTCGCTACCGGCGGGTCATCTGGTGCGCGAGGAGGATCTCATTGCTCGCCGCCCCGCGACGGGCCTGACTCCGATGGTCCTTGAGCGTGTCATCGGACAGACCCTGAAGCGAGCCGTCGACGCCCAGCAACCTCTCACCGACGACCACGTCGACGTTGAACCCCACGAGGCCAAATGACACAACGCATCGGTGTCCTCACGAGCTCGCGCGCAGATTTTGGGATCTACACTCCCCTGCTGCGCGCGCTTCGAGCGACGCCCTCCTGGCACACGGAGCTGATCGCCTTTGGCACGCACCTCTCCCGCGACCATGGATACACCGTGGAGCACATGGAGCGAGAGGGATTTACCGCGACCCATCGAATCCCGGACTGTTTCGCCACCGAGGACTCCCCACAGGGGGTGAGTGAGGCCATGGGGAGGACCCAGAGCGCCTTCGCTCGATTCTATGCGGAGACCAACTTTGATCTCATCTTCTGCCTCGGCGATCGATACGAGATGTTCGCCGCCGTCGCCGCCGCAAAGCCGTTCGCATTAAACCTCGCGCACCTGTATGGCGGCGAGCAAACCCTCGGAGCCATCGACGACGCCTTCCGGCACGGGATCACCCACCTTTGCGAGTGGCACTTCGCTGGCAGCGCGCGGTACGCCGAGCGCGTCGAGCAGCTTGTGGGGTCGTCAGAGCGTGTGTTCAATGTGGGCTACCTGAGCCTCGACACGCTCTCGACGATGGCGTTCATGACCCCCGAGGAGCTGCTCCCGCGCTGCGGCCTCGACCTCTCTCGGCCGACCCTCCTTTGCACCTTCCATCCGGAGACCGTGGCACACGAGCGAAACCACGAGTTCGCAGGAGAGCTTGAGGGAGCCTTCTCGGCCCTCTCCGACTGGCAGGTCCTCGTCACCATGCCCAACGCGGACACGCGGAGCCAACCGATACGCTCGATGTTCTCTCGCCTCGCGGCCGCGCACCCGAACATCTCCGCGGTCGAGAGCCTCGGCACCCTTGGCTATCTCTCCGCGATGAAACACTGCGCCGCGATGGTTGGAAACACCTCGAGCGGCTACGTCGAAGCGTCTTACTTTCCGAAACTCGTGATCGATCTCGGCGACCGCCAGCGCGGCAGAATTCGAACGTCAAATATCACCAACGTGGCTATCGAGCGCACGCAAATTATCGAGGCTGTCGGGATGCTCGCCCCCGTCTCTGCGCCCAGTGAGTGCCACATCTACGGCGACGGACACGCGGCCACGAAGATCTGCGACATCCTTCAGCGACGAGTATTGACCCCTCAAATGGAGACGACAACATGGTCTTGAGCGACGAAATACAGCGAAACACAGTGTTTGAAACGGACTCAATTGCCACGGCGCTTCGAAAAATTGGAGCGCCCAATCACTGGCGAACCCTCTTCGTGCTCGACGAACAGCAGCGCGTCGTCGGGAGCATCTCCGACGGCGACATCCGCCGTGGACTCCTCCGGGGGCTCAGCCCCGAAAATGACTGCGGCGCGTTCGCCCACCGTGAATTCACCGCGTTGAGGAGGCCTAAGGTCTCCATCCAGGAGATCGTGAATCTCCGGCAGCGCGAGCTGTACATTTTCCCCCTGCTTGACGCGGAAGACCACATCGAGCGCATCATCAATCTCCACCAACTAAAAAGTCTGCTCCCCATCACCGCCGTTGTGATGGCGGGCGGCAAGGGTCGCAGGCTGCGCCCGCTCACGAAAAAGACGCCCAAGCCCATGCTCCCTGTGGGGGAGGCGCCAATTCTTGAGATTAACATCCGACGGCTCGTGGAGTATGGCGTGGAGGACGTCTACATCTGCGTCAACTACTTAAAAGAGCAGATCGTCGAACACTTCGGAGACGGCTCGCGGTTTGGCTGCCGAATCCAATACATCACGGAGGATCGCCCACTCGGCACGATGGGCGCCTTGTCCAAGCTGCCAGAGCTGCTTGAGCACCCCGACATCTTGCTGTTTAACGCGGACCTCCTCAGCGACATCGATCTCGAGGCGTTCTTTATCGAACACGAAAGCTCGAATAGCTCGCTGACGGTGGCCAGCATCCCCCACAAGGTCAACATCCCTTACGCGATCTTGGAGCAGTCGGAGGGCCGCATCGAGAACTTCAGCGAGAAACCCACCTACACCTACTGGGCCAACGCGGGCTTCTACCTGTTTAAGTCTTCGCTTCTGAAGTTGATCCCCGAGCACACCTTTTATGACGCGACAGACTTCATGGAGGCTGTCCTTGAGCAGGATTACAGCGTCGGGTCATTCCCCATCCACGGCTATTGGAACGACGTCGGCTCCATCAGCGACTACCAAAAAGCACAAGAAGACATCCTCTCCCTCCGTTTCTAGCATGAACTCTCCTCCACTCGTCATCATCACGGCTCGACGCGGCTCGAAGGGCATCCCGGGAAAAAACTGGCGCCCGCTCGCGGGTGAGCCCCTCATCTCCCATAGCATCCGGCAAGCCCTCTCCGTCTCGAATCCAGAGCACATCTGCGTGACCACTGACGCCCCGGAAATTCTCGAGATCGCAGAGGCTCTGGGCGTCGCGCCCGGATTTGTCCGTCCCGCGCCACTGAGCGACGACCATGCCGACTCGCGATCCGTGATGCTTCATGCGATCGACGAGATGCACGCACTCCGCGGCAACAGCTATGAGCACATCCTATTGCTCCAACCGACATCGCCATTTCGATCTCGCGAGGATATCCTCGGGACGCTCGCACTCTATGACGACGCGATCGACATGTCCGTCTCCGCGGTCGAAACCCACGCCAATCCCTACTTCACCGTATTCCTCGCCGATGACCATGGAATGCTCCGCAAGGCCATCCCATCCAACATGACACGGCGACAGGATTGCCCAAAGGCGTACATGCTAAACGGGGCGATCTCGGTGATCAACGTGTGCTCCATGAGGGAACGTCCGATAGCGCAATTTGAGCGGGTCCGGTGCTACGAGATGCCCGCGGGAACACACGTCGATCTCGACACGGAGCTCGATTGGAAATGGGCGGAGTTTCTGCTCTCAGAAGGCGTCGTCGAGCTTTAGACTTGAACACCCTCACGCGTTCGGAGGACGACGTAGAGATATCACTCCTCGACCACCTCGCAACGGTAAACGCGGAATCCTAAATCGACGGTCGAGGCCTTCCCCGATGCCAACGCGACATCCTCGAGCGCGCTGCAGGCGGCGCTCAGCCGTGCACATGTAATCTGCGCGATGCTTCGCTGGCTGGTCGCAGCTCCTTCCTCGCGTTGGGCGAGAAGAAATCGTCGGGAAGCTCCGAACTCCGAGTTCAACTGGAGGACAGCTTCGCCTGTCGTGCCCGAGCCCGCGAACAAGTCCGCAACCAGGGCGTCAGGCGGGCTAAGCGCACAGAGGCGCCGCATCAACGCGAGTGGCTTCGGTGTATCGAATTCGCCGACACCGCGTGCCTTCAACTCCCTCGCCGCGGCGTCCGTCGTCCCAATGTCTTTGGACAGCCACACCGAGGTTAACTTCTTGGTCCGTCCCGCGTGATTGTAGTCCTTTTGAAAGACGTCCCACCGACGCCCCGTCTTGCCTCGCACCTCCCGGCCAAAGAGACGTCCGTGTTCCTCTTCGACCTTGCTACGACTCCATCGCCATACCGCAGGTGCGCCGGTGCCGAAGACCGGGTTGACTTGAATGTGCGAGACCTCGCCGACGACGCTGACACTGCCGCTTTGAGGATCGACGAAGAGCGGATAAGCGAGATTGGGTCGGGTAGTCGGGTTGAATTTTTTATTGGTGTTGCGCAGCGGCAGCAATCGATAGTGACCCCCCTCATCTTCCAGGGGAAAATCCGCGGGGTCCACGGCCTCCTCGAGCCCCGAGCGGATTGTGCAGCGACCAATGTCTCTGGCGTAGATCAAGACATACTCGTGGGCGGACGCGAAGTGGGGTGCGAGTTGCCTCCCCTTCGCGTTCATCGAGACAACGATGGTCTCGATTCGGTTTACAGCACCGAACACGCGGTCGAGCATCGACCGCACCCTGTGCACTTCGTGGTCATCAATGCTGACGCACAAGAAACCGGAAGCTCTTAAGAGAGCTCGCGCCGCGACGAGCCGTGGCGTGAGCATGCGAGTCCACCCGTCATCCTGCGGTTCATCGCCAACTTGACCGCGCGTCGCACGACCGGTCCGACCGTGGCGATCGGAGTAGATGAAAGCGTTCCCCGTATTATACGGCGGGTCCAAATACACCATGTCGACCTCGCCCCAGACCGCTCCTTGGCGCGCACCGAGCGCGCGCAGCGCGGCGAGGTTGTCACCTTGAACCAGGATGTTCCGCGTCGTGTCCCATCGACGGGAAGCCTCGTGAAGCGGAGTGAGTCGCGGAACTCTCGACCCGTTGATGCTGCCCTCCGGCGCGGGTCTCTCTCCTCTCTGCGATCCCGTCGGGGGCTTGACGACCTCACGCTCCAGTGAAAGCCGTCGTTCCAACGCCTCTGGCGACAGCTCGCCATGGACGAATAGCTCCGGATAACGGGCGCGCAGGCGATCGAATATGGCGGCTGAGCGCGCGGCCGTTGTCTCCCGGTTCGATTCGTCTTCATTCATCGTGCATGCCGCGACACATGCCCTGAACGCTCAGATGTCAGAGCTCCGTGTGACGCACGCGAGAGTCTACCATCTTCCGTCGGCGCCTCTCCTCAGTTGGTGGCCACGGAGCGGACGACCCGAGCACGGCGTCACGCGTACGCCTCACTCCTAGTTGTCCTGCGCCCCCTGGCAAATCCAGGTATTGATCGTCTTGCGTGCGGCGGTCGACAGCGGCATCGCCCCTTTCGGCATCTGGGTGCCGAAGCATATATCAACGCCTTCCAGCTTATTCATGAGGTAGCTAGAGCCTGGGCTTCCGGGGGTGACTCGGATTCGCTGGCCGCCGCACTGGTTTGTCGACGTGCCCACCAGCTCAGAGAAAGCAACCGCGGCGGTCAGATCGAGATTCGCCCGTGGCATCGGCGGCGCGTGACACCCCAACGCTGTACATCTATCAAGGAGCATGGGGAGCACATCTCCGGAGAATGAGACAGGCGTTGGGTCGCACGTGCATGCCCCTGCCTGACAAACAGTCCCTGCCTCACACGCGATGCCACACCCGCCGCAGTTCGTCGGATCGCTGTCTGTGTCGACACAGCTACCCCCGCAGTCTTGCAGCCCCGCGCACGTGTCCGCGCAGAGCCCGAGGTAGCAGACTTTTCCGTCCGGGCAGAGATTTCCGCATCCTCCGCAGTTGTTAACGTCGCCGAGAAAGTTAACACAGCTGTCGCCACAGGCGTCCTGTCCATCGGGACAAACACACGCTCCCGCTTCGCACCCTACACCCGGTGGACACGCGGTCTCACACGCGCCGCAATGAAGAGGGTCAGACTCGAGATCGATACAAACCTCCCCGCCACACTTCTCACAGTCAGAGCCAGAGAGTGTGTCAATCCACGCTCCGACACATTCGATATGCGCATCGGAGAGCTCTCCGCCATAGGGCATTCGTTCGCCACACGTCGGGGAAGGCAAGAGTTTTTGGTACAGCAGTGATTGCGATCGCTGTCCTGGTATGACCCTGACTGTGTCTTCACACCCCGTCCCCGCGACATCCACGAGTTGCCCGACGGAGTTTCCAGGGGTGAGCACCAAGCTCGCTGCGGGGCTCTCGTCACCGTGACAGCCAGATGAGGCACACCTCGCGTCAAAGACCACGGACTGGATCGAGTCTGTTGTCGGCTCGCAGGGCTCTTCACCAGGACCATCTCCAGCCGTCGAGGTAGAACCGGCCGTCATCCCGCCGTCCGTCGAAACCTCCCCTGCGCTGTCATCTGCGGGAGCACAGCCAACACTAAGCAGCGCGAAAAGGACATGCCACCAATACACTTGCCTGTCGATAAAATACCGCATCCCAGCTTCCGAGCTTCCGAGCTTCCGAGCTTCCGAGCTTCCGAGCTTCGCACTAGATCACGTTGGAGACAACGTCTATAAGGTCGGACGACGCGCGTATTCGTCCCGTGCGCGGACACGCGCGACGATAGGTGCGCGAGTGAAATCGCTCCCTCTCTTAATGTGACCACGAGCCTCCAACTGCGCTTGTCCAGGCGTGCGCTCAGCCCTGCGACAGTCGGCGCTCGCTTGGTTGGAACACATGGAACCTACCTGATTCACCCGGTCCTTGCATCGCTCGAAGCCACGCGACGCCCCTTCCACATCGCGTACAGCGACGGGATGACGGTAAGCTCGAGAAGAAAAGAAGTCACGAGTCCGCCGACCATCGGCGCCGCGATGCGCTGCATGACATCCGCGCCAGATGTGTCGCTCCACATCATCGGCGCGAGACCACAGATGAGGCAGGTGACGGTCATCAGCTTCGGCCGGAGACGACCGGCGGCACCTTCGACAATGGCATCTTCGAGTTGGCTCTGACTCAGCTGTGCCCCGGTGCGAGCCCGTCGCGCCACGGCCAAGTCGAGATACAGCAGCATCACGACCCCAGTTTCAGCGTCGAGTCCGGCGAGCGCGATCATCCCAACCCACACCGCGATGCTGAGATTAAAATCCAGCATGTACACGATCCAGACCGCCCCGATCAGCGAAAATGGCACTGCGGTCAACACCAGCGCTGTGCCCACCGCTGAACCGGTATTCCAGTACAAAAGCATCGCGACGATCAGCAGGGTCAACGGGATGAGAAGACCAAGCCGTCGCTCCGCTCGTTCCAAGTCTTCGAACGCTCCGCGCCACGAGACGAACACACCCGGAGGAGGCGTCCACGACGCCTCCATCAACGCCACCGCGTCTCGAACCCACCCCTCCACAGGACGCGCCCCGGGATCGATAAAGACGAACGAAACCAGTTTTCCATCCTCGCTGCGGAGCATCGATGGTCCACCGCGACGCTCGATACTCGCCACGTCCGACAGCTGAACCTGCGCGCCGGACATGGTGGAAACCAGGGCCCGCTCAAGTTCGTCGAAGTCATCTCGTAACTCCCGTTGGTAGCGGAGCGAGATGGGGAACCGCCTCCGGCCCTCTACCGTCTCCCCGACACGGGAACCACCGATGACGCCGCTGACCACGTGCTCCAGATCAGCGGCGCGGACACCGTGCAGCGCCGCGCGCTCGCGGTCCAACACCACGTCGAGAAACTCTCCCCCTGTCGCGCGCTCGCTGACCACACTTCGGGTGCCTGCGACACCTCGCAGGAGCTGCTCGAGACGCATCCCCGCGCGCTCCAGCGCTTCAGCGTCATCCCCAGAGAGTTGAATCGCGAGCGGACTTCGAATCCCGGTCGCGAGCATCTCGGTTCGGGTTTGGATCGGCATCCACCAAAGGTTTGGCATGCCGGGGATCTGGACCTGCGCATCGAGCTCATCGACGAGCGCCTCCCAGGTGAGGCCCGCCCGCCATTGCGCGCGGTCCTTTAGTTGAATGGTGACCTCTGCCATCGCGAGGGGTGCAGGATCCGTCGCAGAGCGGGCACGTCCAATCTTTCCGAAGACCCGCTCCACCTCGGGGACCGCAGCGATCTGTCGATCCATCGCCTGCAAGACGCTGGTCGCGTCGTTGA
>JBDQGY010000037.1:0-22951 GCA_040265175.1 Nannocystaceae bacterium
CGCCGATTTGGATGGCCATCGACAGCAAAACCCGACGCAAAGGGCTGGTGCTCACGGGGGCGATGGCGGTTCGCGACCCCATGGAGGATAAGCTGCTCGGGGTGGTGGCGATCGACGTGGAGTTCACCACCATCATCGACGGGTTGATGGCGGCACCGTCAGGTTTATCGAAGACTGCGGAGACCTATCTCCTCAACACGGATGGAGAGGTGATCCTGCAGTCATCCATGCGGGCCGTGTCGGATACGCTCCGCGCGATCGATGCGGACCCCTTTCCGTTCCCCAAGGTGGCGCAGCGTTTCCCTAACGAGACCTCGGGGAACGCGGTCGCGAAACGAGCGGGTGAGGACGTATTAGTCCTGTGGAGCGCGGTTGAAGCGACTGGATGGACGTATGTCGCGGTGACCTCATCGGAGGACTTTGCACGTAGGGGCGACGCCTTAAAAATCTAGCTTTCGTGGGTTCAAACGAAGGTTTAGGCTGCGGGTGTGGTCGTTACGTCATCGCTTCACGTCGTCATCGTTGGAGGTGGTTTTGCAGGTCTCAACGTCGCGAAGGGGCTCGGGGGTGTTCATGGGGTGAAGGTGACGCTGATTGATCGTCGCAACCATCATTTGTTCCAGCCCCTTTTATACCAGGTGGCGACCGCGGGGCTCTCTCCTGCCGAGATCGCCGCCCCCATCCGGGGGCTACTTAGCAAGTACGAGAACGTGCGAGTGTTGCAGGGGGAGGTGACCGGCGTCGATCTTGCGGCCCGCGAAGTGACGGGGAGTCTCGGCACGCTTCGTTACGATCGTCTGGTGCTCGCGGCGGGAGCGATGCATAGCTACTTTGGCAGCGAGGCGTGGGAGGTCTACGCGCCCGGGCTCAAGACGGTGGAGCAAGCGACAGAGATCCGGCGGAGAGTGCTCGAGGCCTACGAGGCCGCCGAGCACGAAGAAGACTCGGATATTCGACGAGCGCTGCTCACGTTTGTCGTGGTGGGAGGGGGACCGACCGGTGTCGAGATCGCGGGGGCGCTTGGCGAGATGAGTCGGTTTACGTTGGCACGTGATTTTCGAAATATTGATCCTGCTTTGGCGCGCATCGTGCTCATCGAAGCAGGCGAGCGCATTTTGGCGACCTTTGCTCCCCGATCGTCGAGCCGAGCGACACGGGATCTTGAACGCCTCGGCGTGCAGGTGTGGACGGGTTCTCGCGTGAGCGCTGTGGACGCAGAGGGGGTAGAAGTGGGAGATGAACGAATCGCCGCACGAACGGTGGTCTGGGCGGCGGGGGTGAAGGCGTCAGAGATCGGCGGTCGGCTGGCCGGCGGTGATCCTGTAGCGCTCGACCGCCAGGGGAGAGTGAGGGTGAACGCGTCCCTCCAAATCCCGGGACACCCGTCGGTGTTTGTGCTGGGGGATCAAGCGCACGTGCAAGGGCCAACCGGGGACGCACTCCCGGGGGTTGCACCAGTAGCGATGCAGCAGGGGAGGTACGTCTCGCGGCGGATCAGAGCGGGGCTCAAGGCAGCAGATGCAGACCATCCTCCGTTCGTGTATTGGGACAAAGGACAGATGGCAACCATTGGACGGAGCCGCGCGGTGCTTGAGGCAGGCCGCATTCGCATGGGAGGCATGCTCGCGTGGCTCGGATGGCTTTTTGTTCACATCTACTATCTGTCTGGATTTAAGAACCGCCTCTTTGTGTTGTTCTCGTGGGCCTGGAGTTATCTGAGCTTCGCCCGAGGCGCACGTTTGATCATTCAAAAAAACTGGCGCTCGTACGGGGGCCCCCCTCTCCAGGGTGTTCGCGGTTCGACGGACGATTCTTAGATTTCAAGGGCTCCAAACGGGTGTTTGCCGGCTGTCGATTCGGTTCGTCGAAAAGTGCGGTACCGTGAGGCGTGAACTACCGAAACCTAAGCGAGGCCAAGCACGCAGAGATTGATTTATTGGACCGGTACTCGTCGGTCCTGCGAGCATTCGAGGCACATCTCCCATGGTATGGGACAAAAGATCTGCTGCAGTACGTGGCCGTAGGTGTGCTCACAGCGGAGGGCACCGCGGAAGAGATCGCGAAGGGCGTTCACGAGCTAGAAGAGTCGTTCTCGAATGCGTTGCCTTGGTATCGCAAGTCCAATATTGCGGGCTTCGTACGGTTGGGGTTGAGCGCGTCGCTTTACAGCGCGGGGATCGGGGCGGCAGAGTTTCTAGCGGCGCATCAGGCCGCGCAGGACTTCGCAGGAAACCACAAGCGTTCGATGAAGGGGGTGTTTGGGATGCTCGCGACTTTCATTTTGTGTCTGCAGCGAGAGGACGCCGTGATTGAGCGGGCGCAGGTTGATCGCCTCTTCGAGATCTATCGCGAGATGAAGAAGTATCATTGGTGGCTAACGGGTTCGGATGATCTGCCGGCGTGCGCCGCGTTGGTGCCGCTTCCAGGAACCGCAGAGGAGGTGGGCGCCATCACTGAGGCGATGTTCACGGGGCTCAAGAGCAAGGCGGGTTTCAAGACCAGTGAGGCGCTGCAGCAAGCAGCCAATTTTCTTTGTTTGACCCGGCTTCCGCCCGAGGAGGCGTGCGACCGCGCGCACCGCATTGCAGAGGCCCTGCGCGAACGAGGATGCAGCGTTGGGAAGTCAGAGTATGAAGAGGTGAGCATCCTTTGCGGCATCCCAATCCCTGTTGACAAAATCGCTGACCACGTCTTTGACTTCTACGAACATCTCCCGAATCAGTCGTGGTGGACCTCGAAGACGAAGCGCTTTGATACCGCGAGCAGCATCGCTATCGTGAGCATGCTGAAGACAGAGGAACTCGCGGGGCTCGCCGATCTCAAGGCGTTGTTAGCACTTCAAGGGATCATCGCTGCCCAACAAGCAGCCGCCGCAGCCGCCGCAGCAGCAGGATAGTTCGAGCCCTCAAGCCCAGTCCCGTCCCCTCGCTTAGAACTGCATCTCGGCGAGCAGGTCACCGCTGCGGTCCGCGTCGAGCTCCCACACCATGAGTCCGAGCATCCCTTCGCTCTTGGCGTAGGCGACCTTGGCGGCGATGGACTGGGCGTTGTCGTAGGTGACGAACTGTCCAAGGCTCGCGTTGTACACGGTCGGTGTCTGCGTCGCTGAGTCCCACGCATAGATCCATCCGGGCTGGTTCAGGTAGTTGTCGCGGACGTCTTGGTAGTCCACCACGCCGGGCTCCCACGTGCCAGGCCCGGGACCTGAAGCGGCGCAGCCAAGCCCAGAGGTGGCGTTACCCATGCCGCTGCAGCTCACATTGGCCCATGACCTGCCGTACCACGGCAGTCCTAGCGTAACCTGGCTGGGGGAGAATCCAGCGTTAATCCACGCCTGTGCCGTCGCCTGCACGTTGAAGTTTCCATCGCCCGCCACCGGGTTGAGCGGTGCGTTGTGGCCGGTGAACGGATTCCAGCTGCCGTTGTAGTCGTAGGCCATGATGTTCACGTGGTCCATGACTTGGGCCAGCGCGCCAACTTCGAGGTTGTCGGCGTAGGTGGGGTTGGGGGCTACCGCCGCAGAGACGATCTTGTCGGACCCAACGGCGGCGCGGATATCTTGAACGAGGAGGGTGAAATTAACTTTGTCTTGTGCAGCGTGGGGGCCGTTCCCGCCTTCCACGGGGAACTCCCAGTCGAGGTCGATGCCGTCAAAACCGTAGGTGGCGAGCATCGCGGCGCACTCTGCGGCGAGCACGGCGCGCTTGGCTGGATCTGCTGCGACTGCGGAGAAATTGCTCGAGAGGGTCCAGCCACCCAGCGACATCACCACTTTTGTGCCCCGCGCTTGCTGAAGCATGTTGAGCGCTCGGAAGTTGCCGTAGTAGGGCAAGGGGGTCCCAGACCAGGGCAACGTGCCGCCAGAACATAGGGGGTCGAACACTTCACTGCAGTTGTGGTGATCAAAGTCGGCGTAGGGGTCGGGGCTGCGTAGCGTACCGTCGGGGTTGATGTCCCAGAAGGCGTACTGCACCACGTCGATCTGCGCGGGAATGTCCCAGACCTGGTAGTCGCGGGCGTAGATGCCCCACTGGGCGAAGTATCCGACAATCACCACGCCGTCTTGGTTGACGTCGAGGTCGCCGTCGCCATCGCCGTCGCCATCGCCGTCGCCGTCGCCGTCACCGGTGGTGGAGGGGTCGCCATCGCCTTCGCCGTCGCCGTCGCCGTCACCGGTGGTGGAGGGGTCGCCATCGCCATCGCCGTCGCCGTCGCCGTCACCGGTGGTGGAGGGGGCGCCATCGCCGTCGCCGTCGCCGTCACCATCGCCATCGCCATCGCCATCGCCAGTATCGAGGCTGGTGACCGACGCAGTGCTCGTCTCGTCGCTCGTTGCGGATTCATCGGTTACCGTGGTGCCCCCGCATGCGGGGGTAATTCCGAGGAGCGTGAGGCACAAGCGAAGGGAGGTGCCCGAGGCAATGCGTGGACTTCTACTCACGATTGTTTTTTCAATTCTCATGCGCCTGGCTCCAACGTTGAGCCTAGCGTTGATCGCCACCGTTGCCCATGAAAGCGCCGGCTCATAGGCCGGAATCGTCCGCGCAACACCCATCATTCAGCATGCGGTTTTAAACGGCGTTTTGTCTGGGTTCCGAGGTCCGACTCCGGCTGTGCATGGACGCTCAAGGAGCGATCAGCCAGTCCATCTCAAGGATGGACTGTCCCGTGCGTCGGCCTACATCAAGGTAGCGGCCGGCGTTAAAGTTAAAGTGGAAGTTCCCTGGGATGTCGACGTTCACGAGGTCAGAGGTGTTCACGTAGAGCACCCGCCCGGGCGCTTGGGATTCGAGGGTCGCGACTGCGGTGAGGCGCGCGGCGCGGAGCGCCTCGTCGAGCGTGGGCCCTTCCACAATGATGGCAGGGAGCTGTGGATCGTTGAGAGCTGAACGCACGTCATTGACCAGCGCGACGAGGTTGTCTGCGTACTCGGGGACAAGTCCATCTTCAAATTGATCGTTCCAACCCTGAAGCCACACGAACCCCGCGATCTGGTAACCGCGCGCGTGAAGATCCCGGGGGAAGGTCTCGGCCAGCCCCGTATTTTGGAACGTGGTGAAGTCGGAAATCATCGCAGAATAAAGCGGGCCTGGGGTTCCTCCCGCGCTGGGCGGACGCCAGTCGATCCCAAGGGTTGTACCTCCATAGGCGGCCTTGAACATGACGATGGGGGTGTCCCACGCCTCGCCGAGCACCTCTCCCATGCCGAGCTCGGGTCCGAGAAAAGAAGAGGTTGCGCCGAAGCCCGGCTCAAGGAGACCGGGCGGCTGGGGGTTGGGCTCATCGCTCGTGATGGCGACCCACACATCGTCGCGGGGAGTAAGGAGCGTCGTGGACTCCACGCCTGACGCAATGAGACTCTCCAGAGACATGGCCTCTTCCCAGTCAGCAGTGTCCGTGTCTTGCAATGGACCATACCCTTGCATATTGGACTGACCAGCCATCAAGAACACCTGCACCGGCGGGAGGGCAGGCGCGCCGTCGCCAGACTCAGCGCCACTCTCGTCTCTGCTGCCATCGGTGTCCGAGGTTCCTTGCGTGCCGCTTTCTCCCGGACCGCCGAGTGTGTCGGTCGCGGAGCAGCCGAGGGCAGTCATCCCCATGAAGAAAATGGTGGAGAGGTCGAGGCGATGGGCGGCTGCGTGCGGACCGGCCTTTAGAGACATGATAGTTGACAGCTTCGTACGTGGTGACGGAGCGGCGAGCCTCTCGCGCGTCTCGGCGGACATTTTGTGAGCCACACGGCGCTACTGACCAGCGCTCTCGCGCGTTGTTTTCAGCCAGGCGTGCGCTTCGTCCACGTCGGTGAACATACGAAAGGGCACTGGGACTCCGGTCATCATGAAGCGTGAGACTTGGACAACAAATTTCTGTGTGACGGATTGACCCGTGAGGAGAGCGATACCAGACAACTTGTCAGCGAGCGTTCTTACCCTGGCGATAATCTCTGCGCGGCTGGCGGCATTGGGGACGTCGGTGGCTCGGACATCGACGAGCAGCGACACGGCTGTGTGGCTGGCCATACGGTCAGCCATCTCCTGAAAAATGAGATGAATATACTCCGTGACGATTCCTTCTCGAGGCACCGTCCAGACTAGCGCGTGCTCATCGCTCGACGTGATGTGGTCGTCGATGGAAATTTCGTGCTCCTCGGTCTTATCTAGCAATCCCGCATGCCCCGTCTCTGTCCGCATGATTAGTATGGTCGATTCATCGCGCGTTTGGCAACGATTAATCTAACAGTGGCCGTCTCGGGCCCACGCAGGCGAGACTGCTGCGGGGCCGCAACCTCTTCGTCTGAGGACCAACCCCGCGAAACAGCCTCGGCGCTCCCTCGCGTCAGTCAAAACGCTCACCGCAACTTTTAGGGTGGGGTGCTAGTTCAGCCTGGTAGTCGAGGCACGAAAATTGACAGTGCCAGCCCTACTCCTCATTGGGGACGGCTGGCGCAGCTGAGTCATCATCGAAAACGCGAGGACGGCGCTAGCAGTCGACGCCCATCTTACCTGCGACGTAACGTGGCCAGCCAGGCCGTAGCTTTATCGATGGACTCGAACGCACGGAGCGGGACGCCAAGTCCGGCCATCATGAAGCGCGTCAGATTAACCAGCAATATGTGGACCTTGGACTTTCCCACAATGATTGCGACACCGCAAAGACGATCGTTGAGATGTTTGACACCCGCGATAATTCTGGCGCGACCGGCAGGCGTCGGCATCGATGCGTTGCGCAAGTCGACGATCAAGCCTGGATCTTCCCGATTTCCAAAGGCCTCCTCGATCTCGTCAAACATGAGACCGATATATTCGGCCAGATACCCCTGTGCTGGGACGGTCCAAACCAGTGACCGGTCGTCCGCCCACGAGAGAACCTCGAAGGGTTTGGTTGGAGCATCTTGACCCTGCTCATTAACGCTCACGCTCCCCGGAAACTAGTACAAGGCCAGGCTTTGTCCAAGTATGGATCGTGACGAATTGCCGAACGGCGGGCCGTTTCATCGAGTCCTCAATTGCGTGTGCATCGATTCTTCCCACCAATCAAATTAGGCGCGGATAGACCGTTTTTTTAGATAAAAATTCAGGACTCTTCTTTTTCGCCGACAGCAAAGGACCATTCGTGAGGCTCAGCTAGTGTCGCGGCGCTCGCGGCGGCCGCGGCGCTGGCGCGAGTCACGCAGCCCCATGAATGCGAAGCGAACGTCCAAGTTTGGACGGCAGGATCACCGCGAAACTCAGACATCCTCGAATCGAGAGACCTCGGTTGAAAGCCATAAAATTCCATTAAAAATGAGAGTGGATCCGATCCATGTCGCCTTGTCGCCATGTCGCCTTGTCGCCGCGGACTGAATTGTGGTCCATCGGTTCGTCGCGAATCCACGCTCTATCTTTTCATAGCTCTGCACTCGTCACCAAACGTGTCGGGTGGATTCCGGGTGCCCCTGTGGCGATCCCAGCAGTTTGTGGAGGGCCATCTTGGCGACCCATGACGACACCGGGCACGGGGAGGTGAGCCTGAGAGCGGAAGAGACGGCGGAGCGTGGGGGTGATGCTCGCGAGGATGTCGAAACGGACGCCGTGCCGTGTTCATGTTGTGTGTGCAAACTCGATGACCAGCGTCAAAAGTGCTGAGGCTGAGGCTGAGGCTGAGGCTGAGGCTGAGGCTGAGGCTGAGGCTGAGGCTGAGAATGAGGCTGAGGCTGAGGCTCTGGCTAGGGCTCGAGAAGAACGCGGGCACACGCGGTGTAGTGAAACACCGGAAGCGTACAACGCTGCGACGCTGCGAGCTGCGACGCCGCGACGCCCGCGGTGGCAACATCGCTGGAATGAAACCATGCGTGGAGTGCGGCGATTTCGGATCCGATATTGGCCGCGGAGGGTGGCAGCGAACGCTCCTGGGCGTGAGCTACCGTCGCTGCCGAACTCTCCGTACGGGGTTCATCGAAGCGCGACGGCTGTCCGCTCGATTCTTGATATCCTCTCCTGTGGGCAAGTTTCTTCCGGCGTTTGTAATGGGTGTCATCGCTGGCAGTGGAGCCCTGTGGGCCTGGCATAGTTCGCAGCTCTCCGCCACTTGCGGCGGCGTCTGTGGAGCGGGGACCGAATGCCTACAAGGACGTTGTGAGGTGCGACCCGAGGTCGTCGAGGCCGACGAGCCGCTGCCGAAGAAAAAATCCAAGAAGAAGCGGCGCAGGCGAAAACGCAGCGGCGAAAAATCCGACGGCGCATCCACCAAGGACGCGCGGGTAAACGACAGCCACGTACCGCGCTTTAACGCGAAGAAGACAAAGATGATCGGCGAGGAGACTGGGAGTGAGCGCCTCAGTGATGCAGCGATCAATCGGGAGCTCGCCAAGCTCGATGGGAAATTCCAGGGGTGCATCGCGGCGGCGGCCAACGCGAGTGAGGCCGAGCTCTCCTCGGGCCGGATCGCCTACGAGTTCGGCATCGCGCCTTCGGGTAAGGTGACCGGTGTGAACGTGCGCGCGCCCTCCCAACTCAAGGCGCTGGGCGTGTCGTCGTGTGTGCGCGTGGCGGTCTACGGGCATCGCTTCCCGAGCTTTGACGGCCTCGAGATGGGTGCGCGCTCGAGCTTCTCCATTTGAGTGATTCGGGGGCGCCTGTCGGCTGGTGGGCCGGCGTGCGCTCGCTCTTGCAACGATGAACCCACGGAGCACCTGGTCCATGTCGCTCACGTGTCGTCGGGTGGTGTGGCGTTGGAGCCTCGGCCGGTGGCCCCGTAGACCGCCGGGAGGACCAGCAGCGTGAGCACGGTGGCGCTGACCACCCCCCCGATGACGACCGTGGCGAGCGGACGTTGAACCTCTGAGCCGGGCGCCGTGGACAGAGCCATTGGGATGAAGCCGAGCACGTCGGTGAGCGCGGTCATAAATACGGCGCGCAGACGCAGCCGCGCGGCAGACTCGATGGCGGCGCTCGACGGGCGCCCCTTGGTCTCCTCGCGCCGCGCCACCGTGACGAGCACTAAGCCGTTGAGCACGGCGACGCCGAAGAGCGCGATGAACCCGACCCCCGCAGAAATCGAGAAGGGGATCCCCCGGATCCACAGGGCCGCCACACCGCCCACCAGGGCGAAGGGGACCGTCAAGAGCACGATGGCCACCGGACGCACAGCGGCGAACGCGGACCACAGCAAGAACACGATGAAGGCGAGGGCGATGGGCACGACCCACATCAGCCGGGTCTTGGCCTCCTCGTAGTGGCGAAAGGTCCCGCCCCATTCAATGTGGTAGCCCGTGTCGAGGCTCACCTTCTCTCGCACGGCGCGCTGCGCGTCGGCGACTACGGAGGCGAGGTCTCGCCCTTGGACATTGAACTCCACCACGATGCGCCGTGACATGGCCTCACGGTTGATGGCGGCGGGGCCCGGGACGAAGCGCAGCGTCGCCACGTCGCCGAGGGGTACCACGTGCCCGTTCATGGTGCGCAGCGGCACGCTTGAGAGGGCCTCAAGATCACCGTGAGGTTGATGGTCGACCACCACACGGATCGCGAATCGCCGATCTCCCTCGAGCACCTGGCCCGCTTGATGACCCACGGCCATTGCCTCGGCGGCGAGGTTGACGTCGGCCACCGACAGCCCGTAGCGCGCGAGCTTGTTGCGGTCGGGCTCGATGCGAAGATATCGAAGGCCCGCGACTTGTTCGCTGCGGGCGTCGACGACTCCAGGGATGTCAGCGATGGCGCGCAACACCTCGTCCCCCGACGCCACCAAGCGGTCGAGGTCGGGGCCGTAGATGAGGACGCCCACGTCGGAGCGCACCCCCGCCACAAGCTCATTCGTTCGCATCTCGATGGGCTGCGAGATCGAGGCGGCCACGTCGGGGACCGCCGCTTCCACGGCGTGCCGAATCTCGTCCGCAAGGTCTGCTTTGGTCAAGCCGGGCCGCCAGTCCGCGTTGTCTTTGAGCTTGATGTAGACGTCGGTCTGCTCAATGCCCATGGCGTCCGTGGCGAGCTCTGGGGAGCCCGTCTTGCACACCACACGCTCCACTTCGGGGATCGGGAGGATGGCGAGCTGTAGGCGGTGATCCTGGGCCACCGCCTCACTCAGGGCCACGCCGGGAAGCCGTCGCGCCTCGACGAGGATGTCGCCCTCGTCGAGCTGGGGGACAAACTCGGCGCCGAGTCGAGCGAAGCCGACGGCCGCGAACACGGTAAGGGCGACGCCCCCTGCGATGGCCGCGGCCCGCCGCCGGAGGGCGAGGGAGAGGATGGGCTCGTAGATGGCGGTGACCGCCCGCATGAGCAGCGTCTCGCGGCGCTCGGGATCCGGTCGCAGCACCAAGCTCGCGAGCACCGGCACGAAGGTGATCGACAAGATGAACGCGCCGATCAGCGCGAGCAGTACTGTGGTCGCCATGGGCGTGAAGAGCTTGCCCTCGGTGCCTGTGAGCGTGAGGATCGGGACGTAGACGATGGCGATGATGGCCTCGCCGTACAGGGTGGGCTTGCGGACCTCCATGGTCGCGCGCCGCACCACCTCCGCGCGTCGCTCGCGATCGAGTGGCCCCTCGGCGGCGCGCGCGTCTCGTAGCCGTCGAGAGGCGTGCTCCACTACGATCACGGATCCGTCCACGATGATCCCGAAATCGAGGGCCCCGAGGCTCATGAGGTTGCCAGACAGCCCCATCGCCTCCATCACCGTGACGGCGAACAGCATGGACAAGGGGATGATGGAGGCGACGATGAGCCCCGCGCGGACATCCCCGAGCAACAGCAGCAAGATGAGCACCACGAGCGCGGCGCCCTCGAGGAGATTGGTGATCGCCGTCCGGATCGTCCGGTTGACGAGGCGCGTGCGGTCGTAGAAGACATCGACCTCGGTGCCCTCCGGGAGCGAGGATTGGATCGAGGCGATCTTGGCCTCGACCGCCTTGGCGACGACGCGGGGGTTCTCGCCCATCAGCATGAGGGTGATGCCGCTGACGACCTCGCCCTTACCGTCCATGGACGCGGCGCCACGCCGCATACGACCGCTGAACCGAACCTCCCCGATGGAGGCGACCGTGATGGGGGTGCCCTGGGGGGTCGCGCCGAGGACCACGGCCAACAGGTCTTCGCGGTTGGTGACGAGCCCCTGGGTGCCGATGACGAAGTGCTCACGGTCGCGCTCGATATATCCGCCGCCGGCGTTGGCGTTGGTGCTCTCGATGGCCTCTACCACCTGCTTGGTCGAGAGCCCCGCGGCCCGCATGAGGTCGGGGTTGAGCACCACCTGGTACTCGCGCTCCAGCCCGCCGTGGGAGTTCACCTCGACCACGCCGGGGACCGAGCGGACCTGGGGTCCGATGTACCAGGTCAGCAGCTCTTGGAGCTCCATCAAGGAGAGGTCCTCGTTGCGGACCACAAACTGATAAATCTCGCCGAGCCCCGTGCTGATCGGGCCCATCTCGGGCTCGCCGTAGCCGGGAGGCACTGCGCTCCTCGCCTCGGCCATCCGTTCGCTCACGAGCTGTCGGGCGAAATAGATGTCGGTCTCGTCGTGGAAGACCACGGTCACCACGCTCACGCCGTACTTCGACAGTGAGCGCACCTCATCCACCTCGGGGATGCCTTGGAGGGATCGCTCCACAGGGATGCTGATGTACTGCTCGATCTCAAGGGGAGAAAGGGCGGGCGCAGAGGTGATGACCTGCACCTGAATATTGGTGACGTCGGGGACCGCGTCGATGGGCAGCCGCTTGGCGGCCCGGAGCCCCATACCCACCAGCAAGAGGGTTGCGAAGAGCACGAGCGCGCGATTTTTCAGCGACCCATGTACGAGTGTACCGAGGAAATCCATCTCAGTGGTGGTCCTCTCCGAAGGTGTCGCGCAAGAGCACGCTCTTGACGGCGAAGGCCCCCTCGCTCACCACCTGCTCGCCGTCGTGGACGCCGTGCACGATCTCTGTGAACGCGTGGTCCACCCGTCCGAGCACCACGTCGTGGACCTCAAAGTGCCCGTCGGCGTGTTGCACGAAGACGACGGGGGACTCCGCGATGCGGGTGACGGCGGAGTTCGGCACCGCGATCACCGGCTCGGTGGTCGCGCCAGCGGTGACCACGTGGGCCGTGCCGTACAGTCCGAGGCGGAGCTTGCCGTCCTCGTTGGTCAGCGGGATTCGAGCGGACAGGGTGCGGGCGCCGGGGTCTACGGCGTGAGAGACGTACTCCACGGCTCCCTCGAAGCGCTGCTCGGGGTACGCGTTGAGAGCCACGGACGCCTCGCTGCCCTGGGCGACGCGGGCGACATCTCGCTCGAACACATGCGCCAAAAACCACACTTCGTCAGTGGCTGCCATGGTCGCCACGACGCTCGCCGGCGTGACCGGGGCGCCGACGTCCACGTCGCGGGTGAGCACCACGCCGTCTCTGGGCGCGCGTACCTCGAAGAGCACGGCGCGACCCTGAGACTTTAGCCCCAGCGCCCGGAGACGTTCGCGAGCGCCGCGGGCCTCCGCCTCGAGCGCGTCGGCGTCGGCGTCAGCGCTCACAGATTCTTGCTGACTCGCGAGGCGCTTGCCGGCGAGGTCCTGAAGTCGCTCGGCGTTGGCCCTCGCGGAGATCGCCTTGGCGCGCAGGGCGGCCTCCGCGGCCCGGAGACTCTGTATATTGGGGGCGCGCACCGTGGCCAGGAGGTCTCCGCGAGAGACCGCGTCACCGGGTTGAACGCTGAAGCTCTCCATCACGCCTTCCACCCGCGCCGCCGCGGTCGCTTGGCGGTCCGGGTGGGCGACGAGCTCGCCCGGGAGTCGCACCGTTGGTTTCAGCGCGCGCTTGGTCGCCGCCGCCGTCACGATCTTCGCCTGGGTGATGACCTCGGGAGAAAGCGCCACCGTACGCGGGAGCTGATCGTGGCGATCTTCATGTGCATGTCCGTGCTCGTCATCGTGCTCGTCACCGTGCTCGTCACCGTGACCGTGTTTGTCCCCGCCGCCGGGGCAGGCCGTGAGAATGAGGGGGAGGAGGAGCAGCGAGGTGAGGGAGATGGTCGTTTTCATGGTGCACCTTCTTGGAGTGGGTGGCCGGCGGCGAGGGAGAGCGCGACGGAGGCGCGGCACAGGCCGTGCTTGGATTCCACCGCGCGCAAGAGCATGCGCAAGAGCGCGTGTTGGGTGAGGAGGGCGTCTCGGACGGGGAGGGTGCCGCGCTCGATCTCAGAGGCGAGGGTGTCGAGGCTGGCGCGCGCGGAGGCCTCCGCGTCGGGGCGGTAGGCGTTGGCGGCGCTCTTGTGGGCCTCGTAGTCATGGAAGGCGGCGGTCGCCTCAAGTGTGACGCGGCGTTGCGTGGAGGCGAGGCGGGCGCTCGACTCTTCGATGCGCGCACGGGCACCGTCGATCTCCCCCTTGTTCGTGCGACCGAGGGGGAAGGGGAGCGGGATCGGCAGGGACAGGCCACCACCGATGACGCGTTCGTTAAAACCGTCGGTCTGGGCGAAGATGGACAGCGCGGGGGACGGGACACGACCGCGTTTGAGCAGCGCGAGCTCAGCCTGGGCCTGCGCTGTTTGGGCACGTTGTTGGGCGAGTTCTGGGCGAGCGGCGGCGCTTTGAGTGGACACCGCGAGGTCTTCGGGCACATCCACGGGGGAGAGGTCGCCGAGCACGTCAGGCAGCGAACCCGCGGGGTCGAGCCCGAGAGCGCTCGCGAGGCCGGCCTCGGCCGCACGGACGGCGCCGGTCGCCAAAGCTTGTTGCTCTTGCAGCGCGGCGACCTCGGCGGCGGCCAAGTCGGTGTCGAGCGGCATCCCGAGTCCTACCGTGGCGCGGGCGCTGGCCACCTCTTGCATCTGTAGGGCGGTGGCGTGCCCCTGCGAGATCACCACGAGCTCCGCACGCGCCGCGAGCACGTCGTAGTAAGCCAAAAGCGCGCGGGCGATGACGTCGCGCGTGCTCGTCTCGAGCCCGCCCTCACGTCGCGCGACGAGGGCGTCGGCGGCGTCTTTGCGTTGGCGGCGTTGACCGGAGATTTCCAGGCGCTGTGACAAGGTGCCGGCCACGTTGAGCGCGCGGTCGTCGTTGGTGTTCCACCGCTGACCCACGGTGACCGAGACGGTGGGGTTGGACGGGAGGAGCACACGCGCGGCGTCGGAGAGGCCTCGCGCGGCGTCGACGCTCGCTCGAGCGGCGGCGATCCGAGGGCTCGAGGCCGCAGCGCAGTCAACCACCGCCGCCCGATTGAGCGGGCCGGTGCATGGATCACTCGGACTCGATGTGACCACCATCATGAAGAGGAAGGGATGAAACAAAGGCATGGAGAATGTGGGATCCGGGGGGGAGGTAAAGAGCGCGCGCGGGCGGATCTCTCCGCGGCGTTCACCAGGGCGTGCCCGCGTGGCTAGCCTCGAGATCTCGGGGTGCCCGCGCACGTGGATGAACTCGGCGAGTCAACCCCAACACGGCGCTGAAAACTGTGCGGTGCGTCGATTCGCGCGGTTCAAATAACCGCTCAGGCTCGGGGGGGCCGCTCGATGCGGGCACGTACACCCTCAGGTACTTCGAGTTTGTCGCTGCCGGCGCACCGCAGGTCGCTCTCTAAGGGGCTTGGTAGGGCCGGAGCATGGCTCGTCGCGCCCACCACGTTGGGACAACATCCGCATGAGTGCAGAGCTCCCGTGCAGTCGGTCTCCTCGCATCCGCCGTCGTCGCAATCGTCGCAGGGGCCCTCGTGTTCCCCATCGTCACAGCGGTCCATGTCTGCATGAGAGGAGGTCCAAGGGCCGTCCACGATGCTCGCCGCCCCGGCGACGTTGTCGATGCCACCCCAAACGCAAAGTACGACCGCTACGACAACCGCGATCGCCGACCATCGGCTCAGGCCACCGAGGATTCGTCGAATTGGATGGTCGAGATTGGACACAGGTCGGTTCCGCCGAGGGAGTGTACGAAGGGAATACGCCCTCGCGCAACTGAGGATCGGCGCCTCTCGTTTCTCCAATAATGCGCAGTGATTCAAGGGCGTTTGCAGCCTGGCGAGAGGCCTGAGAGCACGTCAGTGGAGGGAGCCCTTCGTGAGGATTTGATAGACGCGCCACACCGACGATAGGCAGCGGAGCGAAGCGGCGATCTCGCCGGTTCGCGCGGAAAATCTTCTGCTGCGCGCGAGCTCAATCTCGGTTGGCGGCTCGGCAATAATCTTTGGTGGGTCCAACGGTGCGGCTAGAAAAAAACGGCCCATGAGATTGTTTTGAGATGTAGAGGTGAATGTTGTTTGGCTCACGCAACAATAAGTTCTTGAAGCGCAGAGTCCGATCGCCGAACGTAGCTCGGCTCCAAGTCGTGGAGTGAGCCTCGTAGCATTAGGAAGAATAGTGGAAATGATGAAGAATCAATTTGTTTGGATATGTGCCGCGGCGGTTTCGTTGAGCACAGCGTGTATGGAGACGACCGATCACACAGTGGAGGCGGTGGACCGGCTTGAGCAGGCAGGGCACGAGGCGACGTGGCTTGAGACGACGCAAGAAGAGAGCGTGCCCGAGGGTAAGGGCTGCCCATCAGGTTGGGCCGACACTTCCCAAGTCGCGATCAAATGCGGAATCCCGAGCGTGCTCGTGGTGAAGACCTTTGGTGGCGTAGAGTGTGCGACGTGTCAAGAGCCCAAGTGCAACGGTCCATGGACGTCCATCGCGACGCCGATCCTGTGCGCGCCCGGCTATGATCTCAAGCTCAACAACGCCGGTACATGTCAGCGTTGCGTCCCCGCGGATACCCAGTGCGCGCGCGGTGGGTGCAGCGGACAGATCTGTTACGATGCCTCGGAATCGCCGCCGCTGACGACCTGCGAATTCCTCCCCGAATACGCGTGCTACGACAGCGCGAATTGCGGCCCCTATGGACCAGGAGGCGCATGCGCGTGGGAAGACACGCCTGAGTTGACCGCGTGTATCGACGCTGCTTCGGAGCCGCCAAAACTCCCCTAGTCGTCGAGCTACGAGCATCAAGAAACCGAGGCGTTCCGGCCTCGGATGGAGGGCAACGTGAATTTTTGCGCTGCCCTCTCTTAATGGAGCGGTCGGTGTTTCGCGGAGGTGTGCGCGGCCGGTGGGGTCAACTAAGGTGCGAGCGTGACGTAGCTGGCGTATTCGTGAATCGCAAAGCCTCTCCAGGCCGAGGCGTCAGCGTAGTGGGCTGCGGTCAGCGCGAGCTCTGTCTCCATCGCGGCCTCGCCCTCTTCGCAAAAGCTGACTTTCTCCGGGTCGAGACCACAAACTGTCTCCACTCCAATGACGACCTCTTTTCCGAGTGCGGCGGCGTAGTCTACCTCGCTTTGGGCGTTGTCGATGATCCCGTCCGGGGGAGCGGCGTAGTCTCGGTAGTCCATGATCGCGACGCGATCGACGCGCTCGATCACCAACTCGCTGACCAGGCGCTCAACGCCGGTGTGCGTGGTTGTGCGTCCGTCGAACCAGAACGGGATGTCAACCTCCAACTCCATCCCGCTGCCGTCGAGGGCGGCGGCGATGAGCTCGAGCATGGTGAGGTATTCGCTGGCCGTCTGATCCGAATCCGCCGTCCATTCGGGGAGCGAGTAGGGCTCGACGTCAAAATGGACGGCAACCGGAGCACGCGTCCCCATGCCGGCGGCGAAGGCGGCCGACGCGGTCGCCAGGTTGAGGGCGTCGCTGTGGTTCTCCGTCAACGCCCATGGCGCGTAGCCGAAGAGCAATGAAACCTCGACGCAGTTGTCATGGGCTTGCTGGACAAATTCTGCGAGCGAGGTGGGGTCGTTGTTGATGAGCGCCTCGGACTCCAGATAGATTCCTGTGATTCCCTTGGTCGCGGCGAACTCGAAGAATTCGAACGCGGCGGAGGGATCGGTTGCGAGCTGTTGATCCCAGGCCCAGACACTACGCGGGATATCGACGGGTGGGCAGGCGTCGCCGTCGCCGTCGCCGTCGCCGTCGCCGTCGCCGTCGCCGTCGCCGTCGCCGTCGCCTGTGCTGGATGTGTCGCTGTCACCGTCGCCTGTGCTGGATGTGTCGCTGTCGCCGTCGCCCGCGGTGGATGTGTCGCTGTCGCCATCCGAGGAGTCTTCGCCGTTGGAGTCTTCGTCTGTTGTCGTCGAGGAGTCCACGGCTTGGACGGACGCGCCGCAAGCCGCGCTGAGGGAGGCGAGAAGGACGGCGAGAGATAACTGGCGTCGGTGCATAAGTGTCCCCCACATCCTCCCAGAATCTCTCCGATCAAAAAAGGGCGCGGCGATTAAACGGATGTGAATTGCCGCGGGCGTCGTGCACCGGGCCGCGATGCATCCAGGTCGAGTTATCATTGGTAGAAGGGGGGATTTGTCTCAGGTAGTATCGAGGCGTGAGTCATTCGGCGAAGAGCATTCGATACTTTGGGTTTTATCTGGTGGGCTTGGGGATGTCGGCGTTGCTGCTACCCGACCTGATCGGTGAGGTGATGGGATTTGAGTCGGTGGGTGGGGCGTGGCCCCGGGTCGTAGGGATGGTGGTGTGCTTTTTGGCCTACTACTATCTCACCCTCGCGAGCCTGGATGTGCGTCCGTTTTTCAAGGCGACCGTCGTGGCGCGGCTGAGCGTGCCACTGTTTTTCGGGACCTTCGTGGCGATGGGGCTGGAGCGATGGACGTTGATCTGTATCGGGGTGCCCGACTTCGCAGGCGCGCTTTGGACCTGGTCGGCGCTGCGCAAGGACGCGCGGGCCGAGGCAGACGAGCCAACATGAAGAGTGTGATGTAGAAGTCGGCGAAGCACGGTGGCGTGGTGTGCTCACGGGGTGAGCCGAGGAGCGGGGAGAGGCCTCTGACGCGGTGTTGGGATCTGTGAGGAGTCCGTGACTGCCGCTCGCCGATCTTGTCCAATCACGCTATCCTGCACACGATGTCTCGCATACAGCGCACGCGAAGGATCTGGATGATTGTCGCCCTCGGATGCGGCTCACCGCTGCTAGGACTGCCAGCCTGCGGGGACGGAACCACCGGCGCGCCGCCGACCTACGAACCGCCCACGGGCGTGTGGAACTACGTCAACGAGGGGATATTGTCCAACAGCTGTGGGGTGGACAACCTGTACACCGATCCCAACACCGAGTTCTACCTCACCAATCTCGGTGACGGCACGTTCACCGTGGGTCAGGGCACGGCTGAGGACTTCGACTGCACCATGTCCGCAGAGACCTTCTCGTGCCCTGATCGCTTGGGCGACACTGTGATGCCGGATCAGCTCGCGGTGACGTTGACGTGGCAAGCGCGAATCGACGGCAGCTTCTCGTCGGCGACCGCGATGGCTGGGGTGCAGACCATCTCGTTTGTCTGTGACGGCGACGCATGCGACCTCGCGGGAGCCGTGGGCATCACCTTTCCCTGCGCGTACGAGTACGGGTTCACGGCGACCAAACAGTAACAGGGGTGGCGAGTTGTCCCTCTATATCGCGGCGCTACCTGGGCACCGTGAGTTTGGAGTCCATCGTGTCCAGCAGCCGAAGTGAGGCTTATGAACGACGGAGGGGCGGCACCCCGAAATGGAGTTTTATCGCGCTCAAGAATCGGATGGCATAGGATCGCGCCCCCGTCGAGACGCGCCGTCTCCTCGCTCGGTACACCATGAATTTGTTGTGATGTCTTCGAGGCGCTGGCGTTGCGCGCCCGGAAGCACGAGCACGAGGAGCATCCTGCTCGTTGTGGGAGTACCAAATCGCCGCCTGTGGTCGGCTGCTTCCACAGACTTTACTTTTTTGAGCTATGATTTCGAGGCATCAATGTCGGTCTTCCTTCTAGTCATCGTTGACGTGCTGTGTACGGCGTTGATGATCCAGGGCGTGGGCCTGATCTTTTTTGAGAGCCTCTTCCCAGACGCCCCCTATGGTTTTGAGGGGGCGACGGTGCAATCGCTCTCATTCTTGCTCTTGGCGATATTCTCCAATTACGCCGTGAGTCTCTACGACCGCGAAGTCCTCGTCGCCCGCAACGGGCTGTTTGCGCGGGTCGCTGTCGCCGCAATCGGGGCGTCCGTAGGTAGTCTGATGATTCAGTACTTCGTCTGGTATATGCCCAACGGGAGGATCACGATCGTCTCGGAGGCGTTCGTGTTCGCCGTCGTGTCGCTGGCGTGGCGATGGGTGTTGTCGAGCATCTTTCGGCGGGCACCCAAGCAGGCGGTCGCCGTCTACGGCACAGAGAAGGTGTGCGCAGAAATTGACCAGATCCTCAACGCAGAGGCCTATTGTCCGTTTGAGGTGCGCTACGTCGTTGGCGGAGCCTCCACGGAGCCCAGTCCCTCTCCAGAGACATCGCTCAAACTCTCGGCCCAGATCGAGCGAGTTGCGACTCTCGATGCCCTCGGAACGACCGAACAACCGCGACCTGAACTCCTGGTGATCGGCCAAAGAGGGGCCCTCGGAGCGCCGGTTTTGAGCGCGATTACGCAGCTGCAACACCGCGGTGTTCGGGTCTGCTCTGCGGCGTCTCTCGTGAGCGACCTCGCGGGCTTCATTGCGATTGACCTCGCGTCGGTGGACTGGGTGGTCGGTGCCCTTGATAGGGTTCAAGGCCACGGAGCCTTGCCGCTCAAGCGGTTGATTGACGTGGCAGTGTCGCTTGTAGGACTCGCGATCTTCGCCAGCTTGAGTCCGTTGCTGTTCGTGATGGCGAAACTCAAATCACCAGGGCCGATGTTCTTCAGTCAGCCTCGCGTTGGACTCGGAGGAGAGGTCTTCAACATTTACAAGCTGCGTACGATGACGGTCGTCGAGAATACGGAGGGAAGATGGGCGAGCGAGGAAGAGGCTCGGATCTCCGCCGGGGGTCGATGGTTGCGTCAGCTTCGGCTCGACGAGTTGCCGCAGTTTTGGAATGTACTTCGCGGTGAGATGAGCGTTGTGGGTCCCCGACCAGAGCAGCCGAGCATCACGGAGATGCTTGAATCCTCCATCGAATATCTGCACTACCGCAACATGATTAAGCCTGGGATTACGGGGTGGGCGCAGGTCAAGCAGGGCTACGTTGACACGGCGGACGCGTCTATTAAGAAGCTGATGTACGATCTTTACTACGTGCAGAATTTCGGAATTATGCTGGACCTTGAGATCATGGTGAAGACCGCGTTCATCATGATCGCGCGTATCGGCGCCCGATAAACCGACACGTAGCCGTCGCGCGACGCTAGAACTCGATGTCGGTGGTGAGGCCGCGCGCCGCGGCTTCGCGCAGGACCGCCGCGGCCACATGAAGGTCTTGGGGGGCGACCCCCGAGCTGTCGAAGACGGTCACCTCTTGGTCGGTTCGGCGACCCGGGTGGCGACCGATCAGCACCTCGCCGATGGGGATGATTTGATCTTCGGAGAGGACGCCGCGAGCTACCGCGTGCTGAAATTCCCCGATGCGGGCGGACTGGGCTGGGAGGTCCGCGAACAGCAGGGCCCCGCCCATGAGGGAGGGGTCGAGCTCTTGCTTGCCCACCGCGTCGGCGCCCATGGCCGAGAGGTGGGTGCCGGGCGCCACCGAGTCCGCTGGGATGAGGGCCTCGCGGGCCGGGGTGACGGTGGTGACGATGTCACTTCCGCGCACCGCGTCCTCGGGGGTCGCGACGGCGGTGAGGGTGCAGCCGAGGTCGGCGAGGTCGCGGCACAGGGCCCTCGCGCTGTCGAGGCTGCGACTCCACACCTTCACGGTCGAGAGCGATCGTCGGTGCGCCACCGCGCGCACCTCAAAGGCCGCCTGATGTCCCGCGCCGAGGACCCCGAGGGTGGAGGCGTCGGCGCGCGCGAGCCTGTCCACCGCGACGGCGTTGGCGGCGGCCGTGCGAAAGCCGTTGAGGTAGCCGGCGCTCACCAGAGCCCGCGGAAGTCCCGTCTCGGCGTCGAGCAAGAGGGTCGTGGAGCCGTGGTTGGGGATGCCCCGGGCGTGGTTGCCGGGGAAGTAGCTGCCCACCTTGAGCCCGAGCAGTCCCGCCGGGAGGTCTGTCGCGGTCTTCACCCCAAAGCCCGCGCCGGGGGCGTCGCCGTCGGCGTGGACCACAGGCATGATGTCGGTGCGACCCGCAGCCACCGATTCGAGGGCGCTCGACACCGCCTCGAACGCGAGGTCGAGCGTCAACACCTCGCGCACCACAGCTTCCGAGAGGACCGTAAGTTTCATGGGGCCGTTGTACACACAAAATAGCTGGCGCCCCAGGTGCGCCGGACTATTTCAAGTAAGCGCCGCAGCGCAGGTCGCCGTCGGCCACCTCGTGCTCAGCGTCGTGCGGTGGAAACGCCGTCCGGTCGCAGAGGGCTGCGAAGATGTTGAGGATCTCCCGGGCGTCGTCGCTTTGTCGCGCCATGGGGCTCCCCGGGTGTCCGTTGAGCACCTTGAGCCACCCCTCGTAAGCCTTCATGCGGCCGAAGGCGCCCACAGTGTAGTCCCCGTCGATGAGGATGTTCTCGCCGGCGTCCCCGTGGCAACCCGAGCATCGCTGTTCAAAGGAGGCGGCGCCCGCGGCAGCGTCGGCGCCCGCCACGAGCGTATAGTTTTTGGGCGCGTCGGCGGAGAGCGTGAAGATTTGCTCGGGTCGGGGCAGCGTACCGTCTCGCACGCCGACCACGAAGCCCACCAGCGCCTCGATTTGTGTCGGGCTCAACACCTCCCCGAAGGCGGGCAAGGTGTCATCGCCGCGGGTGAACCACTCCACGAGCTCCGGGGGTGTTCGGGTGTCGGTCAGCAGGTTGGTGGCGCGTACGTAGGTCTTGTTCTGGTAGTCGGGACCGTAGACGCCCTCCGCACCCCGGAGGTCCCAGCCGAACAGGTTTTTCAGGCGGTAGTCATGGCCCGAATTGGTGACGGGCTGACCTCCGCCGTTGTTGAGCGTGCCGTCGCCGTTGGGTCCCGCCGCGCCGTCGACGACCTCGGTGTTTTTGGCGTCGGGGGAGAAGCCGCCGGTGTAGCCCTCCACCTTAAACCATTTGTCGTAGAGTTGACCGCCCAAGGCCGTGTCCACCTCGGTCTTGGCGGTCGGCGCGGTGGAGGCCGAGGCGTCTGCGGTGTCGTCGGGGGGGACCGGTGGTTTGCGCTCCGACGCGGGTTCACACGCCAACGAGAGCGAGAGGCAGAGCGCGAAACAAGGGAGGGGGAGGCGTCCGAGGTGCATCGCGATCAACCTACACCAGCGTCGCCGGGCCCGGCGCAAAAAGATGGGCCTCAGCCCGTACCAGTTTTGAGGCGAAAGCGGACCGGGAGCTTGATGGTGGCGGAGTTCTTCTCGAACGCGGAGGGGAGCGGCAAAAACGGCGCCGCTTGCTTCACCATGCGCAGCGCCTCGTTGTCGAGGACCTCGTGCCCGCAGCTCTTGGCCACGCTCGGGAGACCGATGAGCTTGCCTACGCGGTCAACCCTGATCTTGACGACCACGTCGCCTTCGAGGCCGAGCCTGCGGGCGGCGATGGGATAACGCTTGTGGGATTCCATGGAGGCGTGCATTCCCCGGGCGTAGGCCTTGAGCGCCGCCTTGCCGTCCGCTTTGGGGGTCGGGACCGGCACCTCCTCCGGCACGGTCGGTAGAGGTTTGGGGGCGGCTGTGTCAAGGAGGGAGGGCACCGGATCCAAGGGCGGCGGCGCGGCCTCGACAGGCTCCGGCGCACGTTCTGGGGAGGGCTCGCGCGTCGGCGTGGGAGGCGGTGGCTCTCTTTGCTCGGGCTCGGGTTCGGGCTCGGGCTCGGGCTCGGGTTCGTCTGACGGGTAGTGCGTATTCCAACCGCCAGGTACCCACTCAAATTCAGGGGCTACCTGGTCGGAGTCAGGCTCAGGGGCTGGAGGACCAGCAAGCTCTGGCCCATGCACATGCTGCTTCGTCCCGCCTGTCAGCTGCTGAAGAGTAATGATGTACTTCTTAACGGCACTCGCTTCTGAAGCCGCACTCCAGCTGACTCTGACAGAGTGTGGGTCCGTGGGGACAACTGTGAGACTGTGCGGTGCAGTCGGACCATCGATCAGCGAGCATGCTGTTAGGATATTTGAAA
>JBDQGY010000038.1:0-22935 GCA_040265175.1 Nannocystaceae bacterium
ACACGCCGTCCCCTCGCGTGAAGACGCCGACGCGCGCGGGGAGGACGAGAGGTCGCGTGAATTTTACGTCGAGCTTCCCGAGACGCGTGATGTCACCGGAGAAACGTCGTACGCGGAGTGTCTCCCACGTCCGTGCCATGGTCGCGAAACCGTGGAGGATGGTGTTCTTGAAGCCAAAGGCTCGGGCGTAGGGGGGGATCCAGTGGACCGGGTTAAAATCACCCGTGAGCATGGCGTACGCGAGGCCCGCGTCGGCGGGCAGGCGCCAGCGGTCGAGCTCGAGGGCGTCGAGTGGAACTCGCGGACGCACCTTCTCGGTGTTCGGAGTCTTCTTCGCGCCGGCCTCGCCCGATCGTTTTTGCGAGAGAGGGACGATGGCGTACAGATTCGCCTCCAGCGCGTCGGGGACGGAGGCGGTGCCCGTGGTGACGCGTTGGTGGAGGACGGCGCGACGCTCGGTCTCGTCGACGCCCATCAATTGAGCGCTCACGAGGAGAGGCTCGTTCGCGGGCAGGGGGGCGCGCACTTCGAGGCGGCAGCCGCCGTTGAGGACTTTGAGGAGGGGGTAGGGGGCGCCGGTGAGGGTCTTCGCGGAGAGCGGGAATCCCCATTGAGGCCAGAGGTGTGGCGGGGTCACCCCCCGGTAGGCTTTTGTGTCACCACATAGGTGACGCTGATATTCAACGAGGAGGGATTTCGCGCGTGGGGCGATCGTCGCCTCGAACACGGGCCCTGGTGTTGGAAATGCGCCCGCCACCGGCGGCTGCATCTGTTGACGCAACGCCGTGAAGGCCGCCCGCCCGAGGGTGGCGAGTACTGGTCCTTGATGAATGATTTGGGCCGAGGGGAGACGCATGAGACTCCGGATCACTGCGCGGCCTCTGCCGTCGGCGCTTCGGAGTCCCCCGTGGAGGGGTCCGCGTTGGTGTTCTTGTTGAGCTTCTCCAGGATGCGGAGGCTCCGCGTCGAGATCTCATCTTTCAAGCTGCGTACGCGGGGCTCCGCACGATCGAGATAGCGATCGAGCACAGCGCGCCGCTCCTCGTGCGCCTTGGCCTGGGCCAGCAGGATCTTGGAGATCGCGACGTCGGTCATGATCAGCGTGAGTCGCTCGGCGTGCAACATGGCGAAGGCGAAGTCTCTCTTCGGGTTCCAGTCCTTCAAGAAGGTCGCGCCCCAGCGCTGCATTGGGACCCCTTTGAGCAGCTTGAGCTTGTCCGTCGCGGTCTTGCGCATCATCAACTGGATGGTCTCAAGCTCCGCAAGCTCAAGTTTGGCGACGCGGCGCTCGAGTGGATCTCGCGCGGACATGGTGCGCCAGCGGGCCTGCGCGATGCTGCGAACGAAATCCTGAGGGTTCGCGATGACCCCGTTGAGCGCGTCCTTCATCGCCATCAGCGACTGGATCTGGCTCGTGCCCTCGTAGATCGGCAGGACCAGCGCATCCCGTAGCAGCTTCTCTGCGCCGTATTCCTTGGTGTAGCCGTTGCCCCCGTGGATCTGAATGCAGCGACGCGCGTGAGCGACAGCGCGCTCTGCCGCGCTGTACTTCAAGAGGGGGGTGAGTTTACGTGCGCGAGCTTTGAGCCCTCGAACCCGCGTACGGAGCGCATCGAGGTCCAGCTCACCGACGCGGTTCGCACCGTCGGGGGCCGCCTCGAGCATGAGGGATAGCTTCGTCGCGGTCTCTTCATCGATGGCCGCCGTGATCGCGAGGGCGCGGAGGCCTTGGATATCGGACTCCATCTCGTCGAGGTAGTCGGCGATCATCTCGTGCTGGTCGATGGTCTTGCCCATGGAGGGGCGCTGCTCCGCGTATTCACGCGCGAGGCGGGTCGCCGCCTCACACAGACCGATGCTCTCAAAGCCGACGCCGAGGCGCGCGTTGTTCATGAGCGTGAGCATGTATTTGAAGCCTTCACCCCGGTCGCCGATGAGCATCGCGGGGGTTCGATCGAAGGAGATGGACGCGGTGACGGAGCCGTGGTGCCCCAGTTTCTCCTCGACGCGGTCGACCGTCGCGAGGTGTTTGCGGGTGCCATCCGGGAGGTCTTCGTAGGCTGGGACCAGGAAGAACGAGAGCCCCGCGAGGCCCGCAAATGGATCCTCTCCGTCTGACTTCTCGGTCCGCGCGATGACGAAATGATATTTTCCGTGACCCGAGGTGATGAAGATTTTTTGGCCGGTGACGAACCAGTTGCCGCTGGCGTCTTGCTCGGCCGAGGTGCGGAGCGCCGCCATGTCGCTGCCGGCGTCGGGCTCTGTGATGTCCATGGTTCCCCACGCATCGCCGTTCCCGATCTCCTCGATAAAATCGGCGAACCGAGTCCCGGTGATCTCACGCTTGTCGAAATCGAATGTGGTCGTGCCCTCCTTAATAGAGTAGGCGAGCATGGCGAGCGCCATGCCTCCGTGGAAGCTGTGATGGGTCATGACGGATACATCCGCGCGCGCGAAGACCTCCGCGGTCATGAAGTAGACCAGCAACGGGACGTTCATGCCGCCGAGTTCACGGGGGATGCACATCCAGTGGAGGTCGAGGGCTTTGAGCTGCTCAAAGATTTCGTCGAGTTCTTTGGGGACGCTCACCTCTCCCTCGTGAACGCTGATCTCGCCGCGATCGATGTTGGCTGCACGGGAAGCGATCTCATCACTCGCGAACGTGCCGATCATTGTCAGCATTTCCTGATAGGTCTCGACCGCCTCTGAGATGGCCTCCTCGGAGTCGCATCCCTCGCGCTCGAACTCGGTCGTGCGGATGAGCGCCTTCCAGTCGATGCCGTCGCGGAAGTAGTATTGAAGGTCTTCGTTGTCTGTGTAGAAATTGGACATGGCGTAAGCTCCGTCGTGTCGTTACGTGAGGGGAGGGATCAGCTCCCGGTGGGTGTTTGTGGGCCGTCAAGCGCGCTCGATCCCTCTTCGTGCTCATCGCGTGGTGCGATGCCGAGGGCTTCGAGTTGACGAAAGAGGCTGGCCCGGGCGACGCGGACGAGCTCGTCCACATGTCGCCGGAGATGAGTGTCGTCCGCGGATCGGTCCTTTGAGGTGCCGAGGGCGCCGATGGAATCGAAGGTCGCGATGCTGCTGACGACGAGATTGATCGCGTGGACGATGTAGGCTTCCGGATCGACGTCTGCCCGCACACGGCCTGCCTCTCGTCCACGACGGATGTAGTTGGAGACCACGTCCGCCCAGGGTTGAACGTGTCCAATGATGAGGGCGCGCATCTCCTTGGGGCGGTCGAGCGCCTCGCGTAGCAAGAGCCTCGCGCGGTCGCGATCGGCCGTAAAGAACGCCACAGTCTCCTTAATGATGGCGTCGAACTGCTCGCGTCCCGAGGTGGCGGCCATCAATAGTTTGGGGAGCACCTGATTCCAGTGGGACAGGAGTTTGTCGAGCACGGCCTTGCGCAGCTCATCTTTGGACGGGAAGTGGTACAGCAAGGAGGGCTTGCGAATCCCCACTGCGTCGGCGACCGATTGCAAGGAAGTGGCCTCAAACCCGCGTTCCGCGAACAATCGGGTGGCTGCGTCGAGAATTCGCTCGGACACTTCTCGCTTTTCTGAACGGTCGGAAGGCATCTGGGAACCTAAAGGTCAGCCTTTGCCTACCACTCGGTAGGCAAAGGGTCAATAGGTGACGACACCTGGTAGCGTGATTTGCGCACGCTGTCGACGCCGCCCGGGTATTTCTCTGGGCGATGCGAGGGCCTTTGATGTGCTCGCATCGCAGGACGCGAGGCGAATGTGTCGATTACTCGTCCGAGCCGGTCGGCGGATGTACGTCAGAATTGGCCCAGCCTCGCAGCACAACCCTCGCCAAGTTCGATGGGGAGAGGCCGTAGTGACTCGCGAGCTCGCGAAAGCGATGGAGAAACTCGGGCGTCATATGGGCAGTCACGGCCGTGCGAATCTCTCGTCGCGGCCCCTCGAGTGCCTCTGCGGGGAGCTTGAACTCCTCGAGTAACGAAAGGATGCGGCGAGCCTGCTGATCCGTGATGCCGCGAAGTCCACGATATCTACGGATCTCTGAATACAAGTCGACATCTCCTTCCGTGGTTTCCTCAACTCGATCCTCCGCCACGACAGTTTGAGCGACGTTATCAACTGGCTGCGACTCGTCGTCCAGCGTGTACTGACGAAATACTTTTGAACGATTCATACAGCGCTTACCTTGGTTGCGAACTATGTTCGTCGATACTCGAAGTTAGGATAGTACGGGATGTTGAAGTTGTCCGCCATCGCCTGCTTAAATCTCACGGAGTCTCCATTTGCGTGAGGCGCTACGGACAAAGATGCTCCATGGGGTGCAGAGAAGGAGCACCCCTAACTCAGGACCTCACCACACACCAGCACTTCGGTAAACCGCTCATATTCGCCCTTGAGTGCGTCTCCGCGCGCGGCAGGTCCTGCAAACTTTCGCCACTTCGCGTGCGCGCGAGGTGGAATGGCAGCAGCGCACGGTGGTCGGTCGGCCCGCGGTGATCCGCTGCACCCACCTAGTTCGTGCTCCTCAACCGCGGGTGGGTTTGCGATCGCCTGAGAGGGTGTTGCCGCCGCATGGCGAACTCATGGGATCACGATGTGTGGGAGCGCCGCTGCCATCCATCAGGCGTAAGGGGGCTCGGTGCGCGAGCGGCTACAGACCCGGCTGCGGCGGCGCGTGATCCTCGAGCGAGGGAAATCCCGCGAAGAATTCTGGGAGCTTCGACTTCTGGCGAGGAGAGAGGTAGTCAAAATTGCTGCCTCGGTCGTTGACCTCCCAAAACTCCCGGTTGTCGAGCGCGAGCAGCTCTTGCCAGATGCTCTGCAGTCGACGCCGCGGCTCCTCGATCATGTCATACCGAATTTTGTCGGCGAACTTATGATCTGCGTAGAGCAAGTAGCTCGTCGCGAGTTTCACCTGGGCCCGCCGCACGCCCCGCAGGGTGTTCTCTTGTTCGGTAGATTCCGCGGCATCGTCGACCCGCAAGAACGTATCGAGCAGCACCTCGTGAACCCCTGCGCTGCAGCGATAGGCGGTGTCACACAGCGCGCCGATATCATGGGCGACCACCTCGGTAATAAAGGTGAGCCCGCTTTGGAACGCGATCCCGCCATAGTACCGCATGAAGCCCGCGACTTCGCACGCGCGCGCCTCGAGGTCGGCTCTGTCCTGCTTGTCTTGCTTGGTGATCGAGACCCGCAGCACGTCCTCGGCGAGCTGTCGGTATTGGTGGAGGATATTGTAGGCGGTCCGAATATCCTTCGCGTTGATTGTTGCTCGCAAGTAGGTGTTGAAGAACTTGATGGAGAGATCAAGGGTGTGAAGGTCACCCCGACGTGCCGCCCCGACGCCGAGGCGTCGCGTGTTGATCGCGATGAGGTAGCACAAGTCTTTCATGCGGCCGAGTCCCTCGTTGAACAGCATCTGGTACTGCCTCAGGATCTTCCACTCCACCCAGTTCTTACGGTGCTTCAGGTCGCCGATGGATTCATTCGACAAGCTGACGAAATCGGGGGTTTGACGGGTCCAGTTGGAGAGCTCAAACCACCCGGGGTCGAGGCTGGTTTTCCCCTTGCCATAGCGGATGGCCATGTCGCAGAGGGCATCTGCCGCGAGCGACGCGATGTTCTTGTCACGCTGTTGAGTGGCGTTAAGACCGATATTGGCGAGGTTCTCGATGGACTCAACGAGCCGCTTGCGACGTACCTCGATATGGGTTTTGTTCCGAGGGTTCGGGAGACCGCTCACGAGGCCATCGTTGGCCATTCGACCGACGATGGAGTCGGGCTCGAGAAACGAGAACACGTAGGAAAAATAAGGGAAGAGGAGCAGCAGACTCGTGGTCAAGAATACCAAAGACAGCAAGACTCCCCAGCGTGGAATGAACGCCGGGTTCGCGGCGTAGTTGATCCACAACACGAAGATAGTGCCCACCACGAACACGCCGTTGACGACCATGTTGGCTGGCGCTCGAAAAAACAAGGACGTCACGTGGGGCGTGAATCGTGTCGCGGCGAGCTGAACGATGATGCTCGACACGGTGAGGGCGAGCCCCAAGACGGCGGCCATGACCTCACCCATATTTCCGACCGTCTGGCGCGCCTGGTCAAGATCGATCGCGAGCAACGAGGCGAACACGCCGCTGATGGTGCGGACCTCCCCGGGGGCGGAGACCTGATCGATGAGGTCGGCCCAGAAGCTGACGAGCAAGAGAACGGCCGCCGTGCCAAGCAGCGAGACGAAGGGTTTGAGCCATCTCTTGCTCGGCGTCCCGGCGCTCGCGCCCTGTTCTTCACCCATCGGGAGCCCGTCGACCAAGCCTGGCCGGATCTGCGACATCTCGACCGCGCCATCTCCGCTGCTGGCTTCCGGCGTCATCCGCCCCAAAGTACCAGATCCCGCGTCATTCGGCGCGGAGCCTGCTATTTTCGGAGGCCATGCTCCTCGCGGTCGATATCGGGAATACGCACACCTGTGTTGGTTTGTTCGAAGGGGATCAGCTTCGCTGCGAACTGCGTCTCACCACTCATCGAAATTGGACCCGTGACGAAGTCGCCGCAACCTTGGTGCAGGCGCTTCAACTCCGGGGCCTGGCGCTGTCCGTGGTGGACGCGGCGGTGATGGCGTGCGTGGTCCCCCCAGCGCTGAGACCGTTCTGCGAGGCGATCGAGAGCTACGCGGACGTGGTCCCGCTTGTGGTTGGACCAGGGGTCAAGACGGGCATGCCGATCCGCTATGAGCCCGCGACGGACGTTGGCGCAGACCGAATCGTCTCCGCAGTCGCGGCTCACGCAGCCCACGGAGACCGGGAGGCGGGCCGCGGTGTCGTGGTTGTGGATTTCGGGACGGCGACCACGTTCGATGTAGTCTCCCCTACGCCGGAGTACCTCGGCGGTGCGATCGCTCCGGGAATCGGTATCAGCGCGGATGCGCTCTTCACCCGGGCGGCACGGTTGCCGCGGGTGGCCCTCAAGCTCCCCGATCAGGTCGTGGGAAAAAACACCATCGAGTCTTTGCAGTCGGGCCTCATGTTCGGATATGTGAGCTTGGTGGAGGGGATGGTACAGCGCCTAAAGCGTGACCTGGCGTGGCCGGCCACGGTGATCGGCACCGGAGGTCTCGCGACCACCATCGCCGCGGTCACGAACGCAATCGATGTCGTGGACGAGCGACTCATGCTTGAAGGCCTCCGCCTCATCTTCGAACGAAACGCCGCGAGCACACGGCACACCTAGCAGACGAAACCGACGATGGCATACTCACACACGCCCCTGACCGACGCGATGCTTGGACCGCTGGCGGCGAAGTTCGCCGGCACGAACGCGAACGATGCGAGCCGGATGATGCTGGCCCGAGGGCTCGTGCCGCTACCTCCAGATGCGCTCTTGGCGGGTCTGTATCACGTGTGGACACATTCCGAGTGGGATGGATCCCTCGTCGCGGAGAAGACCCTCGCGAAGCTGCCAGAGACCACCATCATGGGCGCGCTCGGCAAGCGGACGTTGGACGCGGGAATCCTTGATTTCATTGCGCGCAAATTTGGCAGGAACAAAGCCGTCTTAGAGAAGGTCGTGCTGCATTCGAATGTCCACGACGAAACCCTCATCGGGATCAGTCGCAGTTGTCCTGAGAGCATCTGTGATCTCATCGCTGAGAACCAGGAGCGTTGGATGAAGTGCCCAGAGATCGTGGTGGGCCTCTACAACAACCCGGGCTGTCGTATGAGCGTGGTCCACCGCGTGCTGGAGTTCGCGACTCGCAACGACATCGAGGTCAAGCTGCCGATGATGGAGGAGATACGGGCGGCCATGGCGGATGAGTCCGGGCCAGACCCCGATCGAGATATCCTCTTCACAGAGCGAATGGGGCGGTCCCAGTCTGCCTCTTCGGGCGCGCAAGAAGACCAGGATGAGGAGGGATTCGAGGTCACAGAGGACGACAGTGTCGGGCTCAGCGTCACCGATGACGAGGACCTTCCCCCGATGGAAGAGCCCGACGAACCGAGGCCCGTGGAGAAGCAGGAGGAGGAGGTCACCTTTGGATCCCGTACCCAGGAGCTGATGGCGATGAACACGATGGAGAAGATTCGCGCGGCCTTGCTCGGAGAGCAGACAGATCGCGCCTTCTTAATCAAGGACAGCAATAAGATCGTGGCGATGGCGGTGATCAAGAGCCCCAAGATTAAGGAGAACGAGGTCGTGGGGTACTCTTCCAACCGTTCGTTGAGCCCTGATGTCATCCGTTACATCGCCGGACGACGCGACTGGGTCAAGCTGTACCAGGTGAAGATCAACTTGGTGATGAATCCAAAGACGCCGTTGGCGCGCGCGCTCACGTTCTTGCCGTTCTTGAAGAACAACGACGTGAAAAAGCTGGCCCGATCAAAGAATATCCCGGCGGCGCTCGCCAAGGCTGCGAAGAGAAAGATTCAAGGTCAGCGGTGAGGTCACGTGTGGGGGGTAGTTGAACGGATTGGGCGCTCCGCCCTGCTGTGTCCGCTCCCCGAGCGCTCCGATAGCCTCTTGAGAGTAGAGGGCTGGCTCGTGGGACTCACCTACATCGTCGTCGCGCGCCTCGAAGATGTCATGGAAGGCGTCGCTACGATGGCGAATCTTGGCGGCAAGGAGGGCTTGCTCGGGATGGGACAAGGGATCGGCCGTGCGCTCCTCCCATTGTTGGTGGCGTTAATGATGGTGGAGTGGGTGAGCAAGCGGCGACATGCGGGGACGCTCGTGGCGCCGCTTCTCACGGCGGCGTTGATTTTCCGTGGGGTTGAGTGGTTGGAACTTGTCGAGCCTTCGGCGAGGCTCGCATTTGAGGTGGCGGGGCTGCTCGGCTGTGTGTGGCTCGGGTTTCGTGCGCGGCCGTCCGCGTTGCCATCCCCAGCGTCGACGGGTGAAGGGGCGCCGTCGCAGCCGGAGAGTGCATCTCCCTCGACCGGTCGCCGCTCTTTGTTCACAGGTGCCGGCGCGCTCTTGTTGAGCGGGTCGGTCAGTGTCGGGGGGATAGACGCGCGGCGCCTGTGGCGGCGTTGGGATTCGCTGGGTCCATTGGCTCGCGGCGACGAGGTGCCTCCCTTCCGCGCCCGCACGCTTGACGGGGGAGCCTTTGACCGAGCGGCGCTTACCGGGGCGCCGACCATGCTCGTCTTTTGGGCGACGTGGTGCGGATACTGTGCGCGTCAGATGCCCTCCATCGAGCGGATCCATCGAACCTTTCGCGGGCGAGGTCTGCGCGTCGTGGGGGTGAACACGGACCGGGCCGCTGATCAGGCGGCGGTGGTTCGTGGATATGTGACGAACAAAGAGCTCAGCTTCCCTCAGGTGCTCGACACCGGGCGAGTGGCGAGGGCCTTTCGAAACAGCATGTTGCCCCATGTCGTGTTTGTGGACGCGGATGGAGAGATCGTCCGCGTGTTTCAAGGCAAGACGGACGAGGAGACGCTCGTACAGGTGCTCGAGGGGATGCTCGCGCGCGCCGTCGACGCGCCGCGCTAGGGGGCCCGACGGAGGCGACGCTCGCGGAGATCGACAGGGGATTGCAGCTCCCGTCCCTCGAGCGACGCCGCGAGCACGGTTGCGGGGGCCGTATCGTCCGCGATTAGCCTGATGGTGCGGGGCACCGTGTCCAGGTCGTCGAGGGCGACCTCAAGGTGGGTGGTCTCCCCTGTGCTGCGGTGGACAGCCACGGGGCGTGCGATCAGGTCACCGCCGTCGTCGTACCACGTGGCCCGCATGGAGGCGCTCGCGGAGGTGCTCCCGCGACGAATCCACCACTTCGACGGGCCGTCGGCGTAGAGCGAGATCATCAGGGTCACTTGGTCGGGTGTCTCGCGCGAGGGTTCGTCGTGGTCCTTCCAAGACGTGAGTCGCTGGATGACGGGGCGGACTTGGTTCCAACCGTAGGCGCCCACCCAGGTGGGATCGCAGTAGCTCATATAGTCCGCGTGGGTCGGTGGCTGAATGGCCCAGCGAAGATGATCGAAGCCGAAGGATCCTGTCTTTCCGAGCGCCACGGGGTAGTCGCTCACGGGGTTGCCCTCGGTCCCCTTGCAGGAGACATGTCGTCGTCCTTGGGTGTGCCCGATCTCGTGCACGAAGGTCTCGTTGCTCGGATGTCCCGGTCGGCGCATGTCTCCGACTGCCACCCGCTTCCACGCGTACTCGCGGGTGGGGGCGTCGGGGACGCGCGCGAGCCCGGCGAATCCAGCGCTGGAGCCCCAGTCGCACGGATCGATGGCGCCGAAGTAGTAGACGTAGGGAGGCGCGTTGTCTGTCTCTCGTAACTCGCTGAGCGCGTCTAGGATTTTGGTGAGGTTGGCGGCGGATTCTGTCCACACGAGCGGCTCTTCACGGATGGTGATCACCACGTCCTCCACCGGGTTAATTCGGGCGAGGTAGTCGTAGAGCTCTTGAACGCGCGCCTCGCTAAACTCCGGAGGGCCCTCGCATTCCATGGGGCCCGAGAACTGATGATCGATGGGGACCACCATCAGCTCGATCTCGTGACGCCCGGGGAGGATGCCCAAGGGACCCCCTGCGCGGGGCAGGGGGTGAGCCGGAGGTGGGAGCAGGTCGATACGGGCGCCCTCGGTCTCATAGAGGGCGACCCTCCACGAGCTCGCGGGGGTCATCATCTCTTCGGGGACGAACCAGTCGAAGGCGCCGTCGGGATAGCGAAGATCTCCGGGTCCGTCGATCCATCGCCGACGCACCTCCGAAGAGGTCGTCCCGTCTACTTGGGTGAGCTCAAGCGCGGCGGCGATCTCCCTCGGCTCCCAATCATCGGGGAGGGACCACGTCGCTCGCACGTAGGCGCCGCGGTTTTGGATGAGGGTGGTGGGGCGGATCCTTGGGCCCACGAATTCTCCATTCGCGAAGACATCGACTGCGACGCCTTGATCGAAGGAGACGCTGTCGAGCGCGATACCTCCGCGGGCGTACACCCCGATCTCATCACCGGCGTAGCGCTCGACGGTGCAGGCGGCGAGCGACGCACACAGGGCGAGTAAACACCGTCGCGTCCGAGTCGCCAGCATTCGACGATACTACGCGCCTCGGGGGCGACGTGTCATCCCGAGCAGCGCGCAGGCGGCGACCAGGAAGAATCCCGCGAGCGCGACTGAATCGACGAGCCCCCAGGCCTGCAGAGCGCCCTCGGCGCGCGCGAATCCCAGTGTCCAGCTGATCGCGACCAGTGGCACCACGACGCTTGGATCGGCCAGCGAGGTCATACGGCGGGTTTCGGCGGGCGCGCCTTCCGTGCCCGGGTGGACGGCCGCGAGCGAAACCCCCACGGCCAACCCGAGCAAGAGCGCGGTGCAGAGCGTGAACAGCCAGGCTGCGGACTCTCCCAGGCGGGTGCTGACGACGCGGGTGAGCCACCCCGCGCCCTCGTGGGTGAGGACCGGGGCGTCAAATCCCGCGACTTGAAGCTCCGCGGGGTGCGGTTGAAAGGGGTCGCTGCTCATGGGGGAGACGGGCGCGTGGGTCGTGTCGCGAGGCACGAGCGCGTGCCGCGTCGCGAGCGACGTGGGGAGGCGCGCGTCGCCGTGAACCTCTACCTCGACGTCGAAGCTGGGAACTTCGAGGTAGGGTCCCGAGTAGCCCCTCCAGGTTTTCTCCGAGCCAATTTTAATCCTCGAATTGAGAGAGGTGAAACGAAAGGTCCCGTCCTTTGCGAGGCGTCGAGAGACGGGGAAGAGGATGTCTTTGCTCGGGTCCTCGTCGTGGCGAAGTCGCCCAAACCGGACGGCGGCCAGCGGCTGCCAACGCGGCGTGGCCAGCTCGCGCATGGACTGAGTTTTGAGCACCTTGCCGATCTTGAGGCCGCGGCGAAGGGGGCGGGTGGTCAGCCGGATTACCTCGCCGTTCTCCACGTTGACACCCTCGGCGCTCACGAAGGAGATGGCGAAGGGAGGCTCGCCCGGTGTGGTGTCGAAGAAGGGACCGCTGAGTCCAAGAGAGATCGCTTCTCGCAAGCTAGGGTTGAGCGGGGCGCCCTCGGGGCGTTCCTCGTACATGGCGATGAAGTCCCCGTATCTGGCGTTCGTCGCGCGGGCGGTGGTCGCCACGATGTGCAGGTCCTTCATGGGGATGTAGGGGCCGTCCATTTGGGAGGCCAGGATCGCGAAGCTGATCGCGGGATCTGCCGGTCGCAAGACGACAGCCTCGACCTCTTCGCCCACCTGCAGTGAAGAGCTGTTTGGCTTCGAGACCGTGCCACGCACGAGCTCGCGGACCACGGGGATCCGAAGGTCCCAACTGGGGAGTTGGGCGTGCTCGGGCTCTTTCATGCGGAACCAGACGTGGGTCACGTCACGGAGGATCTCCCAGTCGGGGACGCGCACCCACCCTTTGCGACCTTCAAGACGTCCGACCTTTGCGCCGCGAGGGGGAGCTTGAAAGCGCACCGGGTAGCGGCGATTCTCGGCGAGGGGCGTGTCCTCTGGGAGCACGATAAGTTGCCCGCGCTCCACATTAGGGAGCAGCCCGCGGGCGTGGACGGGACCGAGGAGGAGGGTGCTTGCCTTCGTCGAACTCGCGGGGCGATCGGTGATCTCAACGTAGGGGCTGACGTCGCCTCCCACCACCGCGGCTCCACCCATGAAAGTGACGGCGACGGAGATCGCGGCCGCGGACCTCAGGGTTCGAGCCTGAGGACGCGGACCGTCGGGTCCGGCGAAGGTGTTGAGCCACGGCCAAGCGATGGTGAGGCCGCGCAGTAGCCCGAACGACGCGGCGACACCGGCGAGTCCAGCGAGCGGTCCGATGCCGTCCATGGTGAGGTCTTGTTCAAGCAGCCCTCGCAGCCGCGAGATCCCTCCATCCGTCGCGGAGACAGCGGCGCCGAGTATCGCGACCCAGGCGGCGGCGACCAACCAAACGATCGTTGTCCAAGGACGCCGTCGGTCGCCCCGGCGACGCAGGTCGAACGCCACGAAGGCGGCGAGGCACGTGGCGAGCGCGAACGCGGCCCATGTGGTGCCAGCCCGGACGTTGTCGAGGGCCTCCAAGCTCTGCCGCATGGCGCGACCACCCATCCAGATCGCGCACAGCAGGATCGCAGCGCTCGCGAGACCACCGAACTGGGCGTGGGCTTCACGGAGCGCGAGGCGGACGCCGCCCCCGCCCGCGGCGGCGGGGCTGTGCGGCTGTCGCATCCCCACGACGCCGCCGATGACCGCGCCGAGGAGGAGAAAAGACAAAGAGGTGGTCCCCGCGTTCTCGATGAGGGTGGCGCCACCCCCCACACCAAACAAGACCCCCAAAAGACCCGCGGGCGTCGAGCCGTGGGCGGACCGGGCGCTGGGTGTGCGGCGTGATCCAGCCCACCCGCGGATCGTGACGCCAATCACCGCAACGGCCAAGATAATCCAGGCTGTCAGTGAGAGCGGAAAGAGCATGGTGTGTCAGGCGAGCGACGTGGGTGGAGGCGGCCAGGCGCGTTGGCTTATTGCGAGGGCGCCACGCCAAGCATCGGTGTCGAGGATGACTATGCGGGGGGCAGACAGACGGCTTCACATCCGGTGCTCTCGCCCACGGACTCGGCCTTGCGTGCGAACAGATAGGCCGAGGACTCACCGTCACTCGAGAACAGACCCGCGGGGAGCGGGCTAAAGATATAGCGATCGGAGACCGCCTCATCTTTGGAGAGTTCGACCGTGGTGCCACCCTGCCCATCGGGGTTGGCCGGTGGGTCTCCCGCGGCAAATTCGACCCAGGTCTGGGTGGAGCCGTCGTAGCTGTAGGAGAAGCAGCTGCAAAACCAGTCCGTCTCTGTGGAGAGGCACGCCTCGTCTGCGATGTTCGAGAGGGATTTGTTGCGGGCGACATAGAGCACGTCGCTGTCGATAAACTTGAGCACAGCGGCTGTATTGCAGCTTTGCTCCTTGAACGAGAACGTTCCATCGCCCTCGAGGTCGTAGGCGCTGACGACCCAGCTACCCGGTTCCACGTCCACCAAGAGCCCGTCGTCAGGCCCGCATCCCAAGAGGAAGAGCGCACAAAGCGCGGTCATGCCTCCTCGGTGCGGGAGGCTGCTGTGGGAGCGTTGAGTTCGAGTTGTCATCGGGGGGAACGCTATCACATTCGTCTCAGCGGACAGTGGAAGAAACCGGGCGTGTGGCGAGGCGCTCGGCGCGAGTAGACGATGGGGCTGCGTCGCTCGCGCGGTGATTGACAGGGAGCCCGCGGGTGCTTAGGTTCCGCGCGCAGTGGCCGCAAAGCGAGATTATTACGAGGTCCTCGGCGTATCCAAGGATGCGTCGGCCGCCGAAGTTAAAAAGGCGTACCGCAAGAAGGCGCTGGAGTTTCACCCGGACCGTAATCCTGGCGACCCTGCCGCGGAGGAGTCGTTCAAGGAGGCCGCGGAGGCCTTCGAGGTCGTCTCGGACGAGCAAAAGCGTCAACTCTACGATCAGTTTGGGCACGATGGACCCAAGCAGGCGGGCTTTTCGGGCTTCCGGGGATCCGACGAGGTCTTTAGCCACTTCGGTGATTTGTTCGCGGATCTTTTTGGCGGAGGGTTTGGCGGTCGCCGGGGAGACTCGGGGCGTGGCGCCGACCTGCGCATGCGCTTGGAGATTTCTTTCTCCGACGCCATTCATGGATCCGAGCGAGAGATCACCGTCCCGCGCAAGCAGGTGTGCGACACGTGTACGGGCACGGGGTGCGCCGAAGGCAGCCGCCCCAAGTCTTGCGGTTATTGCCAAGGCCGCGGCCAGGTGGTGCACCGACAGGGTTTTTTCACTGTGCAGACCACCTGCCCCAAGTGCCAGGGTGAAGGCCAGACCATCACAGATCCGTGTCGGACCTGCTCGGGGACCGGCGTGCAGCAGGTGGAATCAGAGCTGACCATCAAGATCCCCGCGGGCGTCGATCATGGGCAGACGTTGAGGGTGCAAGGCGCGGGACAGGGCGGGAAGCGTGGGGCGCCGAGCGGCAGCCTCTACGTTCAAATACTCGTCGCCGAAGACGAGCGATTCGTCCGCGAGGAGTTCGACGTGCACACACCCGTGGAGATCACGATGCTGCAGGCCTCCTTGGGATGTGTGATCGATGTTCCAGACCTGTTCGATGACGAGGTCGAGTACGAGTTCGATCCCGGCACCCAGCCCGGGGAGGTGTTCGTTCGCAAAGGCAAGGGGATCCCCGTGCTCGGTGGACGCGGTCGCGGAGACCAGCACCTCCACATCAAAGTGAAGATCCCGACGGACCTCGACAAGAGCGCCATCGAGAGTCTTCGCGAGCTCGCGGAGGCGCGGGGCGAGCCGGTCGCGGACCCTCGAGGCTTCTTCGAAAAAGTGCTCGGTCGCAAGCGCAGCTAGAGGGGCTCGGACCTCCGCTGCGAACGCCGGCGGGCGCGCCGCTAACTCGGGGTCTCGCAGGTCTCGGTCTCGGCGGCGGTCTTGGCCGCTTGGACGCAGGCGATGACCTTGGCGTCGAGCTTGCCGGCTTTGCAGTCGGTCTTGAACGCCTCGAGCAGCTCTTGATTCATCATCGCGAGCGCGTCGTCCACCTCGCCCTCGCCGTTGAGGAGCGTGGCCTTGTGGCTCGCCGCCGCTTCACACGCCTCTGGGGTCACTTTTTGCGGGCAGCCCGCCGCGCAGGTCACGAGCGCCACGATGGAGAGGAAACGTGCACGTTGCATGGCGCGAGCATACCCCGGCCCCGCAGATTCGTTCAATGGAGAGCCGTCGGGGAGACCCTCGACCCAGTCGTCGTCACTCAATACAACCTTCAACGTCGGGCCACGCCTTCGCGTCGCGGACGCACTGAACCTCTTTGATCGTCGCACGCAGCACGCAGCCCTCCTTAAAGGCCTCGAGATCTTTGTCGCTCAGCTTGGACGGGCCCGTGTCCCCCGTGGACTCCTTGTGGGCTCGGTACAAGGAGATCATTCGCTTGCCCGCGGCCTCACACGCGGTGGCGTCGGGGCGCTCGACACATCCTTGCGTGCCGAGGGTCGCGGCGAAGGTCAAGGAGGCGAGGAGGGGTCGAGCGAGGCGAGGCACAGCCAGAGAGTAGCGCCAACCTGGGCCCGACTCAAACCGCCGTGCTCAGGATTCGCTCATGTACGGGTAGGGCACGGCCGTGGGAGATTCAAAGGTCTCCTTGATCGTGCGCGGGCTGACCCACCGCAAAAGGTTGAGCATGGCGCCGGCCTTGTCGTTCGTGCCCGACTTTCGGCTGCCCCCGAAGGGCTGCTGCCCCACGACAGCGCCGGTCGGCTTGTCGTTGACGTAGAAGTTGCCGGCGGAGAATCGCAGCCGCTCGACCGCGGTGGCGACGGCGGCGCGGTCACGGGCCATGATGCAGCCAGTGAGCGCGTAGGGGCTGGTCTGGTCGCACAGCTCAAGCGTCGCCTCAAAGTCCGCGTCGTCGTAGGGGTGCACAGTGAGAATCGGCCCGAACAGCTCGGTGGTCATGGTGGGCGCGTTCGCATCGGTGGCAACGATGACCGTGGGCTGGACAAACCACCCCTTGCTGTCGTCGTGTCCACCGCCGAGGACCTCCTCGATGGCGCCGCCGATCATGCTCTTCGCTTGACCGATCGCCTCGACGTGCTTGGCGTAGGCCTTGGCGTCGATGACAGCACCCATGAGGTTTTGAAAGTCGCGAACATCGCCAACCTTAATGGTCTGGAGGCTGTCTTGAAGCTGCGCCCGGACGGCAGGCCACAGGGATTTTGGGATGTACGCACGCGACGCCGCCGAGCACTTTTGACCCTGGTATTCAAAGGCCCCGCGCGCGAGGGCGGTGGCGACTGCGGCGGGGTCCGCGGAGGGGTGAGCGAACACGAAGTCTTTGCCGCCGGTTTCTCCGACGAGGCGGGGATAGCTGCGGTAGGTCTGCAGCCGGGTCGCCACCTGTTGCCAAAGATGCTCGAAGGTCGCCGTGCTCCCGGTGAAATGGATGCCAGCGAGCCGCGGGTCGTCGAGCACCGCATCTCCGATCTCTGCCGGCGGCCCCGCGACCATGTTGATGACGCCCTTGGGCAGGCCGGCCTCTTCGAGCAGCTCCATGATGTAGTAGGCGCCGAGCATCGCCGTGGGGGCGGGCTTCCACACGACGGTGTTGCCCATGAGCGCTGGCGCGGTCGGGATATTCGCCGCGATGGACGTGAAGTTGAACGGCGACACGGCGAAGACGAACCCGTCCAGCGGGCGGTGCTCGAGCCGGTTCCATTGGCCTTCGGGGGACACCGGCGGCTGCTCGCCGTAGATGCGCGCCATGTAATGGACGTTGAAGTTCCAAAAGTCCACGAGCTCGCAGGCCGCGTCTATCTCAGCCTGAAAGAGCACCTTGGACTGGTTGAGCATGGTGGAGGCGTTGAAGCGGTCACGGTGCGAGTGCTTGAGCAGGTGGGCGGCCTTCAAGAAGATCGCCGCGCGGTCTTCCCATGGCATGCTGGCCCACCCAGGCTTCGCTTCCTCTGCCGCTTCGATCGCCTGCTTGGCGTGGTCGGCGGTGCCGGCGTGCCACTGGCCCAACACGTGCTGGTGGTCGTGGGGCATCACGATGTCGTGGAGCGTTCCGGTTTCGACGCGATCGCCACCGATGTACATGGGCACCTGCACGGTGGTGCTCGCTTGGCGCTCAAGTTCGGCCTTAATCTTCGCGCGCTCTGTGGAGCCCGGGAGATAGGCGCGGATCGGATCGTTGATAGGGGTGGGAACTTGGGAAAATCCGTACGACATGGGGTGCTCTCTCGTGGCCCGAACGGGGCGCAGGCGAGAGCATGCCAAAAAAAGGTTCGTGGCGAACGGCCCAGGCGCACGCTCCGCGATTTTGGCTTCGGGAGAGGGAGAACTCGCGCCACCCTCGGCGCTGCCAAACCCGACGTGGGCACGCGTAGACGGCCTCTTGGCCCCGCGCTGACGGGTTTGTCACGAAGGCGCGGATGACGCTTCGTCAGCCTTCACGACGGGCCGTGATCTCGAGGTGGCCTGCATCGCAGGTTCGTCGCTTGCGTCTTCTGGCGTCGTGGCCTAAAAGCGCGCGCACGTGGCCGTGTGGCGTCGGCGAGGCCCGACCCACCGCGAGCTTCGCAGGAGTTTCAGACCATGCTTACCGTCAGTGAAGTCACCAAATCCTACGGCGGTCGCACCCTCTTCGAAGAGGTGAGCACGACCTTCGATCCCGGTCGTCGTTACGGGCTGACCGGAGCCAACGGCGCCGGCAAGTCCACGTTTATGAAGATCCTGTCGGGTGACTTGGAGTCCGACAAAGGGGGGGTTCACACCGCGCCTAACAGCCGGATGTCCATGCTCCACCAGGATCACTTTCGCTACGCAGATTTGCCCACGCGGGACGTGGTCATCATGGGCAACAAGCGCCTGTGGGCCGCGATGAAGGAGAAAGAGGAGCTCCTCGATCAGGAGATGACCGACGAGCTTGGGATGCGTCTCGGCGAGTGCGAGATGGTGATCGCGGAGGAGAACGGATACGAGGCCGAGAACGAGGCCGAGCAGATCCTCGATGGACTCGGAATCGTACGCGACGAGCAGACGGCGCCGCTCGGACAGCTGCAAGGCGGCCTCCGGCTGCGGGTGTTGCTCGCGCAGGCGCTGTTTGGCGACCCCGACATTTTGCTGCTCGATGAGCCCACCAACCACCTCGACATCGATTCTATCCGCTGGCTCGAGGAGTTTTTGGTGGACTACGCCGGGGTGTTGGTGGTTATCAGCCACGATCGTCACTTCTTGAACACCGTGTGTACAGACACGGCCGACGTGGACTACGAGAACATCATCATCTACCCGGGTGCCTACGACGACATGCTCGCGCAGAAGGTGCAATTTCGGATCCAGCAAGAGAAGGCCCAGACCACCAAGCAAAAGAAGATCTCAGAGCTTCAAGACTTTATCCAGCGGTTCGGCGCCAACGCGAAGAAGGCCAGCCAGGCGCAGTCCCGGCGACGTCAAGTGGAGAAAATTCGGGTGTCCATGTCGGACATGAAGCGCTCCAATATCCAGCGCCCCTTCATCCGTTTTGACCAAAAGCGTCCGAGCGGCAAGCTGGTCCTCGAGGTGGACAGGCTCTCCAAGTCGTTCGATGAAAACGCCGTCTTGAACGACGTCACCTTCACGCTGACGCGGGGTCAAAAGATGGTCGTGGTGGGGCCTAACGGGGTGGGGAAGACCACGCTGCTTCGCAGCCTCGCCGGAATCCATGAGCCCGATCGCGGCCGCTTCAGCCTCGGGCATGAGGTCTCACTCGGCTACCTGCCTCAAGATCACGAGGAGGGGCTCGCCGGCGGATCGGAGCGCACGGCCTTCGAATGGCTGTACCAGTGGGATGAGAAGGCGACCGTGGAGGAGATCCGCGGGTTGCTTGGCCGCATGCTGTTCCCCTCGGAGGACGCGGACAAGCAGGTGAAGTCGCTCTCGGGGGGCGAGACTGTGCGCTTGCTGATGAGCAAGCTGACCCTCACCAAAGACAACCTGCTGCTCCTCGACGAGCCCACCAACCACCTGGATCTTGAGTCGATTCGCGCGTTGACGGAGGCCCTCCAAAAATACGAGGGGACGCTGATCCTTGTGACGCATGACCAGTGCATGCTCGAAGAGGTGGCGGATTGCGTGCTCGAGCTTAAGAACGACGGTACCTTCGACTTCTTCCCCGGTGGCTACGCGGATTTCTTGGAGAAGACCGGGAAGCAGTAGGGCGACTTCGCTCGGGGAATCCCCTGGAATTCGACGCGCGACGGGCCGTGGCTCGCCGCGGCGAAAAAAGCGCGCTCGCGGTTCCAGATCGCGGTTCGATGTGGGTATCATCCCGCACGATGAGCGAAGCTGAAGATACCAAGTTGGCCCTCGATTACGCCTACCACTGGGAGCAGGCGCGCGCGAACGAAGTGTTCATGACGCAGCCGATGGGGGGCGGAAAGATCGTCACCTTCACGTGGGCGGAGGTTCTGCGCCAGGCTCGCTCGATGGCGGCCTTCTTGCGCAGCCAAAACTACGAGGCGCCGAGCCAGATCGCGATCGTGTCCAAGAACACCGCCCAGTGGATCATGGCGGACCTCGCGATTTGGATGGCCGGCCACGTCTCCGTGCCCGTGTATCCCACCAACACGAGGGAAGAGATTCGCTACGTTCTCGAGCACAGCGAGGCGAAGATGTTGTTTTATGGCAAGCTCGATGACCCCGCCGAGGTGCGGGCAGGGATCCCCGAGGGGATGCCTGGTGTGGCGCTGCCGCTGTCGGAGGGCTCGGAGTACCCGACCTGGGACGCCATCGTTGGGGAGCACGCGCCGATCGAAGATTCACCCCGGCGTGGCGCCGACGAGATGGCGACCATCGTCTACACCTCGGGCAGTACCGGGCGCAGCAAGGGGGCGATGATCACCTTCGGCGCGATGCAGCGATCGGTGGACGGGCTGAGGCGACGGCTGATGACCTACTCGCACGACCGTATGCTCTCCTACCTCCCGCTCGCGCACGTGTTTGAGCGCTACTGCGTGGAGATGGGGTCGCTGACCGCGGGCTTCTCCTTGTTCTTCGCCGAGAGCCTCGACACCTTCGTCCAAGATCTGAACCGCGCGCGCCCCACGATGTTCGTATCGGTCCCCCGGTTGTGGCAAAAGTTCCAGCTCGGCGTCTTCGCGAAGATGCCCCCGAAGAAGCTCGACACCCTCCTCAAGATTCCCATCTTGAACAACGTCATCCGGAAGAAAGTGCTCACCGGACTCGGGCTCGATCAGGTCCGCTTCGCGGCGACTGGCTCGGCGCCCATCTCGAAAGAGCTGTTCCAGTGGTATCGCAACTTGGGGCTCGAGCTGCTCGAGGGCTACGGCATGACCGAGAACTTTTGCTATTCGCACGCCTCGAAGCCCGGGGAGATGCGAGTGGGATACGTCGGCCCCGCTTATGACGATGTGGAGGTGCGGATCTCGGAGGCAGGCGAGATCCTGGTGAAGAGCCCAGGCTCCATGCTCGGCTACTACAAACAGCCCGAGTTAACCAAGGATGCGTTCACGGAGGACGGTTTCTTGAAAACCGGTGATCGCGGTGAGATCGACAAAAAGGGGCGGCTGCGCATCACCGGTCGCGTGAAGGAGCTGTTCAAAACGAGCAAGGGCAAGTACGTATCGCCGGCGCCCATCGAGACGCGAATCATGGCCCACTCGGACGTGGAGATGGCCTGCGTTTGTGGCGCGAGTCAGCCCCAGCCGTGCGCGCTGATCATGCTCGGTGAAGACGCGAAGAAGCGCGCAGAGGCCGACCCGAGCGCGAAGGAGGCCATGGTCGCCTCGCTCGCGGCGCACATGGAGTCCGTCAACGCCGAGCTCCCACATCACGAGCACATGTCCTTTGGCGTGGTCGTGCAAGACGAGTGGCTCATCGACAACGGGTTCTTGACTCCGACCATGAAGCTCAAGCGCAACGCCATCGAGGACTGCTACGGTCCCAAGCTCGACGGCTGGTACGACGCCGGCGCCAAGCTGATGTGGGAGTAGCGACGCGCCGCTACGCGCGATGTCGTTCGATGAGGGCTTCGATTCGATCGAGGCCCTCTTTAATTTCGGGCATGCTCGGGCCAAAGGAGATCCGCACGAAGTGTTGGAGTCGCGACGGGAGGTGCTCTCGGCGCTTGCCAGGATCGACGTCGAAAAAGACTCCGGGCACGCAGATCACCCGCTCGTCGAGGCAGGCGCGGAAGAAGTCCATGCCGTTGCGGAGCGTCGGGGGCAGGTGCTGCAGCCCCGCGAACAGGTAGAAGGCCCCGCCGCTGGGCGCCGACTGGGCCAAGCCCATGCGCCCCAAGCGGTCCATGGCATACGTCCTCTTGGTGGCGAAGGACGCCTGGATCGCGCGCGCCTCGAGGCGTGCGTGGTCGGGTTCAAGCAGGGGGAGCGCCGCCCGCTGGAGCAGGTGGGGGGCGCCGCCGTCGAGGAACGAACCCGCCGAGGCGACCCGTTCAATGACGCTCTTGGGTCCTACGGTCCAAGACAACCGAAGCCCGGGGTATCGCCAGTTCTTCGTCAGGCCGTCCACCACGACCACCGGGTCTCGATCGACGTCGTCCACAAACTCGGCTGCGCTGCTCGCTTCGGGGACGTCGTCACCGTACAGGTAGTGCGCGTAGAATTCGTCCAAGATCAGCGCGCATCCGTGGGCGCGGGCGGTGTGCACCCACGCGTCCAAATCTTCGCCCGTCACCGCGACTCCGGTGGGGTTGCAGGGGTTGGACAAGAGCATGGCGGCGAGGCCGGCGCCCCGGATCTCCCGCTGCAAGCGGGCTTGGCTCAGCGTGAATCCCTCGTCTTCATGCAAGGAGATCGGGATCGGTACGAAGGCGCGAAAGATCGCCAAAAGCTCCTCGTAGGCGGTGTAGTCGGGGAGGAGGTGTCCGAGGTGCACGCCGCCAAGCGACGCCGCGATGCGCGTAAGGGCGGCGCGTCCACCCGCGGCGATGGCGATATTTTGAGCGGTGTACTGGCTTTTTTTGCCGCGCCGATACCTGTGGTTGTACAGGGCCGCGACCGCTTCTCGGAGGTCTTGCGTGCCAGGCACGGGCCCGTACTCACTTGTGGCCGTGTCGAGGGGGGCGTGCTGCAACCGAGGCGGCGCGTCGGGGAGTGAGCCCGTCTCGGGTGCGCCTTGTCCGAGGTTCACCCAGTCGGGGTTGCCGTAGTGGAAGCCGCGCTGCGCCGCTTCGTTCATCACAAAGATGACCCCGGTGCGAGGCACCGGCCGAAACGCGTTGTCGACGGCGTCCATGCCCCGGGACTACCCACCTTCCACGTGGTCGTCAACTTCGCCTCGCCCACCGAGCAGCGGCGCTCGATGGGGGTCCTCGCCCACGCCTGCCGACGTGTCGGCTCGTCGCCTAGTCGAGGACGGAGGGGAGCCAGTCTGGACCCCGCTCTTGGCTGCTCGTGTCGCTGGCGACGAGGGTGGCGCTGGTCTCGATCGCGTCCCCCTCAGACACCTCGTGGGGC
>JBDQGY010000039.1:0-22928 GCA_040265175.1 Nannocystaceae bacterium
CGGCGCTGGAGAAGCTCGCGGCCCTCTCCCCAGAGCAGGCAAATTCACTCTCGGTCCCCGCCCAGAACCTTCGGAGGCTCATGACCATGACCCCCGACAACGCCGACCTCGACGGGACCTCGCTCGGTCCATTGATCGCGCTGTCGGCAGCCGTAGGCATCCCGCCAGCGCGCGCCCTCGCGAATCTGCTCGGGATCGGCGTGACCGATCCTCTCGCACCGAGCGACGTCGCGGCGCAGGTGTTTGTGGAGCAGCTCGTGGCCACCCATCCCAACGCGCAGTCTCGACCGGGACCCATCGACGCGGCGCACCCCGATGGGGTCTACCCCGTCGAACTCGGTCATATTCCCGTCACCCTCGGGGACGTCGTCGATCAGTTCAGTGGACTCGCCGCCCGCTTCGGCCCCACCGATTCGCACCCGGGCGTCGTCACCAACGCCGACGACATCAGCTTCGCCACCGACGACTTCATGATGTCGGTCAAGGTCACCGCCAATGTGCTTCCCTTTCGAGGCGTCGACCTCACCAACACCTCCGAAGGCGCGGTGAATTCAGTGCCCGCACAGTTCGATGGCCTGTTCGATTTTGAAGACCCCGACTGGATGGAAATTAACGGCTTGGCCGAGGATCCCGCCATCGGAGCGCTCACCATTCGAGTCACCGAAGATCCGGAGTTCATCCCGGGCGGCACCTCTCAAGATCCCCAAGGCCAAGGAGACTCACCGGCGTGGTCCCTCCCTCCGTGGACGTTTGAGTCCATCATCGTGGAGGAGGCGCGCCGGACCACCACCGCCATCCCAGCCCACTGCGACACCTACGAGCTGGGCACCGGGACGACGGCGTTTGAAGCCTGCATCGACGAGGACGGATGGACGACCCTGACCACCTTCGCCAACCTCGGCACGCCCCCGGTCCCCGCGTATTTGTGGGACTACGTCCTCGAGATCGCCCAAGTTCGCCTCCATGACGGCGGCCTCGCAGAGGGAGAGGCCACCGCGGATCTCGCCTTGTACGACGTACCGCTGGGCATTGACTCGCAGATGCTGGTGACGCAGGCGAAAGCGAATCTAGAGGCGGCCCCCGACGCGCTCCGCGAGCTCGCTCGCGCGCTCACCAATACAGCCATCGGCGATCCCGACTTCTTCTACGTCCGCGACGAACCCCTCACGGCGGAGGGATCCGACTGGCTCTATTTTGTGACGGAGGACGATCTGCGCCGAGACGACCAAGGCGCGCCTGTCAAAAACTACGACTACACCACCCCCGGATTCTTCGCCGATATAGAGTTGACCGACAAGCGATCCTCCACCCAAGACGTCGGAGGGGACACGAGCCACGAGAAGGTCCAGATTACTCCGGGCGATATCCTCTACGCCGCGGATGACGAAGGGCGAGTGTTCAAAATCGAAGTAGGGAACAAACGCAGCCGCCGGCGCCTGCTGTTGAGAGTGACTCGAAGAATATGATCACCAAGACGCCTCGGTCCTTCGCGACCACCAGACTCGCCGCAGCTGTCGCTTGTGCGCTCGGTCTATCGACCCTCGCCTGCGAGAGCGAGCCGACGTCTGTAAAACTCGATCCGCGTCAACAGCCCCCGAGCGAGGACGCTGCTGCCGTTCAGGCTTGGCTCGATCAACGCTTTTACGAGACCTGGGAAGCGGAGCCCTTCGCACACATCTCCAAGGGTCCGCACTTTGGATACGTTCGCACCTACGTCAACGATGCGGCTTTTGAAGGACTCACGAGCGGCGCTGCATCACTTCCGCGCGGCGCCGTCGCCGTCAAAGTGGTCTACGGTGTGAGCCTGGCCGAGGTCCAAGGGTACGCCCTCTCCTACAAGATCGCGGAGGAATCCGCCCAGGGCGACGGATGGTACTGGTTCGAGCGCTTCGACGGAAACGAGATCATGTCCGCGCGCGGGGCAAGCACCTTCTGCGCCGAGTGCCACGTCGAGGCACCCAACGTCGACCTCATCAAGACCGTCTTTCAGTGACCGAGCCGCCGCGTGAGCGCCCGCCTAATCGAGCAGCTCGTCCTCAGGCCCGTAGACCAGCTTGCCGGACGAATAATCGGCGCCAAAGCTCTGCACAAGAGCGGCGACTTGTTCCACGGCAGAGCAGAACTGCCCCTCGCTCAAGCTCCGCAGCGGGTGAACGTACAGCGCGTAGAGCACCCCCCGTGCGGTAGCGTATCGAGCGTCCAAGGTCGTATAAAAGTTAGCCTCCATCACGGTTTGAAGCTGCGCCGCCTCTACGTCCTGCAGATCCGCGACTGGTGCCAACACGCGGACCCGGTCGTGCGCCTCATCAAATAGGCAGGCCATGGTGACATCGCCGTAGTCGAACTCCACGCCCTGGGGCGTCTGGACCCGAGGTGTGGCCATCGCCTCCACCGCCCGCCGAAGGTCTTGGGGCGTCACGTCACCTCACCTCACCTCACCTTGAGTCCCGGACACCTGTGCAGGCTCGCAAAGCTGCGCGGGCGCGTCCGTGTTCAAACGCCGCCTCGCAGCCGCCAGAACACCGAGAGGGCCAATGCGAACACCACCGCATTGGCGACCGCGAGGTAGTAGGTGCCCCGAGAATCTCCCTTGGTCGCCCGAGTGGCCAGTCCCGCAGCCAGCCCCACCAAGGTGCCCAGCAGCCCGGTCCCCCAGATCGCCGGCTGCGCCAGCGCGTCTGAGATCTTGGAGTCATCGAGGAGTTCTGGATTGTCGGGCAAAATCACGACAAAGAACAACCCGAGGCCCGAGAATGTCGTGAGCCCCGAGAGCGTGAGCGCCAACTCGAGAAGTGAGGGGCGATGGGTGGCCGGTGGTGCGTCCATCTCCTCCGTTATACGCGCTTGTCGTGCATCCGTCAGGTCAGTGGGCGGACCGGAACGCTTGTGCGAGCGCGACCAGAGAACGCGGTGAGCACCCCTCAGCCTTGTTGTTCACGATCACGATGCACGCGTGAGCCCCCCTGTCGTCACTGGACGGGCCCAAAAGCTCGACAATCTCTCGCCGGACGCCTGGCGCCGGATCACGAAGGTCGCTGAAGGGCGCGTATCGCTCCTTGGCCTCCTCATAGGCCCGCCCATGGCCGAGCATCCAGCGCAGCACCCGTGGCCGTGTCGCTCCCGAACCCAAGAGCGCGTGCTGCTCGGTCAATGAGGGCATGCTGGGATGCACGCAGTAGCCGTGCGCCGCGCCGTGTTCACGCAACATGGCGCCGTAGTCTGCCGACAGCACCCCCCGGTTCCTCAACTCGAACGCGTAGGGCACTCCTCGCGGCAACGCGCCCAAGAAGGTCGCGATTCGCTCACGGAGCCGCGGGGCCCCTCGCCCCTCAAAGGCACCCTCGGGCGGGAATTGAAACAAGAGCACCCCGAGCTGGGCACCAAGGCCTTCGACGGCCGGAGCGACGACGGCGTCCGCCGCGTACTCGGCGGACAAAAATCGCGGATTGCGAACGACCCTCCGTGGGTCGCTCGGATCTCGGCGAAACACCGTGGTGCAGTCGCGATGGGCTTTCACCAAGAAGCGAAACCCCGCCCCGACCTGCGCGCCGAGACGCGCAAATTCCGCCGCCGGCGCGGGTCGGTAGAACGTTTTATCCACGCCGACCGCACCCAGCAACGGATGCGAGGCGTACGCGGTCAAGCCCGCGCGAGCCAGCACCGATGCGCTGTGCTCGCCGGCATAGACGAGGTCTCTCCACCCTGGAAAGGACCACGACGAAGTCCCGCCGAGGACGTTGGGCGGCAACGTCGCCCCATGGAGTGCGCCACCTTCAAACGCGGCGACCACCCCGCCCGGTGTCCGCGCGGAGGGCTCTCCTGGGAACAGCGACAGCTGCTCCTTCCTCGTCACGCCCTCGCGGGCTGCGACGCCGGTTGCCAGGGGGCTGGAGTCGGTCTCCTTGGAATCAGCCGCCACCTTCACACTTGTAGACCACGTCGAGCGCACCTTGCCCGCCGAGGTCTGCGCACGAGCTGCCGCAAAGCTCGATCTGCGTATACGTCGTATCGGTGTAGACCCACCCCGTGCTGAAGGTACCGCAGTCGGTCTCGCCTTGATGGTACGGCGTCACCAACGTGCCTCCAATGTACACCTCCGTGATGTCCGGGAACAGTGGCGGGAACGGCAGGTCAACAAAGCAGCTTTGCAGGGAGTTCAGCACGTCTTGAATGTCCGACAGCAGCTGCGCCTGGTTTTGCGTGTTGTAGAAGTACGGCGGACCCCCCATGAGGGCGGTGCCCCCCGACTGCGCGTAGCCGTTGAGGATGTCGTAGGTGTTGACGTTGTTTGGCTCGCCGCCAGGGCCGTCGTTCACGGTCATATTTTCGATGGCGATGCCGACCACGTAGGTCGAGATGCCGCTGTTCAGCGCGGAGGTGATCTCACCGTCTACAGAGTTGTCGAAGATGTCGAACGAGTCTGCCGTGAGTGGGAATCCGTCCGTGCCCGCCGAGCAGTTGGCGGCACCGTCGGTGATCAAAATGACCGCCTTCTCGCCCGGCAACGTCGTCACAGTCAAGCTGCCGTACGCGCTCAAGAGACCCTCCCGCGTCGGGGTCGCGCCGAAGCTCCCGGCGTCGCCACCGACCGTGGTCTCGGCGGGCATATCTGCGAGAAGTTCCGCAGTGGTGTGCAACCCAAGATCCGGCTCGGGGGCACCCACCGAGCACGCGTAGGCGTTGATGGCCTGTGCGTACGGGAACAGCTGCACGCCAAAGTTCACCTTCGTCTCAAAGTTGGTGAACAGCGCCTCGGTGACGCTGTACAAGCTCGCCCACCGCGTCTCGCTGTTCGAGATCATACCGTTGTTGTCGGCGTCCCAGTTCTTGCTCAAGTCAAACATGCTGCCGGACTTGTCGAGCACCATCATGATGTTCGGATTTTGTGGTGACAGCGCCGGGATGTCGGTCTCAAAGCAGCTATTCCCCCCGCCTGAGCACTGCGACGTGTCGTACACGCAGCCGATGCAGTCGATGGTCCCCGTGTCGAACCCGAGGGACTCGCAGGTATCCCCCGCGACGCCCGGCTCACACTCCTCCGTGGAGGGGTTGAGGAATCCGTCCCCGCACGAAGCGACAACACAGCTGTTGAGGCAGTTGTCGTTGTTGCTGAAGTTGCCGTCGTCGCAGCCCTCCATCAACCCCGTGTACCCATCGCCGCACGCGTTGTTTTGACACGCGGGGGTGCAATCTGACTGTCCCTCGACGCCCGTGTTGACGCCGTCGTCACATCCTTCAGTCAGGCCCACGAAATCATCGCCGCAGCTGTTCACGAGGCAGGAGCCCGTACAATCAGACATCCCTTCGATTCCCGTCGCCGTGCCGTCGTCGCAAGTTTCGCCCGCGTTGACATTGATGAGACCGTCGCCACAATCCACATCAGTGCAATCGACATCGCAGCTCGCAGAGGCCGTGCCCGTATCGCAGGTCTCCCCGGCCGTCATATTGACGGTGCCGTCTCCACACGACGCCGCGGTGCAATTCGCGTTGCAGTCCACGGTTTCGCCCATCCCGTCACAGTCTTCTCCGGCGTCGACGACACCGTTGCCGCAGGACTCAAGCGTGCATTGATCACTGCACCCATCTCCGTTAATGGCGTTTCCATCGTCGCAGCCCTCTGACGGGCCTTTGTATAGGTCTCCACAAAAAGTCACGGCGCACACAGAGGTGCAGTTGGTCGTGCCGTCCCCATTATTCGCGCCGTCGTCGCAACCTTCACCTGCGGTCATGTTGAGCGTGCCGTCGCCGCATGAGGACGGGGTGCAGTCCGCGTTGCACGTGGCGCTCTCGCCCGAGTCGTCGCAGGTCTCCCCAGCGGATGCGTTGATTTTGCCATCCCCGCAGGCCGCGAACGTGCAGTCCGCGTTGCACGTGGCGGTCTCCATACCAAAGTCACACTCCTCAGTACCGGTCACGTTGCCGTCGCCGCATACGTCGCCATCGCCATCGCCATCGCCATCGCCATCGCCATCTCCATCGCCATCGCCATCGCCATCGCCATCGCCATCGCCATCGCCATCGCCATCGCCATCTCCATCTCCATCTCCATCTCCATCTCCATCTCCATCGCCGTCTCCGTCGCCGTCTCCGTCGCCGTCTCCATCGCCGTCTCCATCGCCGTCTCCATCGCCATCGCCATCGCCGTCGCCGTCTCCGTCTCCGTCTCCGTCCCCATCTCCCGACGAATCAGCATCGGCGTCCATCCCACCCGTATTGGTCCCGGCATCCGCGTCGGCGTCTCCGTCCCCATCTCCGGATGTCGCCGATTCAGAAGCGGAGCCTGAGCCTGAGCCCATAGTTGCGTTTCCGCCGTCCGAACAGCCGGTCGCTACCAAAAGAGAAGAAGACAATACCAACGCAATACGATTCATAAATGAAGGTCCTTAGCTCCCGCGATAGTAGAGGTTTTGACGCCACGAACAAAGCAGCGCAGACCACGCACTCTGTCTTCCGCAGAACCACGGGCGACTCGCCTCCCATCGCATGCCGTCCGCGCTATCGTTCCTGCACGGTGTCTCGTGCGCATATTGATTTACGACCAGCGCTGTAAAGGCCCGGGACAGACGCTCTGGCTCTCCCGGTCTTTTCGAGCGGGCGCGCGTCTATTCGGCGGCGAGCGATTTTTTGATGCGGTGATCCCCTCCACTTCATGGGCGCAAGCGCTCCGCGAGACGCTCCGCGTGGCACAGCACCGAGGCATCGACGAGATCCAGATGTGGGGTCATGGGAAGTGGGGACGTGCGCTCATCGGGCACGATTCCCTCGACGCGTCGGTCCTGTCCCCGCCTGGAGGACTCGCGGCGTCCCTGACAGCGCTCGGGCGGCACATGAGGTCACCGCGCGCGACACTGTGGTTTCGAACCTGTGAGACCCTCGGCGCGAACGCGGGACATGACTTCGTCCAGCGTCTGTCGTCCCAGCTCGGCGCGCGCGTCGCCGGCCACACGTACATTATCGGTCCCCTGCAAAGCGGGCTGCACGTCGTGTCGCCGGGCGAGCGCCCGTCATGGACTGCGACCGAGGGGATCGCCGAGGGCAGCGCGCGCGCGCCTCGACGGGCGCGCTGGAGCTCGCCCCGTGCACCCAACACGATCACATGCCTTCGCCGCACGCTCCCCGCGAACTTCTCCACCGGTTCCCAGGCGCACCCCGCAGCACCAAGTGACCCTAGCGGGCCCCCAGCCAGCTACTGAAGCATGTTCTGCCGGCGTCGAGGCCCCGCGACCTCCGCATACTCTGGCTCGACGATCCGATTCCCCTCGCCCACGAGCACCACGGTGGGCTCCCAGTCGTGGGCCTCCTCTTCTGGCACCTCCGCGAAGGTCGAAATGATGACCTTGTCGCCCGGGCTCGCGAGATGTGCTGCCGCCCCGTTGATGCAAATGACGCCGCTGTGGTCGTCGCCACGGAGCGCGTAGGTGACCAAACGGGTGCCCTGCGTCACATTCCAAATGTGCACCTTCTCGTTTTCACGAATCTTCGCAGCGTCGAGAAGTTCCCCACTCACGGTCACGCTACCCTCGTACTCAAGGTCTGCGTGGGTCACTGTGGCGCGGTGAAGCTTCGATTTGAAAAGATGGATTCGAACTGACATGGGACTCCGGAGTCTTCGCCCTGCGGGTCGAAGCAACGACGGTGTTTTCCCCCGCATGGAGCATCAGGTCAACTGCACCGCCCCTTTTGCGTGCTCGGATCCCGCGCAAGCCTCGCGGCGGACCCCGCGCAAGTCACGGGGGACTCCCCACCGGCGGCGTCCAAATCCAACCATCTTCACGCCAAAGCTCGCCGAGTTCTTCGATAGCGGTGGACATGCGCCCTACATCACCCGTCGGCGCTCGGGTGCGACGCCTCGACGCCATCGCGACATCAGTGCGCTCGGCCTCCGACGGCGAAGATGCCCCGTCTCCCACAAGATCTCGCGGACCTGCCCACCCATGGGTTCTCCATCGCGCGGCGCTAATCGCGCTTATGACCGCGTAAAAAACGTTGGCGTTGCGAACGACCAGCTCCGGCCACACCTGTCGAAATCGGAGCGGGTGCACGAGCTCGTGCAACACAGATTTCCGGCACGCCCACACGCTCTCGAGATCGCCATGACGCGTCCTGCGCTCTTTCTCGCGACCGAACAGCCGCGTCAACGTGGCGCGCGGGTGGACCTCGATCAAGTTCTCATGGAGTCGCAACCGCGGCGACAAAACCCGGCGCAAATACACCCCTCGAGCCGCGAGCGGACCCATGCCCTGCCCGAGCGCCTCCCGAGGTTGAAGCGTGGCGTGCTCCAACAATATCTCCGTTGCCCGTTGAGTGTATGGCGTCACATAAGGCTTCCCTGGATCTCGTCGCCCCCGGTGCACAGACAGGGTCTCTCCATGCCGGCGCATCCACGCGACCACGGGGACCTCGCACACCTCCACCCCCGGACATGGAAGCTGGCATCGCATGCAGGGCGGCAGGGTCAACGGAGCATCCACAGCCACCACCGTCCCGTCGTCCACGAACCGCTTGAGGTAGTCGAGCAAAACCGCATCCCGGAAGGATCCCGGTTTCGAATCACCGGGGCCACCGCCACGATGTTCCCCCTTCATCCTCCCCTCTTCGAGGACGTAGGTCTCGTCGTCTCGAAGTTCAAGTCGGGCGACCGCGGTCGTTTTGCCTCGACCGCCACCGAGGCTGATGCCAATAAATCGCTGAAAACTCGCGCGCCCGGACTGCGGCTCCGTGCTCAATGCTCCATGTCTTCCACAGAAGGCATGTGCTGGCCTAGGAACTGAAGATAGGCGACCGCCGCAGGGAGCTCGAGGGCGGGGAGCTCGTCGACGAGGTCCTTCGCGCGCCGGCGCAGGGCATCGGAGGGGCCTTCGCCGCGCGGCCCCACCGGTTTCTCAAGCGGGACATCGGGCTCTTCGGGCTGATTGAGGCTGCCCCACGGGGGCTCCTCTCCGAGCGTCACATCGCGCGCGTCGAGCCATTCATTGATGTAGATGCGCAGCAACGTCGAACGATACTCGAACCATCGGTCGCGCTCCACGGGGTATGAGATCAGCACGTCCTTGAACCGTCGGAACGCCCCTTTTCCATCGATGGCCAAAATGAGGCGGTCGCGAAGGGCCTCGTCCTCCACGGATGTCACGAAGCGTTCCATCCAACGGTATTGCTCCCGAGAGCTCGCCGGCGTAAGCCTGACGAACCGCGACGGCTCCCGCCGAATCGTGTCGCGCTGCTCGTAGTCCTCGATGCGCGAGTCGACGATGTTAACCACACGACCGTTCGTAAGGTCGAGGTAGCTGGAGGATTGGGGGGCGTTGTGCTCGAACGCCGCTTCCATTGCGGCCCAATCCACTTTCGGGCCCGTCGAAGTTACTTTCATGTAATTGTTCGCAATCTGGTCACGGGAGCCCGCGGCCTCCGCACTGGGTCTGGTCATTGGTAAGGCGTGCTTCCCCCGGAACTGGTCAGGCTCCGCGTTGTGTGGAAGCGGCGAAGGTGTGCTGCAACCCTTCGCCGATATCATAGCGCCCGCCCCCCGACACACGCAACGACGTCGCAAAAAAATCCTTAGCGCCGGCGGTGGGTCGCAGGCCCGCCGCGTCTGCTGCGACGCTCACGAGCGCTCGATCATGGCCAAAATAGCTCGCAACTCCGCGTGGAATTCAAAGGCCGAGCCGCCACCGCGCTCAAGCTTTCGCAACAGCGACTTCAACGCCGCCCGCTCCCTTGCCCGATGCGCGGCCCCTGCCTGGGTCGCCTCCCGTGACGAAGGTTCGGGGCGCGGCTCCGCACCCACGGGCGCATCATCCGCGGCTGTTGCCAAAGTGTCACGGTCACGTGCCACGTGGACCACGCGAGCCGAGCGCACCCCAGCGTGCGCAGACGTGCCCTCCGCATCCCGTCGCTCAAGCTGCGCGCGAAGCGAACACACCATCGCCTCTAGTTCGCTCACTGGCCGACCTCGGAGGGCGTCAATTTGCTCGCTCGCCTGCCCCAGGCTCCAGCGCGCGGCCTCAAGCTCCGCCTCGAGCGCCCCCACATCCTCGCTCGGTGCGTGAGCGCCCACGGTCTGTTGCTGCTGCAGCCCATGCACGACTTCAGTCAATCGCTGATGTTCGATAACCGCGGCGTCTGCCCGCAGCCGCGCTTGATTCAGTCGCGCCTTGAGCTCGCGTACCTGGGCCGAGTCATCGCTTTGTCCCCGGCGCTGTTGAGTCTCCCCCTCGAGGATTTGTCCGGCCACCGGCGACGCGTTCGTCCGGGACTCGGTCGACCCCAACTCCACAAGCATCACCTCATCGGCAACATCAAACCGGCCAAGCACGGCCAACCATTCTTCCGCCTCGGGGGTTTGATCTCCGAGCGTGTTGTCATGGCCCACGGCCACCTCCGAGTCCTCCTCAGACCGCCACGGCGCCGCCTGTATGGGGTCTTGCGGTAGTGGTTGCGGACGGGTCGGCCGACGGTCCCACTGCCCCGTCCAACTCTCCTCCGCCTCCGCGAGGTCTTGGTCGTAGTCTAGCGGCTCCTCTCTGCTCCCCGCGCGCGGAGCAGCACTCCACGCGATCCCGCGCGAACGCCCAACCCCGGTCGGTTCGGACACATCCACCCACGACCCCTCGTCCTCGTCTTCCTCGTCCTCGTCTTCCTCTGCGTCGAGGGAATAGACCGCGGCCACCGTAGGATTCGCAACGACATAGCTCTGCGCCTCGGGCACAAGCTCGTCGAACAGCGTCGCGATGTCGTCCCCCGCCCACGCGCGAGCGTCCTCCCCTCCCACGCTCACCGCGATGGTTCGACCACGCCCTAACTCCTCCACAAAGCGATCCACGAGCCCCGCGAGCTCGAGTCGGCATCGCAGCGGCGCCGAGGCCTCCCCCCCGGGGACGGGAGCGTCGATCGCTCCGCTGAGATCGACCATCGCCACAGACCACAGGGCGTCCGCGCCCAAATCGAGCGCCTGCTCCACGGTCACCAGCCGACAACCACCAAGCGAGGGGGCGTAGCGCACCACCTCCGCTTCGTTCTCCACCACGGCCCACACCACGCTACCGCCCGGGTTCGACGGCAGCACCTCCGCGAGCAAGCCCTTCCAGCGCGCGTCGCCCTCCGACGCCGCCGAGGCGAGCCACGCCACCAAGGAGGGGTCGTAGACCACGCGATCTCGGCCAGTCCAAACTTCCTTGAGGAACTGATACCGGGCAGCGCGGATGAGCGGGTCGAACATGCCCGTGAAGTCTTAGCCCGTTCCTCGGCCCGATGGCAACGGCCGTCCCCGGGCGACACCAGGGGGCGCTCCGCGCACAGTTAGACGCAGTTCCCCCCCATGACGCGGCGGACGCCTGGTCTGTTTCGCCTTCACCGTTGAGACTCTACGCCACCGGTGCTAGCGTTCGCGCCCTTGGAAAGCTCCCTCCGCAGCAAGCTCGAGCACATCGTCGAGCGCCATGAAGAACTCGCCTCGATGCTCTGTGACAGCGAAATTGTCGCGAACAAGAGCAGGTTTCTCGAGCTCTCTCGCGAGCACGCCGATCTCGACACGGTGGCCCAGGCCTACCTCGCACTCACCAAGCACGAGGCGGATCTTGAGGGCCTGCGTGAACTCCTTGAAGACCCCGACATGCGCGAGATGGCCGAAGCCGACGCAGCAGAGTTGAGAGACGACATCGAACGCATGACCGGTGAAGTGCAGCGCTTGCTGATCCCCAAGGACCCCAACGACAGTAAAAACGTAGTCCTTGAGATCCGGGCGGGCGCCGGTGGGGACGAGGCGGCCTTGTTCGCCGCCGACCTGTGGCGCATGTATAGCCGCCATGCAGAGCAGCGGCGGTGGACCGTTGAGCCCATGGGCCACTCGGAGTCTCCCTCCGGCGGTTTTCGTGAGGTCGCGGCCTTGATCCGCGGCAAGGACGTCTACGGCACCCTCAAGTTTGAGTCGGGCGCACACCGAGTGCAGCGGGTGCCGGTGACCGAGTCACAGGGCCGTATCCACACGTCCACAGCGACTGTTGCGGTGATGCCCGAAGCGGAGGAGGTCGACGTGGAGATCAACCCCTCAGATCTGCGGATCGACGTGATGCGCTCGAGCGGCGCCGGCGGCCAGCACGTGAACACGACGGACTCGGCGGTCCGGATCACCCACCTCCCCACCAACATCGCGGTGCACTGCCAGCAGGAAAAATCGCAGATCAAAAACCGGGAGATTGCCATGGCGCTGTTGCGCAGCCGGATCCTCGACCGAGAGATTCAGCGGGTCGAAGCCGAGCGGGCGGCGCACCGCAAAAACCAAGTCGGGACGGGAGATCGCTCCGAAAAAGTGCGCACCTACAATTACCCCCAAGACCGAGTCACAGATCACCGAATCGGGATGACACGGCACAATCTGTCCGGGTTCATCGATGGAGACATCCTCGATGTGATCGAGGCCCTGCGCGCCGAAGACGAGGCTTCTCGCATGGCGGAGCTCAAAGAGAGTTGATACGTTAGGGACGTGCGCTCCGTTCAAGTCGAAATCGCGGGACAACAACTCTCCATTCGTAGCGACGAGACTCCCGAGTATGTCGGTGAGCTCGCGGACTTTGTCGACGCCCACCTCCGGCGCCTCGCCGTCGGAACCAAAGTCGCCGTCCCGCAGCGCCTCGCGCTCCTCGTGGCCATGCAACTTGCCGACGATCTGTTCCGCGCCCGCGACCTCCATGATCGCTTCCGCGCGCAGGTACAAGGCCGTCTTGAGGCGCTAGAGGCCGCCCTCTCCGAGCACCAGACTTTGCTTTCCGAGCCCCCCACCTGAGAGTATGGTGCCTGCATGACGGGTCGTGACCAACCGGAGTCATCCTTAGCATCCTCCGCCCTCCAAAACCTGAGTGCGCGCGGCCTGATCGAGCAATCCACCGACCTCCAGGCTATCGACGTCGCGCTCGACGCCGGCATGGTGTCTTTTTATACCGGCTACGATCCGACCGCGTCGTCCTTGCACGTGGGGCATCTGCTGACCATGATGGCCATGCGGCAGATGCAGCGAGCGGGGCACCGCCCGATCATTATCATCGGCGGAGCGACCGCGATGGTCGGCGACCCCACCGGCAAATCAGAGACACGGAAGATGCTGTCTGCCGAGGACATCGAAGCGAATATCGTGTCCATCCGCGCCCAACTTTCGCGTTTCGTGCACTTTGACTCGGGCGAACCCAACGACGCCATCTTGCTCGACAACTCCAGCTGGCTCATGGGCATCGGCTACGTGGAGTTCTTAAGGGACTACGGGCGGCACTTCACCGTGAACCGCATGATCGCAGCGAAGACCTACCGAGATCGACTCGAGCAAGAACTGCCCTTGTCCTTTTTGGAGTTCAACTATCAACTTTTTCAGGCCTACGACTTCTTGCACCTGTTTCGCACCTACGACTGCACCCTGCAGCTTGGGGGCTCCGACCAGTGGGGCAACATGGTCGCGGGGGTCGAGCTGATTCGACGGGTCTTCGCGGTCGAAGACGAGGGCCCGGGTGCGCAGCGCCCCAACGCCACCGCGCACTGTATGACCTACCCGCTGCTGACAACCTCCGACGGCAAGAAAATGGGTAAGACCGAGAGCGGCGCCGTCTGGCTCGACCCGGAGCAGGTATCGCCGTTCGACTACTATCAGTTCTGGGTTGGATGCGCCGACCGGGACGTCGGCGTCCTCCTCGACATCTTCACAGAAATCCCACAGCAAGACCGCGATAGGCTGCGGGCGCTCACAGGCGCGGATCTGCGAGAGGCCAAAGAGACCCTCGCCTACGAGGCGACCAAGCTCTGTCACGGAGAAGAGCTCGCTGAGCAATCCCGTCAAGCGTCACGCCAGGCGTTTGGGAGCGGCGGAGACTGGAGCGCCGTCCCCTGCGTCGAGATCGATGAACCCTCCATCAAGCTCGTTGACCTGGTCGTGCGGCCGGATATCGCCGCGTTTAAGTCCAAGCGAGAGGCGCGCCAGCGCATCGAGGATGGGGCCGTCAAACTCAACGGTGACGCCTCTCTGGACCCCAACTTGAGCATCGACCTCCCGGATCAAAGCCGACCCGAACTTCGACTCCAAGCGGGGAAAAAGCGCCGGTTTCGCGTCCGTTATGGGGCGTAGGAGACCGCCTGCGATCGATGATACCGTCTCCATGTGAAGGTGACACTCATCGGCCATGGTTTCCTCGGACGCCACGTGACCGCACAACTCGCGGAAGCATCCATCGTCGCGCTCTCGCGAACCGGTGCGTGGAGAGGCCCCCCCCTTGGACACGTCGTCCTCCGTCGCTGCGACGTCACACAATGCTCCACCGATGAGCTCGCCGAACACGTGCAACCTGACGCCCCACTCATCGTCTGTCACGCCGCGGGCAGGTCCCAAGACGCCTCTCGCCTCTACGTGGACGGCGCGCGTCTGATCGCCAACGCATGCGAACGCGCGCGCCCCTCGCGTGTGGTCTACACGTCGTCGACCTCGGCGCTGCCCAACGTCTCTGAGCCTGTCGATGAGACCGAGACGCGGTGGCCGGAGTTCCCTCGCGGACGGGTGCAGCGGCAGGCAGAAGAGGCGCTGCGCGAGGGCCTCGCGCGGATCCACATCCCCCTCGCGATCCTTCGCCTCGGGGGATTGTACGGCCCCGGACGAGACCTGCGACGGCTCTACCTCAAAGATCCAGCGGCCACCATCGCCGGGGACGGCATGGAGGCCACCAACCTCATCCATGTTGAAGATGCGGCCGCTGCAGTGGTGGCGGCCGTCACCCGGGCGTCCGCCTACGACGGGCTCGTCCACGTCTGCGACGGTGACCACACACCGCGTCGGATGATGATCCAGCGCGTATGCAACGCCGCTGGATCGCCGGCCCCTCCCTTCGCACTCCCCGCGCCCACCTCGGGCGCGACACGCGGAAAACGGGTCGTGAGCGAGCGGCTCGGCCCCGTTTTGGGTGTGGAACTGCGCCATCCCCACCGCGATTTTCGGCTGGATCCGGACTGAGGGGTTGCCACCGCCGGCTGCGTGATTAGATGGAGTCTATGGACGCCGTCGCCGCTCTCACCGCCTCCCTCCCATCTTCAATTGTAGGTGAAGGGACCAATCTCGCCGGTCTCCGCGCAGAGCTTACTCCCGTCATCGAAGAGGCGAGCGACGCCCGCGCCCATGGGATCGGCTTCGACGCCGCGGTCCAAGACGACGCGCGCTGGCCCGCCCTCTCCGAGTTTCACCGAGGACTCAAGGACGCGCTGTTTTTTGAGCTTCCACAAGACTTACTCCAATGGGTCGAGTCCATCCGCGCCGGGCGAGATGTCGCGGACGTGGGCGACTGGATGGGCGCGTTGGTCAAGCGCGCGAAGACCCGCAGTCTTTCGACTCGTGAAGAGGCCCATGAGGTCGACCGGGACACCGCGGCCGCCGAGTTTTTGCTGTTCGAGACGGTGCGACTGCGGCTGTTGCTGCTCGCCTGGAGTTCGGAGGACTACGAATCCCTCGGTGGAGATGAGGCGACCATCGACGCCATCGCATGGCATGAGGTGGACGCGGTCTTGTCCCAGGCCTCCGCGAGGTCGGAGCTCGAAGACGTACGGCTTGAGCAGGTGATGATGGCGTCCGCGTCGGTCATGCTCAACGCAGATGCCATGGAGCGCGCCTTGGAACTCGAGCACGGCACCTCCGACACAGTCGACGAGTTGCGCATGCAAGCCCGCCTCCGGGCCGCCCTCCGCGAGTTGCGCCTGCCCGAGTCGCGGCTGCTCGAGAACGCCCTGTCCAACTTGCTCGGCTCCCCCCGCCACGAGCTTCCCGAGTTGCAGCGCAGGCACCCACTCGCCCTCGGTGAACTCACCCGTCAAGCGATGGATCAGCGGGTTTCTCGGAGCCGAAAGGCCCTGACCCGCGATCCCGCGAAGTGGCCTGCGCGCAAGGCGCCCGCGCTCTTTGATCTGTTCCGTGAGTCGGTCGACGCGCCAGGCTGATCCCCCCAAAAACCGCTGCCACCTGGCGTCGCGCGGCATCACCTCGGGGTTTGCCGCGACGCGGTCGATCGCATAAGGTCTCCGTCCCGAACCGGGGAAGCACGCGATGACCCAACGTCAAAAAGGATTCTTGATCGCCGGCCTCGCGCTGGTCTTCGCCCTCTCCTTGGACCTGTGGACCAAGGCCTGGGCGTGGGAGCACCTCAAGCCCGCGGGCCCTGGCCAGCCCGACCACCCCGTCACGGTGATCGACGGGCTGTTCTACTTAAAGTTTGGGTTCAATACCGGCTCCGCGTTCAGTCTGCTGCGCGACAAATCATGGGCGAGGGTGTTCTTTATCCTCGTGACCTTTGGCGCCCTCGGCTATATGGCGTGGCTCGCGGCGACACTCCCTCCCAAGCGAAAGTGGGTCTTTGTGTCCATCGGCTTCATCGCAGGTGGGGCCATCGGCAACCTTCACGATCGGTTCGTGCGCGTGTGGCACGTCCCGTTCCAGGGCAAATATCAAGAGAAACACGGCGTCGTCGACTTCCTCCAGTTTTACTACCCGTGGGATCCCGACAACTACTGGCCCATCTTCAACGTGGCGGACAGCGCCCTCGTTGTAGGGATGGTGCTGCTGCTCGTCTATGTGCAGTTCTTCGGGGCCGCAGATGAAGAGGCGCTCGGCGTGGCCGCCGAGCCGGGCGCTTCGAGCGACTCAGGTGACGCCTAAAGTTCGTCCCGTTCGGCGCGTCCGATCCACTTGCGCACCTCATCCTCGATGATAGCGGTGGCCTTGCCACTGAACGCACGGAACAAGAGGGGCACTTCAAGCTCGAAGTCCAAGGAGCGCTCGCGCACCTGCATGGCGCCCTCGAGGCGCTTGCCCTTCACGGCGAAGCCGAACTCCACCCTCGTGTCGTCCACCCACCTCGGGGCGAAATTGTACTTCGCGAAGCGCTCCTGATAGGCCTCGACCGCCTTCTTCGCGACCAGCTTCGCTTGATCGATCTCAAGTGAGTGGGGAATCGACTGTTTCATGCGCGCCAGCGATTATACGTCGTTTTCGGCGAGTTTTGGCGCCGGTGAACTGCGTGGGTCGAACGCCAGCGTCTTCGTGATGGTCTCGAGGCGCTCGCCCTCTGGATCGGAATCTGCCACGATCCCTCCGCCACTGCGCAGCCAGAGCCCGTCCTTATCGAGCAAGCCCGTGCGGATCGGGATGCTCATGTCCACGCCGCCCGGGTGCAACACCACAAGGGCCCCGCAGTAGATCTCTCGTCGCCCGTGCTCGAGCGTCTCGATGATCTCCATGGTGCGGCGCTTGGGCGCACCGGTGACGCTCCCCCCTGGAAAGACCGCCTCGATGAGGCTCCGAAGACTCCAGTCTGGACGCAGCTGGCATTCGACGTCGGTCACCATGTGGTGCACGGTCGGCAAGCTCACCACGCGCGGCGTCGAGCACGCGCGCACGCTTCCCGCCACTGCGCAGCGGCCGAGATCTGCGCGAACCAGATCGACGATCATCACGTGCTCCGCCCGCTCCTTCGGGCACGCACGTAGCTCGGCGATGGCCTCGGCATCCTCCGCTGCCGTTCGTCGCCGGCGCCGCGTGCCCTTGATTGGAGACGAGCGCGCGATGTCGGGGCCGCCGTCGGTGCCCAGCGTCACCGAGAGCAGCCGCTCCGGGGAGTTGGACACGATCCATGCGTCCCGCGCCTGCACGAGGGCTCCCATGCTCGCGGGCGCCCGCGCCCGGAGGGCAATGAAAAGGCGATGCGCCATGGACTCTAACCACCGCGCGTCCCGCTCCTCTCGTCGCGGCAGCGTCTCGTTGAAGGCGGCACGAAACTCCTGGGAGAGGTTCACCTGGTAGGTCTCCCCGGCGGCGATTGAGGCCTTCGCCTCGCCGACGCGTGCGCGAAAGGTCTCCGCCGTCATCTCGGCTCCGAGGGCGCGAAGCGGCCACCATGACGGATCTTCTGCGTTGGTCCACCGGCCCTGACCCGGGGGCGTCTCACCCGGCTTCAGCCGCACAGCGTCGCGATACTGGCGCATGCACATCCCCGGCAGTCGAGGTGTGCCCTCGCGCTCGCGACCAAACTCATAGGTCAGCCAGCCGATCCACACCGAGTCGGGCGCCGCCCGCCACGCCCGATCGAGCACGTCAAGATCCTCAACTCCAGCCCCGACCACCTCGTCACACACATGGGTGCCATACCAGCCGTGCGCATCGGCCCCGCCATCGAGCCACGCGGTCGCCACCTGTTCCCCACCCACGCGGGGCTGCTCTGCCGTCCTCGCCACGCGCCTCCTCAGCCCGCCCGCTCGAGCCCCCGGAGATACTTTGACGTATACGCGATCGCGCTCGTCAACGAGAAGACAACCGAGATCCACAACAGCGCGAGCCCGATGGCCTGCGTGTCGTACGAGAGTCCCCAGATCGGATCTCGGTACGTGAACTGAATCAACATGAGCGCGATGCCTATCAACTGAAGCCCGGTCTTAAACTTGCCTCCGGCCCCGGCGACGATCTCGATGCGGTCACGAAGGGCCAACATTCGAATGCCGGAGATATAAAACTCGCGAAAGACGATCAGCACGACGATGGTGGGCCCCAAGCGGCCGTACGCCACCAAGAACACCAGCACCGACATCACCATCACCTTGTCGGCGAGGGGGTCCACAAACTTCCCAAAAAAGGTCACCAAGTTCTGTCGTCGAGCCAGCCATCCGTCCACAACGTCGAGAAGACTCGCGAACAAAAATACCAGGCACGCGTAAAGGTTCATGAACGGGTCGCCATCACCGAGCAACATCACGGTCGGGGGGATCAAAAAGAGCCGCCCAATCGTGATCATGTTGGGCAAGTTCCCAACCTCTCGCTTCAGCTTCCGCAGGCGTCGTCCCACTCAGCCGCACCGTTCTTTCGCTCGCTTCAGATCTCGCCCTCGCCGCCGACTCATTGTGTCCCCGCGTCCAGCGCCGCGCCGCGCCGCTCGCCCGCGCGAGGCAAGCTGACAAACACGGCCCCTTCACCCTCGCATCGTAGATAGTCCTTGTAGTCGTCCATGACGGGCACGACGTGACCGATCCATCCCACGAAGGCGTCGGTGCGGACCCGGTGGGGTCGGTCGGGAGTCACCTTGATCGTGACCAGATCGCCGGGGACGCGTATGGCAATGCGTCCCTCGCCGGCCACCCGGACCAGCTGCAGCTCGCTCTCCCCACGGCTCCCGGGGAGCGTCCCCACATCCCACATCAAGGTGGGCTCGAGCGCCCACAACCGCGATTCCACGAAGAAGCAGAGATCTCGCTCCAGGTTCACCACGAAGAATTGCTCGTCCTCGCGGCCGAGCACGAAATACCCCTCCCCCTCGATGGCGGCCAGTCGATGGAAGACCTCCTCGACCTGCCGGCCCTGCATGCGCCAGTTCAGCGGCCGCATGCGCACGTTGTCGCTGCACAGCAACAGTCCGTCCGTGCGCGCCATCATCTCGCCGCGAACTGTGACCACGAGGTGACCATCTTCCGTGAGCGCGAGCGAGCCGCTGTCGGAGACAGCGCCGAGCAATCGCCCGTGCGCGAAGGCACTCACCCCCATCGGTTGCTCCAAATCCTTCATGATGATCCCATAGAGGATAGACCCTCTACAGCCCGAAAGGAACCTCCCACGCCTCCCGGCGGGCACCTACGGCAAGATATGGCGCGCTGGTTCTCTCCGAGCGGCGCTGGTGCCGATCCGCTGTTGTCGCTCATAGGCGTAGTAGCGGCGCATCACCGCCTTCACGTAGGCCCGCGTGCTCTCATAGGGAGGGACCCCTCCGTACTTTTGAACCGCCCCGGCGCCGGCGTGATATCCGGCGATCGTGAGCACCATGTCGCCATTAAAACGATTCGCCAAGAGTCGGAGGAACTTGCACCCGCCGTACACGTTTTGATTCGGATCGAACGCGTCGCGGACCCCGAGGTATTTGGCCGTGGAGGGCATGATCTGCATGAGGCCCATGGCGCCCACGCTGCTCACCGCGCGAGGGTTGTAGTTGCTCTCCGTGTGGACGACCGCCCGCACCAAGGCCACAGGGAGATCGTATCGACGGGCCGCGTCACGAATGAGGCTGTCGTATTTTCGCGCGCGAGCGGTGCGACCGAGCTTCACGGACGGTCGACTCGGGAGCGGCGCCGCAAACCGCCCGCTACCGCTGCCCTCAAAGCTCTTCCAGAGCTTCCAGTCCCCCTTCGATCGCCGGATATTGGAGATGTGCAGCATGCCGTTCGCGTCGCGATACGAGTAGTAGTTGTTGCGACCATGACGGGTCTCCTTCGCCGAGGGCGAGGACGCCGTCGTCAGCACGGCGAGGGCAAACAACGCGGTAACCGCGAGTGCTCGCGCAAGTCGCGCATAGCGATGTTGGTGAGCTGCCATGCGCCGAACGCTACACCAGGAGGCCAGCGACCGTGAAGAACGTGTGCATTTCGACGGCCCATTGCTAGAGTCTCGGCGTCTTGACCCACGAGCGCCACCAGTGTGACTTCCTCGTGCTTGGTACCGGTATCGCCGGGCTCTACTTTGCGCTCGAGGTGGCAGAGCGCGGCACCGTCATCGTGCTGACCAAGCATCGCAAAGAAAATTCGAATACTCGATGGGCCCAAGGGGGGATCTCTGCGGTGTTCGGACCCGATGACTCGGTGGAGGCCCACGTCAAGGACACCATGGAGGTCGGTGCCGGCATCTGCGAGCCCGAGATGGTGCACCACGCGGTCAGCTTGGGACCGGGGCTCGTCTCCAGACTTGCGTCGAAGTACGGGGTGCAGTTCGACCCTGCGCAGGATTCTGGTGCGCCGTTTCAGCTAGGCCGAGAGGGAGGCCACTCCGCTCGCCGCGTGGTGCACCACCGCGACTCCACGGGGGCGGAGATCAGCCGCGCCCTGCTCCTCGCCGCGGAAGCCCACCCCAACATCACGATCCTCGAACACCACGACGCTATCGATCTTTTGAGCTGGCACAAGGTGGACGGAACAGTCGGCTGTTTCGGCTGCTTCGCCCTCAACGTTCGCGCCGAGCGGGTCGAGGTGTTCACGGCGCGCGTCACGGTGCTCGCCACCGGCGGCTGCGGCAAGGTGTACCGCTACACCAGCAACCCTCCCGTCGCGACTGGGGACGGCGTCGCCATGGCGTACCGGATCGGCGCCAATGTGGGCAACCTGGAGTTCATGCAGTTCCACCCCACCTGCCTCCACCACCCCGACGCAAAGAGTTTTTTGATCTCCGAGGCGCTGCGCGGCGAAGGTGGCGTCCTCCAACGCGCGGACGGAGCGCCGCTCATGGAGGGCAAACACCCCTTGGGCAGCCTGGCTCCTCGCGACGTGGTGGCCCGAGAAATCGACGCCGAACTCAAGCGCAGCGGCGCGCGCTGCGTGCACCTCAACATGACCGCCCTCGACGGTGACTACATCACCGGTCGATTCCCCGGGATCCACGCGCGCTGCAGCGCCCTCGGCATCGACATGCGCAAACAGCCGATCCCCGTGGTCCCTGCAGCACATTATATGTGCGGCGGAGTCGCCGTGGATCACTCCGGTCGCACGAGCATCCCAGGCCTCATGGCCATCGGGGAGACGGCCCTCTCCGGTCTCCACGGCGCCTGCAGGCTCGCCTCAAACAGCCTCCTCGAGGCCGTCGTGCTGGCGGAGGGAGCCGCCAAGGCTTGCGCAGACTTTGGCAGGGCGCCCCCCCCCGTAGCCGCCAAGACCCGCTGGGACGAAGGCAAAGCTGTCAACTCGGATGAAGCCGTGATGGTGAGCGCGAACTGGGAGGAGTTTCGCGCGATGATGTGGAACTTCGTCGGCATCGTCCGCTCCGACAAACGCCTCGCGCGCGCGCGAAGGCGGATTCAGTTGTTGCGTGCCGAGATCGACGAGTACTACTGGAAATTCCGGGTGACCCCCGATGTGCTGGATCTTCGAAACATCGCGCTGGTCGGCGATCTCATCGTCGAGAGCGCGGCCCAGCGAAAAGAGAGCCGCGGTCTACACTACATGGTGGACTTTCCACAGCCTGACCCGGCGTTCGAGCGCTCCATCATCTTCAACAAGTCGGACGGTCCGAGATCGTGAGTCGGCCTGGGGCCTCCGCGTGGACCTGGCTCATTTCGCTCCTGTGCGTCGTGCTCTCTGGATGCGCGCACACTCCAGATCCCGCGCCGCTCCGCTCCGCGTACCTCGCGGCCCTCGCGGATGACGATTCCGCACGCGCGTGGGACTTGATGAGCCCGGAGGCGCAGGCGACCACCGATCGCGAATCGTTTGAACGTCGATGGCGTGAGAGCCAAGCCCGACGACACGCCCTCGCGGAGCGCCCGCGACCTCGCTTTGACGACCCCGACTCGAGCCTGTCGACCTGGCTCGAAGGGGTCACCATCCATGAGCGCGGCCACCGCCTCACCTGGACCGAAGTGGACGGCGCCTTTGTTGCCACCGGAGGCCTACGGGCCCCCGACGACCGACGCACCCCCCTCGCCACCCTCACCGCATTCGCGCGCGCCTTGAGGTCGATGGACACCGACGGGTTTCGTGACGTCGTAGGCCCCGAGCTGTCGCAGACGTCGAGTGCCCTCGTGTCCACCCGCGCGAGCAGCATCGAGGCTGTATTGGAGGATCCTTCCCGAATTACCCGAGACGCCGCCGGCCAAGCGCGCGTTCTCATTGAACCGGGCCTCCTGATCCGTCTCCAGCGCTTTGACGACGGCTGGCGTATTGTCAGCCTGGGCGACTAGCGCCTTCGGCGCTGAAATCCGAGGCTCCAAGGGGTCAAAAGTTCATCAGCGCTTGATCCCCCGGCTCGCTTGGCCCTAAATGGCGTCCTATGGAGATCCTCATCAGCAACGAGCCGTGGGAGACGTTGGAAGTGGACGCGTTCGTGTGCCCAACGAACAGTGTCGGCATCATGACCCAACACCCCACCTCCCGAGTTCAAGACCTGGTGGGAATTCCTC